>JAKAYQ010000128.1 GCA_021826725.1 Actinomycetes bacterium
GCATGTGGTGTTGTGTGGGTTGGCTGGGCATGTGGTGTGGTGTGGGTTGGCTGGGCACGTGGTGTGGTGTGGGTTGGCTGGGCACGTGGTGTGGTGTGGGTTGGCTGGGCACGTGGTGTGATGGGAGCGCCGGGCCGGGGCTGCGGACGACCGCCCGGCTACCAGCAGCCGGGCCGCAGGTGCCCCGTGCCGTCGGATCAGTCGACGCGGCGGCGCAGCGGGTGGTCGTTCGGCACCTCGACGATGCCGATCCGCATGCCGTCAGGATCCTCGATCCAGCCCTCGACCAGCCCCCACGGCTCGCGTTGCACGGCGCGGACCACCGGGACGCCGGCGGCGGCGAGCCGTCCGACCTCGGTGGTGGCGTCGCGTACCTGCAGCCACAGGGCAATGCCTGAAGCGTCCGGACCGGCGCCGGCTGGTCCGGGCACGGTGCTGTCGGCTGGTCCGGTCGTGGTGCTGTCGGCTGGTCCGGTCGTGGTGCTGTCGGCTGGTCCGGGCACGGTGCTGTCGGCTGGTCCGGTCGTGGTGCTGTCGGCTGGTCCGGTCGTGGTGCTGTCGGCTGGTCCGGTCGTGGTGCTGTCGGCTGGTCCGGGCACGGTGCTGTCGGCTGGTCCGGTCGTGGTGCTGTCGGCTGGTCCAGTCGTGGCGCCGCGTTTCGGCCCGGGCGCGAGCTCGCCGGAGACCTCCAGGTACCCCCCACCGGTGAAGAACACCACCCCGTACTGCCTGCCGGCACCGAACTCTCGGTAGACGGGCAGCCCGAGCGTGCCGGCGTAAAAGTCGAGGGAGCGCTCCAGGTTCCGCGGCCGCAGCAGCAGCCGTGACGAAAGGACCTCCATTACCGCCTCCTGTCGGTTGTCGCCGGTGCTTCTGCGCACCGGAGCGGAGCGGAGCGGCTGCCGGCCCCGGCCCCGGCCCCGGCCCGCCATCGGGTGCGTGCCGCCGCGCCGCGCCGAAGGCTACCTGCGATGCCCGGTCCTCGGCCGCCCGGCTGTCAGCCGCGCCGCCCTCGGCCCGCGGGCCGAGGCGCACCCGATGGGATGACGGGACCGGACGACCATGAGCATGGAGCGTCAGGACCGTCAGTACGTGGTGGCGTCGTGCAGCGGTTGCAGCCGCTCTTGCAAGGCGGCCAGCACGGCCTGGCCGGCCACCAGCACGCCGAGGTCACCCCGCACCCGGATCCGCCCGCCCGCCAGCGCGTCGACCGCCGACAGGGTGCCCCTGGCCATGGCGACGGCGTCGTCCCAGTCCAGCCGCACGGACACGTCGGCCTGGTCGGTGGTGCCGAGCTGCATGCGCACCGTCGGACCGTCGACGACCAGGGTGGTGCTGACGTCCCCGTCGGGCCCGCCGACGACGGTCTGGCACACCGAGAACCGCCCGCTCTGGGCGGCCAGAGCGGCATCAGGGCCCGGCCGAGGGGGATCGGCATCGGCACTGGCGTCGTTGAAGGCGTCGACCCACGCCGGGCTGAGGAACGCCGGCACGGATCGGGCCTCAGGCGCCCGCGTCGGTTCCGAACGGGTCGCCGGCCGCGGTGGGGCCGGTGCCGCCGGCCGCTTCAGCGGGTCCGGCACCGGGTCCCGCGGAAGCAGCGGTGCTCGGGTTGCCGGCACCCACAGCGGTACCGACCATGACCGGCAGGGTCTGGCGCTCCAAGCGGTCCTCCGAGGTGGGCGCGGTGAACGCCGGTGCATCCTGGGCGACTTCGACCGCGCCTCGCTTGGTGCGGCGCAGGATCTTGCGTCCGAGCCAGGCGATCGGGTCGTACGAACTGTCGACGACGCGCTCTTTCAGCGGGATGATGGCGTTGTCGGTGATCTTGATGTGCTCGGGGCACACCTCGGTGCAGCACTTGGTGATGTTGCACAGGCCGATGCCCATCCGCTGGCGCAGCAGCTCGCGGCGGTCGTTGGTGTCGAGCGGGTGCGACTCGAGCTCCATGTACCGGATGAACAGCCGCGGTCCGGCGTAGTTGGGCTTGTTCTCCTCGTGGTCGCGAATGACGTGGCAGACGTTCTGGCACAGGAAGCACTCGATGCACTTGCGGAATTCCTGGCCACGCTCCACGTCGACCTGCTGCATCCGGTAGGTGCCGTCCGCCTCGGGGGCCCGGGGCTTGAGCGGTGGGAGCTGCCGGGCCATGACGTAGTTGAACGACACGTCGGTGACAAGGTCCCGGATGATGGGGAAGGTCTTCATCGGGGCGACGACCACCGGCTCCTCGGTGGGCAGCTCGTCCATGCGGGTCATGCACATGAGCCGGGGCATGCCGTTGATCTCGGCGGAGCACGACCCGCACTTGCCGGCTTTGCAGTTCCACCGGCAGGCCAGGTCCGGCGCCGGGCCGGCCTGGATGCGGTGCAGGACGTCGAGGACGACCTCGCCCTCGACGGCCGGCATGGTGTAGTCGGCGAAGTCGCCGCCGGTGCTGTCGCCTCGCCAGACCCGCATCGTCACGTCGGCCATCAGTGTCCTTCCTTCCCGGGAGCAGGGGCCGGGCTCGCCGCCGGCTCCTCGAACAGCGCGGCGAGCTCGGGCGGCATCTGGGGCAGCGGCTCGGGGGTGAGGGTGAGCCGCCCCTGCTCGTCGAACCGTTGGACCAGGTTGACCTTGCCGAACTCGGGATCTGGCTTGGGATAGTCGTCGCGGGTGTGTCCCCCGCGGCTCTCGCGGCGCGCCAAGGCGCCCGTGGTCACCAAGCGCGACACCGCCAGCATGGACGGCAGGTCGGTCGCCAGGTTCCAGCCCGGGTTGTAGGCGCGGCCGCCCGACACGGCCACGGCGCCGGCCCGCTCGGCCAGCTTGTCGAGCTCGCTGGCCGCCTGCACCAGCTCGGACTCGGTGCGGATGATGCCGACCAGGCTCTGCATGGTCTCCTGCAGGTCGCGGTGGATGTCGTAGGGGCTCTCACCGCCGTCTCGGGCAAAGGGCGCCAGGGCCTCGTCCACGACCTTGCGGGACTCCGCCGCGTCCACGGTGGGCGTGCCGGTTCGACCCTCGGCGTAGTCCGCCGCCGCCATGCCGGCCCGGCGGCCGAACACCAGCAGGTCCGACAGGGAGTTGCCGCCCAGGCGGTTGGAGCCGTGCATGCCGCCGGCCACCTCGCCGCAGGCGAACAGGCCGGGCACGGTGGTGGCCTCGGTGTCGGCGTTCACCCGGATGCCGCCCATGACGTAGTGGCAGGTCGGACCGACCTCCATGGCCTCGGCGGTGATGTCGACGCCGGCCAGCTCCTTGAACTGGTGGTACATCGACGGCAGCCGGCGGCGGATGTACTCGGCGGAGCGCCGGCTGGCGATGTCGAGGAACACGCCCCCGTGCGGGCTGCCCCGGCCGGCCTTGACCTCGCTGTTGATCGAGCGGGCGACCTCGTCGCGGGGCAGCAGCTCCGGCGGGCGCCGATTGTTGGTGTGGTCGTCGTACCACCGGTCGCCCTCGGCCTCGGAGTCGGCCGTCTCAGCTGCGAACATCGGCGGGATGTAGTCGAACATGAACCGCCGGCCCTCGGAGTTGCGCAGCACGCCGCCGTCGCCGCGCACCCCTTCGGTGACCAGGATGCCACGGACCGACAGCGGCCAGACCATGCCTGTCGGGTGGAACTGCACGCACTCCATGTCGATCATGTCTGCGCCGGCCCACAGAGCCATGGCGTGTCCGTCGCCGGTCGACTCCCACGAGTTCGACGTGTACTTCCAAGACTTTCCGATCGACCCGGTGGCCAGTACGAACGCCTTGCCGGTGAAGGCGACGAAGCTGCCGGTGGGCCGCCAGTAGCCCACCGCAGCGCTCACCCGACCTTCGCTGTCCTTGTGCAGCCGGAGGATCTTGCACTCCATGAACACTTCGATGCCCATCGAAACGGCCCGCTGCTGCAGGGTGCGGATCAGCTCCAGGCCGGTGCGGTCGCCCACATGGGCCAGGCGGGCGTAGCGGTGGCCGCCGAAGTCCCGCTGCAGGATGCGGCCGTCCGGGGTGCGGTCGAACAGTGCGCCCCAGCGCTCCAGCTCGTGGATGCGGTCCGGCGACTCCTGGGCGTGGAGCTGGGCCATGCGCCAGTTGTTGAGCATCTTTCCGCCGCGCATGGTGTCGCGGAAGTGGACCTGCCAGTTGTCTTCGGACCACACGTTGCCCATGGCAGCCGCCGCGCCGCCCTCGGCCATCACCGTGTGCGCCTTGCCCAGCAGGGACTTGCACACCAGTGCCGTGCGCAGGCCGCGCTCCTTGGCCTCCACCGCGGCGCGCAGGCCGGCGCCACCGGCGCCGATCACCACCACGTCGAAGTCGTGGGTCTCGAGCTCGCCGGCTCCCGGACCGGCCGTCAGGCCATCAGCCATGGTGTGTCCTCACCTCTCGATCGGTGCTTCTGTCGGTGCAGCGGGCAGCGCGCGCGGCTTGGGATCGGCTCAGAACAGCTTGGGGTCGGTGAACCAACCGGCGGCCACCATGCGGACGTACGCGTCGGCGATGACGACCACGAACAAGCTGACCCAGGCGAACTGCATATGGATGGCGTTCAGCTTGGACACGACCTTCCACAGGCGGTGGCGGATGGGCGCCTTGGAGAACTCGTTGACGTGCCCGCCGGTGACGTGCCGGCAGGCGTGGCACGACAGGCTGTACATCCACAGCGCCGCCGCGTTGGCAGTGAGCACGAGCGAGCCAACGCTCACGCCGATGCCCCCGTCGCCCGGCAGGCGGTAGGCCATGATGGCGTCGATGGTAAGGATCACGTTCCACGCGATGGCCACGTACCACGCGTACCGGTGGATGTTCTGCAGGATCAGCGGGAACCTGCTCTCGCCGGTGTAGCGCTTGTGCCCGTCGGCCACGGCACAGCCCGGTGGCGACTGCCAGAAGGACCGGTAGTAGGCCTTGCGGTAGTAGTAGCAGGTACTGCGGAAGAGACCCGGCCCGCTCAGTCCGATCAGCGCCGGCGTGAGCATCCACCAGTGCAGGACCAGGAACGTCCCGTGGCTGCCGGGCACGCAGCTGCCCACGATGCACGGGGAGTACAGCGGCGAGATGAGGTCCCGGTGCTGGCTGATGCCGACGAAGTAGTCGGCGTTCTGGAACACTGCCCAGACTGTGTAGGCCACGAACAGCGTCAGCACCACGAAGGTGAACGCCGGGCTCTTCCACCAGGGGTCGCGGCGAAGTGTCCGCACCGCGGGGCCGCCCCGAACGCCACCGATGGTGACCGGGATCGGTTTCACATCATCGATGGTGCTCACGCCTGGCTTGTCCTCCTTCTCGGGCTCGCTGCCCCCCGGTTCCCCGGGGCGCCGACCGGTCCGGTCGACGCGGCAGCACGCCACCGCCGGTCCGGGCCGCCGCTAGGGCGGGCACTCCGGCCACCGGTGGGTCGGCGGCGCGCGCTCATCTTTCCACCTCGGCCCGCGCCGGTCGAAACGACCGGACCTCGTGCACGCGCTGCCCGGCCCGGCGCGGGCACGGGTGACGGCCAGCCGAGCGCCGTCACGGGAAGCGGGGGAGTCCGTGACAGCAGCCGCGTCGCCCCGGCACCCGGTCCGTTGGCTTCTTGGTCGCTGTATCGGCTCGGCCCTCCGGCGCCCGGTCGGTTTGCTGGCTGCTGGCCCGCCAGCACGGTCCAAGGCGGCCCGGCATAGGCTCGCCCGCATGGTCACGGTGCCCTTCCCGCCCGATCCCCCGGCCGATCTCCCCGCCACGCTCGGCGAGCTGCGCGCCTCGGGCTGGCAGTCGGTCCCGGTGCGCGAGGAGCTGCGGCGTAACGCCGCATCGCGGATCGCTTCGGGGGAGCCCTTGGTGGCTCGGGTGCTCGGCTTCGAGGACACCGTGATGCCCCAGATCGAGAACGCCGTGCTCGCCGGCCACGACATGATCCTGCTGGGCGAGCGTGGTCAGGCGAAGACCCGCATCGTCCGCTCGCTCACCCAGCTGCTCGACGAGTGGCTGCCGGTCGTCGCCGGCTCCGAGCTGCGCGACGATCCCTACCGGCCGGTGTCGCGCCGTGCGAGGGACCTGGTGGCGGCCGAGGGCGACGACACGCCGGTCACCTGGGTGCACCGGGACAGCCGCTTCGCGGAGAAGCTGGCCACCCCCGACACCTCGATCGCCGACCTGATCGGCGAGGTTGACCCCATCAAGGTGGCCGAGGGCCGCTACCTGGCCGACGAGCTGACGCTGCACTATGGCCTCGTCCCCCGGGCCAACCGGGGCATCTTCGCCGTCAACGAGCTCCCCGACCTGGCCGAGCGGATCCAGGTGGGCCTGCTCAACGTGCTGGAGGAGCGCGACGTCCAGATCCGGGGCTTCACGGTCCGCCTTCCGCTCGACGTGATGCTGGTGGCCACGGCGAACCCGGAGGACTACACCAACCGGGGTCGTATCATCACGCCGCTGAAGGACCGGTTCGGTGCCCAGATCCGTACGCACTACCCGCCCGATGCCGGCATTGAGCTGGCCATCGTCCACCAGGAGGCACGGCTTCCCGCCAACAGTGCCGGCGGTCCGCAGCTGGTGGTGCCCGACCACATGGGTGAGATCGTGGCCGAGCTTTCCCAGCTGGCCCGCCAGAGTCCCCACATCAACCAGCGGTCCGGCGTGTCGGTGCGCCTCAGCATCGCCAACTACGAGACCCTGGCGGCCAACGCCGTGCGCCGGGCCCTGCGCCTGGGGGAGCCCACGGCGGTGCCCCGGGTGAGCGACCTGGGCGCACTGGTGGCGTCGTCACAGGGGAAGATCGAGATCGAAGCGCTCGAGGAAGGGCGCGAGGAGCGTATCTGGCAGGCACTGGTGGCGTCCGCGGTGCTGGCCGTTTTCCGCCGCCGTGTCGCGCCCGAGCACCTCGGTCCGGTGGTGGCTGCCTTCGACAGCGAGCGGGTGGTGCACGCCGGCGACGACCTGCCGGCCGCCGCCTACCTGCAGGTGCTCGCCGAGGTCCCGGCCCTGCAGGCCCCGGTCGGCTCCCTGGGCGTGGGTGAAGCCCCGGCCGAGGTGGCTGCCGCTGTCGAGCTGGTGCTCGAGGGGTTGCACCTGGCCAAGCGCCTCAACAAGGATGCGGCCGGGGCGAAGGCCGCCTACCGGGGTGGACGCGAGCGGACGGGGCGGACGGCCGGGGGCGCCGGCCGCGTCGACCCGCCTGAGCGCCGGTCGTGACCGGCTGGTCGGGTGAGCGGCACACCGTGCCGCCAGCGGCGTCGAGCGCGACGGGTAGCGCCGGGTGGTGGTCGTGACGAACCGCTGGGGGTACCGCCGCTGGGACGGCACCCAGCGCTCGGCCGCCGACGACGTCGAGGAACTGTTCGGCGAGCTGGCTGACGACCTCCTCTACCACGGGGACCCCGACGCCGCCTTGCGCCGCCTGCTCAACAGCGGCTACCAGCGTCCCGACGGTGAGCAGGTGCAGGGCTTGCGCGAGCTGATCGAGCGGCTCCGCCAGGCTCGCCAGAAGGAGCTCGAAAGCGGCGACCCCGGTGGCGCTTACCGCGAGCTCACAGCCGAGCTCGACGAGGTGGTCGCCCAGGAGCGAGCCGGCCTGCAGGAGCTGACCGACGAGGCGGGCGCGTCGGGAGACGAGCGCCGGCGCCAGGTCACCGGTGAGGCGGTGGCCGAGCGGTCCATGGCCCTCGACCTGCTGCCGCCGGACCTCGCGGGCAAGGTGCGCAGTCTGCAGCGGTACGAGTTCGCCTCCACCGCGGCACGCGAGCACTTCGAGGACCTGCTGGAGCGCATGCGCCAGGAGATGGCTCGCAGCTGGTTCGACCAGATGAGCGAGGCACTGTCGAGCCCCGACCCCGCCCAGCTCGAGCGCACCCGGCAGATGTTCGACGCCCTCAACCGCATGCTCGAGCAGCGCGAGCGGGGCGAGACGCTTGATCCCGGCTTCGAGCAGTTCATGGAGCAGTTCGGCGACTTCTTCCCCTCACAGCCCCACGACCTCGACGAACTGCTGGCGGACCTGGCCGCCCAGATGGCATCGGCGCAGGCTGCGCTGGACTCCATGACCCCCGAGCAGCGCGCCCAGCTCCAGGCGCTGGCGGAGTCGCTGTTCGACGACCTCGGCCTGCGCTGGCAGGTCGAGCGCCTGGCGGAGAACCTGCGCACGGCTGTTCCCGGGGCCGGCTGGGGGCGGCGCTACCGCTTCGGCGGCCAGGACCCGCTCGGCATGGCCGCCGCCGCCGCCTCGGCACGCCGCCTCGGTGAGATGGACGAGCTCGAGCAGTTCCTGCGATCGGCCAATTCCCCCGGGGCTCTTGCCGAGGCCGACCTGGAGCAGGTCGCGAAGTATCTCGGCGACGACGGCGCCCGCTCCCTCGACAGCCTCGCCCGCCTGGCGCGCGAGCTGGAGGAGGCCGGGCTGATCGAGCAGCGCGAGGGTCGCTACCAGCTGACCGCCGCCGGCATCCGGCGGATCGGGCAGCGCGCCTTGTCCGAGCTGTTCAGCCGGCTGGCCAAGGACCGCGTCGGCGGCCACCGGTCGACCCTGCTCGGCACGGGCCACGAACGCGAGGGGCAGACCAAGCCGTTCGAGCACGGCGACCCGTTCACCATCGACATCGAGCGGACGGTGCACAACGCGGTGCGCCGAGCGGGGAGTGGCACCCCGGTCCGCCTCGTCCCCGACGACTTCGAGATCGCCCGGACCGAGGCGCTCGAGCGGGCATCCACCGTCTTGATGGTGGACCTGTCGCTGTCGATGCCGATGCGCGACAATTTCCTGGCCGCGAAGAAGGTGGCCATCGCGCTCCACGCGCTCATCACCAGCCGGTTCCCGCGGGACTTCCTGGGTTTGGTCGGGTTCTCCGAGGTGGCCCGCGAGATCAAGGCGCAGGATCTGCCCGAGGTGTCGTGGGATTTCGCCTATGGCACCAACATGCAGCACGGCCTGCTGCTCGCCCGCCGGATGCTGGCGCACCGCCAGGGCACCAAGCAGATCATCATGATCACCGACGGCGAGCCCACTGCGCATCTCGTTCCCGAGCCCGGCGGGGACGGGTACTCGGTCTTCTTCAACTATCCGCCGGTCCCGGAGACGATCCACATCACCCTGGCCGAGGTTGCCCGATGCAGCCGGGCGGGCATCAGCATCAACACCTTCGTGCTCGACGCCACCCTCTCGCTGCGGGGGTTCGTCGACCAGATGACGCGCCTC
>JAKAYQ010000129.1 GCA_021826725.1 Actinomycetes bacterium
ATCTACGAAGTACTTGGCGCGGGGGTGGTGGCAGACGATGGCGACGGTGGACTGCTCGGGATGGAGCTGAAAGCCTTCGCTCACCTCCACGCCGATGCGAGCTCCCTCCACCAGGGCGACCGCGATCGCGTTGTCCTCGAGGTTCGGGCATGCCGGATAGCCCCACGAGTACCGGCCGCCCCGGTATTGCTGGCGGAACAGGCCGAGCAGGTTCGGGCCGTCCTCGTCGGCAAAGCCCCACTCCTCGCGGATGCGGTGGTGCCAGTACTCGGCCAGGGCCTCGGCCATCTCCACACCGAGACCGTGCAGGTGGAGATAGTCGGTGTACCGGTTGTCTGCGAACAGCCTTGCGGCTTCGGCGGAGACGGCTGATCCCATGGTGACCAGCTGGAAGGCGGCGTAGTCGAGCTCGCCGGAGCTGGCCGGGCGGAAGAAGTCGGCGATGCACAGCCACGGCTCCTTGCGCTGGCGGGGGAAGCGGAACCGGGCGAGCTCGGCGCTTCGGGTGCTGTCGGACCACACCACCAGGTCGTCGCCTTCGGCGTTGGCGGCGAAGTAGCCCCAGGCGACCTGGGGGATGAGGAGGTCCTTGGCCTTGGCGGTGTCGAGCTCCTGGCGAAGGGTCGCGCTGACCCGCTGCTTGAAGGCGGCATCGTCCTCACCCGCCTCGGGCCGGTAGCCCCACTGGTTGCGGAACAGCGAGGTCAGGTTCAGGTACTCGGTGATGTCGTCGATGGGGATCCCTTTGGCCACCCGGGCGCCGAGGAACGGCGGGGTCGGCACCGGGTTGTCCGACGAAGCTTCGGGAGAGCGGGCCGGCACCTCGCTGTCGGGGACGGGCAGCTGGCTCTTACGGGGCGGGAGATCGCGGCCGCCGAGCACCCGGCCGAAGTCGGGATCGACCTGGCCACTTCGCTTCATCTCGACCAGGCGATCCATGGTGCGCAGCCCCTCGAAGGCGTCCTTGCCGTAGAAGACGCGACCCTCGTACACCTGGCGGAGGTCGCGCTCCACGTAGGTCCGGGTGAGGGCGGCCCCGCCGAGGATCACCGGCGTTCCGGCAAGACCCCGGGTGTTCAGCTCCTCGAGGTTCTCGCGCATGATGAGCGTGGACTTCACGAGGAGACCGCTCATGCCGATGGCATCGGCACCGCTGGACTCGGCCGCCTCGATCATCTCGGCGATGCCGACTTTGATCCCGAGGTTCACGACCTGGTAGCCGTTGTTGGTCAGGATGATGTCGACGAGGTTCTTTCCGATGTCGTGCACGTCGCCCTTGACCGTCGCCAGCACCAGAGTGCCCTTGCCGCCCTGGTCGCTTCGCTCCATCTTGGGCTCCAGGTGGGCGACAGCGGACTTCATCGTCTCCGCCGACTGCAGCACGAACGGCAGCTGCATGTCGCCCGAGGCGAACAGGTCGCCGACGGTTTTCATGCCGGCGAGGAGGATGTCGTTGACGATCGCCAACGGGGTGTGGCCGGCGGCCAGGGCTTCTTCGAGGTCGTCCTCCAACCCGACGCGGTCGCCGTCGACGATGCGGTGCTCCAGACGCCGCTCGACCGGCCAGCCCGAGCGGTCCTCGGCGACCGAGGCGGTGGCACTCACACCCTCGAACAGGCCGAGCAGCTCGGTGAGTGGGTCGTAGCCGTCACGCCGGCGGTCGTAGATGAGGTCGAGGCAGACCTCCTTCGCTCGGTCGTCGATCTTCGACAGCGGCACGATACGCGCCGCGTGGACGATCGCCGCGTCGAGCCCCGCGGCCACACACTCGTGCAGGAACATGGAGTTGAGGACGTGCCGTGCTGCTGGGCTCAGGCCGAACGACACGTTCGACAGCCCAACGATGGTCGACACCCCGGGCAGCTCCGCCTTGATCCGGCGGATGCCCTCGATGGTCTCGATGCCGTCGCGACGGCTCTCTTCCATCCCTGTCGACAGTGGCAGGACGAGCGGGTCGAAGACGAGATCGGAAGGTTCGAGGCCGTACCGGTTGACGGCGATGTCGTAGATGGCGAGCGCGGCGCGCAGCTTCCATTGTGCCGTGCGGGCCTGGCCCTCGGTGTCGATGCAGGTGCAGACCACGGCGGCGCCGTGCTCGCGGGCAAGGGTCAGGAACCGGTCGAGCCGGGTGCCGGGGTCGTCGCCCTCTTCGAGGTTCACGGAGTTGAGCATCGAGCGGCCGCCGAGCCGCTCGAGCGCGGTCTCGACCACGGGGGCCTCGGTCGAGTCCACCATGATCGGCACGCTTGCGTCGGTGGCGAAGCGCCGGGCCACTTCGGCCATGTCGGCAACCCCGTCGGCGCCGGTGTAGTCGACGCACACGTCGAGCACGTGGGCTCCCTCGCGCACCTGCTCCTTCGCCATCGCCACCGTGGTGTCCCAGTCACCCTCAAGCATCGCCTCGCGGAACTTCTTGGAGCCGTTGGCGTTGGTGCGCTCGCCGACCACCAGGAACGATGTCTCCTGGTGCAGTGACACCGCCGAGTAGATCGAGGAGACCGCCGGCTCGTCCTCCGGGTTTCGCTGTCGAGGGGTGAGGCCGGCACACCGTTCCACCACGGCTCGCAGGTGCTCGGGCGTCGTGCCGCAGCAGCCGCCGATCACGCTGACGCCATGCTCGACGACGAAGCGCTCCAGGTGGTCGGCCAGCTGGTCGGGGGTCAGGTCGTAGTGCATGGCGCCGTCGACCACCGAGGGGAGCCCCGCGTTGGGCTGGACGACCACGGGTGCCCGGCTGTGGGCCGTCAGGTAGCGGACCGCCTCGCCCATCTCGGCTGGGCCCGTCGCGCAGTTCATCCCGACGACATCGGGGCGCATGGCCTGCAGCGCGCAGAGCGCAGCGCCGATCTCCGTGCCGGGCAGCATCCGCCCGGTCAGCTCGATCGTCACCTGCACCTGCAGGGGCACCCGGCGCCCGGTGGCCACCATGGCTCGCTTGCAGGCGTTGATCGCCGCCTTGGCCTGCAGGATGTCGAAGACCGTTTCGACGACCAGCAGGTCGACACCGCCGGCGAGCAACGCTGATGCCTGCTCTTGGTATGCGGCGCGCAAGTCTG
The DNA here is from genome assembly GCA_021826725.1 of Actinomycetes bacterium. Taxonomy (GTDB): domain Bacteria; phylum Actinomycetota; class Acidimicrobiia; order Acidimicrobiales; family UBA8190; genus JAJZYI01. The sequence goes on from JAKAYQ010000129.1 coordinate 3,057, forward strand.
CGTACGCGATCTGGCCGAGGGTGGGGAAGCGCGTGCCCGGTCCCATGTTGCCGGCCACCCACCGCTGGCGGCCGTCGGCGGCCATCGCCGCGTCGGCTTCTGTTCGCGCGATTGCGGCTGCAGCGCGGTTGATCTCGTCCACCCTGTCGGCCAGGCCGTACTCGGCGAGCACGATCGAGAAGGCGCCGAAGGCGTCGGTCTCGACGACGTCGCAGCCGGCATGCAGGAAGTCCCGGTGCACGGCAGCCACTGCGTCGGGCCGGGAGAGGACGAGCGCTTCGTTGCACCCTTCGAGGTCGGGACCGCCGAAGTCGTCGGCGGTCAAGTTGGCGAGCTGCAGGTTGGTTCCCATGGCGCCGTCGAAGATGACGACGCGGTGGTGGGCGGCGTGGAGGTAGGCGTCTCCCGGCGAGTCGAACGCCATGGCGTCGACGGCCACCGCGGCCGAAACCATCCCGGGCGGGACCTCGCTGGGGTTTCGGGGCGTGCGGTCGGGATAGGCGGCCATGGGTCTCCACGGTACCGTCCCGCGCCTCCGAAGCCGGGCGCCTGTGCCTGTGCCTGTGCCTGTGCCTGTGCCTGTGCCTGTGCCTGTGCCTGTGCCTGTGCCTGTGCCTGTGCCTGTGCCTGTGCCTGTGCCTGTGCCTGTGCCTGTGGTTGTGGCCGTTCGCCCGGGCTGTGTGCCTGCACCTGCCCTGCGGGAGCGGCGACGCGGGCCGGTAGCATCCGGCCATGGTCCGTATCTACACGAAGACCGGCGACGACGGAACCACCGGCCTGCTCTATGGCGGGCGGGTGCCCAAGTGGTCGCCGGCGATCGAGGCGAACGGAGCGGTAGACGAGTCGCAGGCTGTCCTGGGCCTGGTACGGGCCGAATCGGAGCCGGGGTCTGAGCTCCACGAGCTGCTGGCGGTGCTCGAACGGGACTTGTGGGTGCTCATGGCCGAGGTTGCCACCGCGCCGGAGAACCGCCGCAAGCTCGCTCAGGGCACCAGCGCGGTGAGTGCCGCCATGGTCGAGGCGCTCGAGGCTCGGGTCGACGAGCTCATGGATCGAGTGGAGATGCCCGCAGAATTCGTTGTGCCGGGGGAGAACCGGATCTCTGCGTTGCTCGACGTGGCCCGGACGGTCGTGCGGCGTGCCGAGCGGCTGGTGGCTGCCAACCCACCGGCGCCGGATTCGCTGGTGGCCCAGTACCTGAACCGGCTGTCGGACCTGTTGTGGGCCATGGCTCGCTGGCAGGAGGACGAGGGTCGCCTGACGGTCCACAGGCCACGCCGCGAGCGGCGGCCGGCGCTCGCGGACGCGGGATCGGGATCGGGATCGGGTGGTGTCGCGGGTGTGGCCGTTTCCGACCAGGGTGCCGGTGTCGAGGCCGGGAGTGGCGCGGCGGCGAAGGCCGGCGCCGGGTCCATCGGGGCTGAAGGAGCGAGCCAAACTGCCGGGGCCGGCGAACTCGGCGAGATCGGCGAGACCGGAGGGGTGGCCGAAGAAGTTGGGGTAGCTGGCGCTGCCGGGCTGTCGGGTGCTCGGGGCGCCAGGGACAAGGTCGACGACGAAAACGGAGGCGAGCAGTGAGCAGCACCACGACGACACGCGGGCCGGAGGTTGCGGTCGTGGACATGGCCGGTGGCGAGGTGCTGGTCGCGGCTGGCGAAGCGCCGGCGATGGTCGGGGTGCCGGCGGTGACGCTCGACGGCCATGCCGCGCTCGCCGATGGGCTGCCCAGTGCGGTGGCGGTCGGCGGCGAGGTCGTGCCGCTGGTGCTCGACCCCGAGCGGGCGCGCCGCCAGGGGTTCACCGGAGCGGTTGGCCAGACACTGGTGGTCGCCGCCCCCAGCGGCGCTGTGCCGGGCCTGGTCCTGGTCGGCGTGGGTGGCCGCACCGAAGCCGATCCCGAGGTGGTGCGCCGCGCTGCCGCCGCGCTGGTGCGCGTGGCGGGGAGCGGAGACACGGTGGCGCTGGTGTTGCCCGAGGGGTTGGTGCTCGATGCCGGCGGTTCCGGCTCGGTGGGGACCGATCCTGCGGTCGCTGCCGGCCGCGTCGGCCGGGCGGCCGCCGAGGGAGCGGTCCTGGCGTGCTACCGGTTCGACGCGTACCGCAGCGATCCACCGGAACGCCGCCCGGCGGGTGCGGTGGTGCTCGCGCTCGCTGGCGGGGTGTCCGCCGAGGCGGTCGGTGCCGGAGCCCGGGTCGGCGTGCGGGTGGCCCGTGCGGTGTGGTTCGCCCGTGATCTCGTGAACGAGCCGCCCAGCTCGCTCACCCCGTCGCGGCTGGCCGATGCCGCGGTGGCGGAGCTGGCGGCGTCGCCCGGCGTGTCGACTGACGTGTGGGACGAGCAGCGCATCGTGCAGGAGCGGCTCGGTGGCCTGCTCGGTGTGGCCCGAGGCTCGGCGGAGCCGCCGCGTCTGGTGTGGGCTCGCTACGAGCCGGCTGATCCGGTGGATGTCGACGGGCATGTCCCCCACGTCGTGCTGGTGGGAAAGGGCATCACCTTCGACTCCGGGGGGCTGTCGCTCAAGACGGCGGGCGGCATGACGACGATGAAGACCGATATGAGCGGCGCTGCTGCGGTGCTGGCAGCAGTGTCGGCCTGTGGCGATCTCGGGATCGGAGCACGGGTGACGGCGATCGCCTGTGTCGCCGAGAACATGCCGGGCGGCCGTGCCACCAAGCCCGGCGACGTGCTGCGGGCCCGCAACGGGACCACGATCGAGGTGCTGAACACCGACGCCGAAGGCCGATTGGTGCTGGCTGACGGCTTGTCCCTGGCCGCCGAGCTGCAGCCGGACCTGGTGGTGGATGTCGCCACGTTGACGGGGGCGTGTGTTGTGGCGCTGGGGTCCCGGATCGCCGGCGTGTTCGGCAACGACGACGGCGTTGTGGCCCGGGTCCGCGCCGCGGCGGAGCGTGCCGGAGAGAAGACCTGGCCGTTGCCGCTGCCGGCCGAGTACCGGTCGCACATCGAGTCCGAGGTGGCTGACATCAAGAACATCGGCAAGGACGGGCAGGCCGGCGCCATCGCTGCCGCGCTGTTCCTGGCCAGGTTCGTCGGGTCGACGCCGTGGGCGCATCTCGACATCGCCGGCCCCGCCCGAAGCGACGAGGACCGTGACCTGGTGGTGAAGGGAGGCACAGGGTTCGGGGTGCGGACCCTGCTGGCCCTCGTCGAGTCCTACCGGGTGCCGGCAGAGACCTACACGGCATCAGGCTGATCGTCGGGGAGCCGCCGGGGCCCGGGCAGCGAGCCTGGCGATCTCTGCCGCGGCTCAGGAGGTGCCGGTGCCGAGGGCGGCGCCGGCGAGCGGTGCGGTGGCGTAACGGGCGGTCGGATGCGAGCCGCGGGCGTCGCGCTCTGCGAGGTCGGACCACCGAGCGTCCGCGATGCGGGCGATGCCGGACAGGTGCCGGCGCTCGATCTCCGCGAGGGGCCGCCCCGGCCGCCCGGCGATGAGCACCAGGTCCCACGCAGACAGAGAAGCCCAGGCCACGTCGGGTGCCGGGGCGTGCGCGCCCATCGGCGCGTGCTCGTCGGCGACGTCACCGGTGTTGTCGATCCCACCGAATGTCGGCTCGCCTACGGGAGGTGCCGAACGGTGGGCTTCGTACCAGCGGGTGCCGGCGACGTAGGCGGCCAGCCAGGGCGCGGCCGGCGCATGGCCCTCCACGGCCAGGACCTGGGCGTCTTCGGTGTCGAGCACGGCGACCCACCCGGCATCGAGCTCGGAACGGGTCCGGCTCGCCACAGCCCGGAGCACGCCTGGCGGCGTCTGCTCGGCCATGAATGCCACCGCGGTGTCGTAGGCGGACAGCCGCCGGTCGGCCGGCTCCGCTGGCAGCATCCGCACCTCCTCGACGACGACGCCGTCGACCTCAGCGATCTCGTCGAGGAGGAGCGACACGTGACGCTCGTCTGCCAGGTCGACCACGAACTCGTCGACGGCCCGCCCTCTCTGGCGTCCCACGATGTCCACAGCGACGACATCGGCGCGCACGGCACCGATCCGGCTGGCTACCGCACCCAATGCGCCGGGGCGGTCGGGGAGTACGACGCGCAACAGAAAGGTCGCCATATCCACACCGTAGGGGAGAGACGTGAACGACGTGTTTCGCCTACGCGACATGTCGGTTACACGCGCAGGGCGTTGGCCGTTGCAGCGATCGAAGCCTGGTCGGCTGGGGGGGCAGCCGTAGTTCGCTCCGAGGTCGCGGTGTCGTCACTCGACGTGGCGGGCAGAAGCCCGCGGTTGGTCGCACTGGTCGGCCGGCCCGGGTCCAGGCGATCGGAGGCTGGTCCGGATCCGGCGGTCGCTGTCGGAGGGGCTCCGGCAGTCTTGTGCCCATGGTGTGACGCTCGTGCGGCATCACTGGTCAGCGAATGTGCGGCATGGCTCACGGGGTCGTGTGCTGCGGTGGTCACCGGTGCCTGCTCGTGGGCGACGGCCCAGTCCACGGCGTCGTGAATGGCGGCGGGGTGCGTTCCCCACCGGGCCAGCTGCTGGGCGACTCCTTGGGCGTCCTCGCCCATGCGCAGCAGGCTCAGGGCGAGCTGGCGGGCCCGGAGACGCGTGTCCGCGGCACGGGCCTCAACCCCGGTTCCGGCCGTTCCAGCTCCGGCTCCGGCCGTTCCAAGCCCAGCTCCGGCCGTTCCGGCTCCAGCTCCGGCCGTTCCGGCTCCGGCTCCGGCCGTTCCAAGTCCAGCTCCGGCCGTTCCGGCTCCAGCTCCGGCCGTTCCAAGTCCAGCTCCAGCTCCAGCTCCAGCTCCAGCTCCAGCTCCAGCTCCGGCTCCAGCTCCGGCTCCAGCTCCGGCTCCAGCTCCGGCTCCAGCTCCAGCTCCAGCTCCAGCTCCAGCTCCAGCTCCAGCTCCAGCTCCAGCTCCAGCTCTGGCCGTGCCAGCGACGGTCCCGGCTAGAGCAGCAGCCCCGGTCGCAGCATCGCCCCCTGTCCGGGCTCGGTGGCCGACCCCGGTTCTGCTGCCAGTCGCCATGGTGCCGCCCGCTGTGGTGGCCGTGCTGGCCGTCAATCGCCCGTGGTGCTCCTGGAGCGATCGGGGAAGGCGGGCCACGTGGCGATAGGCCAGTGGAGGGAGAACGCGACGTACGGCCATGGTGCTGTCCACGCGCTGGGCCATGGCGAAGGTGACACACCGGTCGAGGGTGCGTTGGAACGGGGCGTGGCGACCGGTGCGCCCGCCCAGACCGAGGGCTCCGGCCATCTCGTCGAGGTCGAGGTCGAGGCCGTCGGGGGAAGCGTCCAGGGCGGCAGCCAGCCGGCGCAGCAGGAGCACCGTCGACGGGCCGAGCACGGGGAGCCAGAAGATCTCGACGTACGGTGACCGCGGGTCATAGCCGAAATGGTCGATCAGCGGGTCCGTCCAGGCCACGACTCGGATCCTGTCAGGCCACGGTGCATTTGCGCGCTCGTGGCGTACGAGCTGATCTCTGCCTGCTGCCAGTGTCGACGCGAGCGCGCTGGCGGATCGCCGCCGTTCGCGCCAGCCAGCTGCGGTCTCGGAGCCGACGGCGGTGACGCCATCCCTGTCGGGGCCATCTGCAGTGAAGTGGCCGGGGGAGGCCCCAGGGTCGGTGCCGTTCCCAAGCGCCAGAGCCCGCGCGGTGGCTGCAGGCGACGGGTTGGGATGTGCGAGGGACGTGGTTCGGGCATCTGACAGGGGATCGGGAATGGCTTCGGCAGGCATCGTCGTTCGGCTCCTCCGGGGCGGGGACGGGTCGGGCGCCTCCGAGCTGTGGGCGACGGTGCCACGCGACATACGGCGGTCGCGTTGCGGGGCGGCTCTGGAGGACGTCGTCCACCCTCGCGTGCCGACCTTGCTGAAGACCTTGCTCGGCACGGCGATCTACGTCCGCCGTGGCCAGAAGCACTGGTGCACAGTGCGGACGATCGGTGCGTTCGGGTGCACGGTCGTTCGGGTGCACGGTCGTTCGGGTGCACGGTCGTTCGGGTGCACGGTCGTTCGGGTGCACGGTCGTTCGGGTGCACGGTCGTTCGGGTGCACGGTCGTTCGGGTGCACGG
>JAKAYQ010000130.1 GCA_021826725.1 Actinomycetes bacterium
CCGGGTCCGCCATGCCCGGTGTGCACGCCGTCTCCGGCGTGCACACCATGTCCCGTGCGCCCAGCGTGCTCGCCCGTGGCGGATCGCGTTCCGTCGCGCATGTCGTCAGGCATCATGACCTCTTTTTGGTCGAGGATAGGGGTGAGCCTCTTTTGGTCGAGGATAGGGGTGGGCCTCCCCGGCGACGACCGATCGATCCGACCCGGTGGCACCGGGGGGCGGGCACCGCCCTCGACCGCGTGCATGCCAGTGGGGCCGCCCTGGGTGCGGGCGCACGCGTCGGCACGACGGGTCTGGTGGCACGTGCGGTGTGCGGCACGGTAGCGACGCACTCGTGCCAGCGGGCGGCCGCCCTGGGTGCGGGTCCCCTGGCCGGCATGACAGGTCTGATGGCGCGGGCGGCGTGCCGCACCATTTGGCAGCACCCGCGCCAAGCAGCCGGAGTCGCTCGGCTCAGAAGAAGGTGGCGGCCACGTCGTGGAGCAGCTGGGGGTCGACCGTCTTGATCGCGTGGACCGCGTGGGACAGCGGCACGCGGACGATCCGGTCGTTCTGCAGCGCAACCATGTGCCCGTACTGGCCGTCGTGCACGGTCTCGATCGCCGCGACGCCGAAGCGCGTCGCAAGCACCCGGTCGTACGCGGTGGGGGTGCCCCCGCGCTGGACGTGGCCCAGGATGGTGACCCGGGTCTCGAACCCGGTGCGCCGCTCGATCTCGGGTGCCAGCACGTTGGCGATGCCGCCGAGACGGGGGTGCCCGAAGTTGTCGACCTCGGTAGACACGACTTCGATGGTGCCCTCGGTGGGGACCGCTCCTTCCGCCACCACCACGATGGATGCGAAGCGGCCCTTGGCGTGGCGGGCACGCAGCCGCTCGCACACCTCGTCGATGTTGAACGGCTCCTCGGGGACGAGGATCTCCGCAGCGCCACCGGCGATGCCGGCGTACGTGGCGATCCAGCCGGCATGCCGGCCCATCACCTCGCACACGATCACCCGGTCGTGGGACTCGGCCGTGGTGTGCAGCCGGTCGATGGCCTCGGTGGCGATCTGCACCGCCGTGTTGAACCCGAAGGTCACCTCGGTCGCCGACAGGTCGTTGTCGATCGTCTTGGGGACGCCGACGACGGCTACGCCCTCTTCGTGCAGGCGCCACGCCACCCCGAGCGTGTCCTCCCCGCCGATCGCCACCAGCGCCTCGATCCCCTCGCGGTGCAGGGTGGCCCGCACCCGCTGGGCTCCGTCCGGGAGCGTGTACGGGTTGGTCCGCGACGTGCCCAGGATCGTCCCACCTCGCGGCAGGATGCCGCGGCAGACCTCGACGTCGAGCGGCAGCGTGACGCCGTCGAGCGTGCCCCGCCAGCCGTCCCGGAAGCCGACGAAGTCGTCCCCGTAGAACACCTCGCCCTTGCGGACAACCGCCCGGATCACCGCGTTGAGCCCCGGGCAGTCCCCTCCGCCAGTGAGCAGTCCGACACGCATAGGGCCAGCACCTCCTGCTGTTGCTGGACCGAACCTACTGCGAGCCCGGCATGCCACGGCGCCACGTGGAGAACCCGCCGCCAGCGGCCCGGCCGCCGATCACGCGCGACCGGCGGCCGCCCACCAGGCCCGGGACCGGGTGTCAGCCGCGTACGAAGTTGACGATCCGGTCGGGCACGACGACGGCGCGGACGGTTCCTGCCTCCTCCAGCAGCCGCCGGACCGGCTCGAGGTCGCGTGCCATGGCCTGGAGCTCGGCGGCGGCAGTGCCGGCCGGCACGGTCACCTTGCCACGGACCTTGCCGTCGACCTGGACCACCACGGCCACCTCGCTGTTGGTGGTGAGCCGCTGGTCGGCCGCCGGCCAGGGCTGGTCGTGGACCGACCCGGCATGCCCCCGGCGGGTCCACAGCTCCTCCGTGATGAACGGGCATATCGGAGCCAGCAGCAGCAGCAGCGTGTCGACCGCCTCGCTCACCGCCGTGCCCGTGATGCCGGCGCGCCGGGCGTCTGCAAGCTCGTTGGTGAGGCCCATGAGCTTGGCGATGACCGTGTTGTACTTGCGCTGGTCATAGTCGGCAGTGACGTCGCGAATGGTCCGGTGGGTCGCCCGACGCAACGCTGGGGTGGCAGCCCCGCCGGCATCAGCGGCCCCGTCGCCGGCAGTTCCACCGGAGGCAGCAGCGTCATCGTCATCGTCAGTGGTCTCGGGAGCAGCCCCGATCGGTGCCCCAGGGCCGGCTCTGCTGCCGGTCGCCGGCTCCTCGGTGCCGGTTCCGGTGTTGGCCGGAGGCCCGCCGGCCGCTGGCTCGCCGGCGCCGGGCAGGCCCTCGGTGCTGCGGGTCTCCATGGCGACGCGCCACACCCGCGACAGCCACTTGTGCATGCCCGAGGGCGACACCGTGGCCCAGTCGATGTCGTCCTCGGGTGGTGAGGCGAACAGCATGGTGCCGCGCAGCGTGTCGGCCCCGTAGGTGCCGTAGACCTCGACCGGGGTGACCAGGTTGCCCTTGGACTTGCTCATCGCCGCGCCGTCGAGGACGACCTGGCCCTGGTTGAGCAGGGCGCGGAACGGCTCGCCGGCGCCCAGGTGGCCGCAGTCGCGCAGGGCCTTCACGAAGAACCGGGCGTACAGCAGGTGCAGGACGGCGTGCTCCACGCCGCCGGTGTACTGGGCTACGGGAAGCATGGCGTCGGCCAGCTGGCGCGGCCAGGCCTGCTTGTCGTCGCCGGGGGACAGGTAGCGCAGGAAGTACCACGACGAGTCGACGAAGGTGTCCATGGTGTCGGTGTCGCGGGTGGCTGCCTGGCCGCAGGCCGGGCATGGCACGTGCTTCCACGTGGGGTGCAGGTCGAGGGGAGAGCCGCTGACGTTGAAGTCGAGGTCGTCGGGGAGCGCCACGGGGAGCTGGTCTTCGGGCACCGGCACGATGCCGCAATCGGGGCAGTGGACCACGGGGATGGGCGCCCCCCACGAGCGCTGGCGTGACACCAGCCAGTCGCGCAGGCGGAAGCTCACGGTGGTCCGGGCCAGGCCCCGCTCGGCGAGGTCCGCCACGATGGCGGCGGCGGCCTCCTTCGTCCCGAGGCCGTCGTAGGGGCCCGATCCGGCCATGGTGGCCGGTCCGGTGTACGCCTCCTCGATGGTGTCGGGGTCCAGAGGGGCGAGCGCTTGGCCGTCTGCGTCGACCGGCTGCACGATCATGCGGACGGGCAGCCCGTTCTGGCGGGCGAAGTCGAGGTCGCGCTGGTCGGAGCACGGCACCGCCATGATGGCGCCGGTTCCGTAGTCGGTCAGGACGTAGTCGGCGGCGTACGCCGGGATCTCCTCGCCGGTGGCCGGGTTGACGACGTCGAACGACAGGCGCATCCCGCGCTTGGCGGCGCGCCCTGCCATGGTGGTGAGCCGCTCGATCTCCGAGCGCTGCGACACCTCGCGCAGGAACGCGTCGTACTCTTGGTCCCCGGCCATCCGGGTCACGGCCAGTGGGTGCTCTGGGGCGAACACCACGTAGGTGGCGCCGAAGATGGTGTCGGGCCGGGTCGTGTAGATGTCGAAGGTCTCGTCGGAACCGGCGATCGCGAAGCTGACCGTGGCCCCCTCGGAGCGCCCGATCCAGTTGCGCTGCATGGCTTTCACGCGTGCCGGCCAGTCGAGCCCGTCCAGGTCGTCGAGCAGCTCCTGGGCGTAGTCGGTGATGCGGAAGTACCACTGGGTGAGCGGACGGCGGATCACCGCGTCGCCGCTGCGCTCGCAGCGGCCCTCCACCACCTGCTCGTTGGCGAGGACGGTCTCGCACCCCGGGCACCAGTTGACGAGCCCGGGCCGGCGGTCGACGAGGCCGGCGTGGAACAGCTGGAGGAACACCCACTGGGTCCACCGATAGTAGGCAGGGTCGCAGGTGTGCAGGCGGGCGGACCAGTCGAAGGAGCAGCCGAGGCGGATGATGGAGCCGACCTGCTCGTCGATGTTGGCGTAGGTCCACTGGCGGGGATCGACACCGCGCTTGCGAGCGGCGTTCTCGGCCGGCAGGCCGAAAGCGTCCCACCCGATCGGGTTGAAGACCCGCGCCCCGGTCATGCGCTTCTGGCGGACCAGCGCGTCGTGCAACGAGAAGATCTCGGCGTGCCCCATGTGCAGGTCGCCCGATGGGTAGGGGAACATCGTCAGGTAGTAGAGCGACGGGTCCTCGGCGTCGAGCGGCGTGCTGTAGGTCCGCTCCTCGTACCAGCGGCGTCCGATCGCCTCTTCGAACCGAAGGGGGTCGTAGCGGCTGTCGTCGTCCGTGGAGGCGTCCGTGGGGGCGTGCATGGGGGCGTGGTCCGTTCCCGAGGTCTCGGCCACCGGGCGCGAGCTGGGATGGTCGCTCGGTGGCGGCTTGTCGCGACCCGCCCACGTTACGCCACGGGTCGTCGCGCCCGGACCGATCTGCGGCGTACGGCCCGCAGTCACCCTGGCGCTCGGCGGCTCCCGGCCCGCAGCAGCCTCCGGCACCGGAGATGGCGGTGATCGGTGGCCCTGGCGGGCTTCTGTCGCCGGGCGGAGGGCTTGGTGGCCCCAGTTCTCAGTGGCCCCCGGCGCCGGAGGTGGCGGTCGGATCGCCGGCGGGGTCCTTCGCGGGGGCGGGGTCCTTCGCGGGGGCGGGGTCCTTCGCGGGGGCGGGGCCGAGCTCGATCGTGACGGCGGCCTCGTCGCCCACGCGCAGGTCGACCTCGCCGACGACACCGGCGTGGCACACGTCGCCGATGACGGAGCGCAACGCGGCGATCCGCTCGGCGCTGCCGGTCACACCCAGGCGCTCCACCGGGGTCCGCATGCTGCGCTGCCCGCTGGTCTTCGCCTTGCGGATCGCTCCCAGCACCTCGGCGGCAACGTCGAGGACGGCGGGGTCGACGCCGCCGGTGCCGGCAAGCTCGGCCCGCGTCGGCCACGGCTGGCGGTGGACAGTGCTGTTGTGCCACCACGACCACGCTTCCTCCGCTGCGAAGGGTACGAACGGGGCGAACAGGCGCAGGAGGACGCCGATCGCGACGGCCAGGGTGGCCCGTGCCGACACGGCCTCGGGGCCGTTCTCGTAGGCGCGGGTCTTGACCAGCTCGATGTAGTCGTCGCAGAAGCCCCAGAAGAAGGTCTCGGTCCGCTCCAGGGCCCGGTGGTGCTCAAAGCTGTCGAACGCGGCAGTGGCTTCGTCGATCACGCCGCCGAGCCGTGCCAGCAGCGCAAGGTCGAGCGGTGCGGACGGCTCACCCATGGTGGTGGCGTCGACGCCGATGCCGAGGACGAACTTGGTGACGTTCAGCAGCTTGATGGCCAGGCGCCGCCCGACCCGCATCTGCGCGGTGTCCGCCGCGGTGTCCATACCCGGCGCGGCGGAGCACGACCAGTAGCGCACGCCGTCCGCGCCGAACTCGTCGACCAGGGCGGCGGGCGTCACCACGTTGCCCTTGGACTTCGACATCTTCTTCCGGTCGGGGTCGAGGATCCAGCCGTTGATGGCGACGTGCTCCCACGGTCGCTGGTCGTGCTCCAGGTGCGAGCGCAGCACCGTCGAGAAGAGCCACGTGCGGATGATCTCGGGACCCTGGGGGCGAAGGTCCATCGGGTAGGTGCGGGCGAAGAGATCGGGGTCGTCCTCCCACCCGCAGACGATCTGGGGGGTGAGCGACGACGTGGCCCACGTGTCCATGACGTCGGGGTCGCCGACGAACCCGCCGGGCATGCCCCGCTGGGAGTCGTCGTAGCCGGGCGGGGCGGTGGCCTGCGGGTCGACCGGCAAGGTGCCCTCGGCCGCCACGATCGGTTCGTCCCAGCGGACGTCCCCGTCGTCGCCGACGGGGTACCACACGGGGAACGGCACGCCGAAGAACCGCTGCCGGCTCACCAGCCAGTCGGTGTTGAGCCCCTCGACCCAGTGCTCGTAGCGGACCCGCATGTAGTCGGGGTGCCAGGTGAGGGCCCGGCCGGCGGCGACGAGGGAGTCGCGAAGCGGGCCGTCGTGGGCGCCGTTGCGGATGTACCACTGGCGGCTGGCGACGATCTCGAGCGGACGGTCGCCCTTTTCGTAGAAGCGGACCTCGTGCTCGATGGGGCGGGGCTCGCCGTGCAGCGCCCCGTGCTCGGCCAGCAGCGCGACGATCCGCCTGCGGGCCGCCTTGGTGGTCGTGCCGGCCAGCTCGCTCCATGTCGCGGCCGCTCCGGGGCCCAGCCAGTCGGGGAGCGACGACACCAGGGTGCCGTCGCGCCGGACCACGGAGCGCAGCGGCAGGCCGAGCTCGCGCCACCAGATCACGTCGACGGTGTCCCCGAAGGTGCAGACCATGACCAGGCCGGTGCCCTTGTCGGGGTCGGCCAGGCGGTGCGCCATGACGGGCACCCGCACGCCGAACAGCGGGGTCACGACCTCGGTGCCGACCAGCTCGGCGTAGCGGGCGTCCTCGGGGTGGGCCACCAGCGCCACGCACGCCCCGAGGAGCTCGGGGCGTGTCGTCTCGATCTCGACGTCGTCGCCGCCGCCGGCCCGGGCGAATCGCACTCGGTGGGCCTGGCCCGACACTGGGCGGTCTTCGAGCTCGGCCTGGGCGACCGCCGTCTGGAAGTCCACGTCCCACAGGGTCGGCGCCTCGCTCGAGTACGCATCACCCCTGGCAAGGTTGCGGACGAACGCCCGCTGGGCGACGCGCCGGCAGCGCTCGTCGATCGTCGCGTAGGTGAGCGACCAGTCGACCGACAGCCCGACCCGGCGGAACGCCTCCTCGAAGCCTTGCTCGTCGAGTGCCGTCTGCCGCTCGCAGAGCTCCATGAAGTTCGCCCGGGACACCAGCTTGCGGTCGTCGGCCGGGTCGGGAACCGACAGGTCGGGGTCGTAGGGAAGGCCGGGGTCGCAGCGGACGCCGAAGAGGTTCTGCACCCGCCGCTCGGTCGGCAGCCCGTTGTCGTCCCACCCCATCGGGTAGAAGACCTCGTCACCGCGCATCCGCCGGTACCGGACCACGCTGTCGACCTGGACGTAGCCGAACACGGTGCCGAGGTGCAGCGAGCCGCTGACCGTCGGTGGCGGCGTGTCGACCGAGAAGACCTGAGCGCGGTCCTTCGAGCGGTCAAAGCGGTGGACCTGGTGCGCGTCCCACCAGGCACCCCACTTCGATTCGAGACCATCGAGCGAGACCCGTTCGGGCACGGCAGCCATGCCCGGCAACGCTAGCCGCAGGCCGGCGCCGCACCCGCCGGACCTGCCGCCCTTACGATCACATCAGGTCGGGTGTGTGGATCCCCAGCAGGTCGAGGCCGATGGCGAGGCCGACGCGGGTGGCCTCCACCAGCCACAGCCGGGCCTGGACGACAGCGGGATCGGGGTGCCGGAGCACCGGGCAGTCGTGGTAGAAGGCGTGGAACCGCTGGGCCAGTTGGCGCACCCAGGTGCACACCTGGTGCGGGGCCCGGCTCGCGGCGGCGGCCTGCACGACGTCGGGCAGCTCCGACAGCGACCGCAGCACGGCCGCCTCGCGCTCGTGCACCAGGACGCCGAGGTCGCACGTGCCGATCGGCTGGCGCGCCACCTGCTGGCGGGCGGCCTCGCGCTCGAGGCTGGCGATCCGGGCGTGCGCGTACTGGACGTAGAACGCCGGGCTCTCCGAAGACTGGCGGGTGATCCGGTCGAGGTCGACGGTCTGGTGGGTCTCGATCGACTGCAGGAGGAACACGATGCGGGCCACGTCGGGCCCGACCGCGCCGAGCAGCTCGCGCAGTTCGAGCATGTCGCCGGTCCGCTTGGACAGCCGCACCGGCTGGCCGTCGCGCTCCAGGGTCACCAGCTGGCCGAGCACGACCTCGAGCTGGGCGGGGTCGTGGCCGAGTGCCTGCATGGCGGCCTGCATGCGGGCCACGTAGCCGTGGTGGTCCGCGCCCCACACGTCGACGAGTAGGTCGAAACCCCGGGCGAACTTGTCGCGGTGGTAGGCGACGTCGGGCAGCAGGTAGGTGAGGTCGCCGTCCGACTTCACCAGCACCCGGTCCTTGGAGTCGCCGTGGTCGGTGGAGCGCAGCCACAGCGCCCCCTCCGACTCGTACACCGCGCCGCGCTCGCGTAGCTCGCGCAGGGTGTCATCCACCGTGCCGTCGTCCACCAGCGCTTTCTCACTGGACCAGCGGTCGAAGTGGACGCCGAGGAGGTCCAGGGTCTCTGCGATGTCCCGCTTGGCCCGCTCACAGCCCCAGGCGACGGGATCGGCGTCCGCTGGCATCTCCGCCGCCCAAGCCGATACGTAGTCGCCCTGGTAGCCGTCCTCGGGGACGGGGTCGCCGCGGCGGCGCGCCGCCAGCGACTCGCCGAAGCGGACCACCTGCCCACCGCGGTCGTTCACGAAGTACTCGCGCTCGACGGTCGCGCCGCAGCGCTCGAGCACCCGGCACAGCGAGTCGCCGTAGGCGGCCCAGCGGCCGGCCCCGGCGTGCAGCGGGCCGGTCGGGTTGGCCGACACGAACTCCACGTCGACGCGGGTGCCGGCCAGCACGTCGAGCCGGGCGAACCCTTGGGTGCCCTGCGCCACGACCTGGCGGAGCAGTTCTGCCCACCAGCCGGGTCCCAGGCGGAAGTTGACGAAGCCGGGTCCGGCCACCTCCACAGCGGCGACGTGATCGGCCAGGGTGGCCCGCAGATCGCCGGCCAGCGCGTCGGCCAGCTCCCGGGGCTTGCGCCCAGAGCGCCCCGCGGCGACCAGCGCCACGTTGGTGGCCCAGTCCCCGTGCTCCGGGCGGGCGGGGCGGTCGAGCACCGGCTGCACGCCCTCGATGCCGGCCCGGCCGAGCGCACCGACGATGGCCTCGGACAAGCGGGCGCAGATGTCGGTGGCGACGGTGGATTGCGGCACGGCCCCGAGGCTACCGCCCTCGCCGCGGGCCGGACCGCACGACGGGTGGTGCCGCGCCCGGTGCGAGCGCCTTCGGGTGTCGGGTGTCGGGTGTCGGGTGTCGGGTGTCGGGTGTCGGGTGTCGGGTGTCGGGTGTCGGGTGTGGGGTGTCGGGTGTCGGGTGTCGGGTGTCG
>JAKAYQ010000131.1 GCA_021826725.1 Actinomycetes bacterium
CCGGCAGCGGCGGCGGACCCGAGAAAATGCAACCGGCTGCGCTCGGAGAATGCCTGTTGAGAAGCCGGAGGACGCGGGTTCGATTCCCGCCACCTCCACGATGTGCCAGCAAAAGCCAACCGGTGTCCCCCTGACGGGAGGGCACCGGTGACGCGTCCGGGCCGGGTTTGCCGCTCGGAGTGCCGGTCTCGCAGCCGGCCGGCACCCAGAAGTACGGGAAGGCGTGGCGGTCGGGGGTGATCTCGGCCCGGTCGATCATCCGGCGGATCTCGGCGCAGAGGGTTCGAACCGCCCTGGGCCCGGTGGAGACTCCGGCAATTGGCCTCCAATCCCGATCAGGGCTGGATCATTGCCAGCGGAGAACGCCGTTTCGTACTCGGCTGGAGGGAGTGGCCGCAGTAGCCGGTAGCCGCTCCTCGTTGAACCAGTGGACCCAGGTGAGCGTGGCGAGCTCCAGGTGGCTCGCGTCGTCCCAGCCGTGCGCCATCGCGGCCGCGTCCGACCGGGTTCGAGTCCCGGAGGCCCTCCTCGACGAGGAAGTCGCAGAACAGCCGAACCGGAACGAGGCGCTGCTGGAGCGTGGCGTTCGCGAGACCGCTCCCGGAGTCGAGGGCCACCGTGTTCGCACCGAGGCGGCTCGTCAGCTCGCGGACGAACGATGCGACCTGGGCCGGGCCGGCGACGAGCGGGTCGACGCCGATCCGCTCGCAGTGCTCGAGGTACTCGGCAAGCCCGCGCGCATAGGCGTCGATCGTCCGCGGCTCCCGACCGAGATCGGTCCAGATCTGCAGCCACTCGGCAGCTCGCTCGTGACGGCCGAAGACCGGCCACTTCTCCTCCAGTTCGATGGCCAAGGCGCCGTCGACCTCTCAGCTGGCGGAATGCGGAGGGGCCACTCGACCCCGCCGCTTGATTCCACGTAACTGATACCTAGGCCATTTCCGACCGGGTCGGGACGTAGGTGTTGTCGGTCAACCACAGACCGTTCGGACGTGATGCCGTGAAGTCCCGGTCGACGAGGTCAAGGGCCCGAGCGGCATCGGGGTCCTGACAGGTGGTGAACACCTTCTTCCTGCACCGGCTCACCCCCCGAATGCCCAAATGACGCATGAGGCGGGCCACCTGATCACGTCCGACGTCGCGCCCAACCAGCTGGCCCACGACCATTCGGTGCCGTCCGCTGGGCACAGCGCTGCCCTGCCGAGTGCCTGGGAACGGTTGACGGCGCCGGACACCGGGAACGACCATGGTGAATGGACCGGATCCGGCGGCTGGTCGCCGCACTCGACGGCGTGCAACAACGGCACCCGGCGATCGCCGTCGCCTACGCAACGGTCAAGAAGACCGGCGACGACCGGGCCAACCAGTTCGTCGTCGCCCTCGGCTGGTACGGGTTCACCGCCATCTATCCCCTGCTCCTCGTCCTGGTCGCCGTCTTCGGCTTCGTGGGAGCCGCCAGGCTCGGACACGGCATCGTGTCCACGTTGCACCAGTTCCCAGTGGTGGGCAGCGAGTTCAACCCGGCGCATGCAGGAAGCACGATCCATGGCAGCCCGGTCGGCCTCGCCGCCGGCCTGGCCGGCCTGCTCTACGGGGCCCAGGGCGTGACCCAGACAGCACAGCAGGCGATGGCCCAAGTGTGGAACGTGGCTCGGGTCGACCTTCCGGGGTTCCTGCCCCGCCTCGCCCGGAGCCTGGCCGGGCTCGCCCTCATCGGCACCACCTTCATCGTCGACGCCGCGGTGGGAACCTACGCCACAGCCGCCGGCAACTCCCCCGCCGTCCGTGTCGGCGTCATCGCAGGGATGCTCGTGATCGGCATGGTGCTCTTCTTCGCATCGTTCCGCGTGCTCACCCCGTCATCGATCGGCTCCCGGGGCCTCGTCCCGGGTGCCGTGCTCGCCGCGGTGGGGTTCACGCTCCTCATCACCGTCGGTACCGGCCTGATCCAGCACCAGGTTCGCAACAGCTCCGCCACGTACGGGCAGTTCGGCGTGGTGATCGGACTGGTCGGGTTCCTCCTGCTACTGGCCAAGCTGACCGTGTCCTGCGCCGAGCTCAACGTCGTCCTGGACCGCCACCTGTGGCCGCGCGGCATGCGGTCCGAGGCGCCGACTCAGGCCGACGACGAGGTGCTGCGCGCCATCGTGCTCCAACAGCGGAGCCGCACGGACCAGCGGATAGCCGTTCACTTCGACGATGTCACACCGGACCGCGATGGAAGCGCACGCCAAGACCCGGCGACACCGGTTGCCGAACACCGATAGCACCCCGCATTCCTGCCGGCTCAGTTGGCAGAGCGAAGCGCCGGTGCAGGAGGAGATCAGGCACATCCGGTTGACCGGCTTGTCGGACTACGCGGACAACGCCCGTGCAGGCAGGGCCCAAGCAGGCCGGCAAGCCCAGGCACGCGGGGGTCCACCCCCGTCTCGACCCAGGACGAAGCCGCCGCCCACCCGGCCACAGCTCCGCCATCGCGCGCCCGGCACCAGCTCCGCCATCGGGCAAGCCCCCTTGCCACGCCGACGTCAGCCACACGCGGCGACGCCGGTGGTCCTCGCGTGGCTGCGGGTGCCCTCAGCGCTCCCGCAGCCGGCAACGAACCGCCTCGGCCTCGATGTCAAGCCGGCCGAGCAGTCCGGGGACGATCCTCCGCTCGGCCATCCGCCCGATGCCGGGGACGCCCACCACCAGCTCGCCGTCAAGATGCCGGACCGTTCCCGCACCGTCTGCCGCGAGGAGGAGGACGGCGGAGCTGTGCAGCAATCGGGCTCCGCCTTCGGCTGCCATGGTGAGCGTGCCGGCTCCGGTGCTGGCGTCGATCCGCAGCTCCTGGAGCCAGGTCAGCTGGCGACCGCCGAGGAGCCGGGCGGCGATCGGATCGAGGTGGCCAGCGAAGCGGTAGCGCAGGACCACGGTGACGACCGTGCCGTCGGTGCGGTGCTCGACGAGCTCCGCCGGATCGACATCAGGCAACCGCAGGGCGAGGTACAGCTCCGGTTCGCCGAGCACGGCCGCGACTGCGCCCGGCGGCGCGTCGAACCGGTGCTCGGCGTGGAACCGCACGCCCGACCGCAGCCCGTCAGTATCCGGCGACCGGGTCGACCAGGCCGACGAGCCCCGCTCCGGCAGCAAAGCGGGCCACGTTGGTCTGGATCCGCTCCGCCAGGAGCGGAAGGACCATGGCCGTGGTGTCGGCGGTATGCGGCGTCACGATGCAGTTGGGGAGGTCCCACAGCGGATGCCCGTCGGGGAGCGGCTCGGGGTCCGTGACATCGAGCGCGGCGCCGCCGATCCGACCGGCACGCAACGCGTCGACGAGTGCGTCGGTGTCGACGTGGGCGCCTCGGGCCACGTTCACCAGCCAGGCGCCACCGTCCATGGCCTCGAAGGCCGATGCGCCGATCACCCCGGCTGTCTCCGAGGTGAGCGCCAGGGCCACGAACACCACGGTGGATCCGGGGAGGACAGCCACCAGGTCGTCCAGCGCCACGGTCCGCGCCGCACCGGGCACGGGGTCCGCGTAGCGGCGGACCACCGTGGCATGCACTCGGAACGGGGCCAACAGCGTTAGCAGGGCCCGGGCGATGCCACCACCACCGAGGATGGTGACCCGCCGGTCGAACAGGCTGGTCCCTTCGGGCGTTCCCCACGACCGAGCCGTCACCCGCTTCGGAAGGGACCGCAAGCCGGCAAGCGCCAGCATCAGTGCGTGCTCGGCAACCGGCTCGGCATACGATCCCTTGGCGCACGTCCAGATTCGCCCGGCATCCACCAGCCCCGCAGCGACCACCCGCTCGACCCCGGCGAACGGCAGCTGCACCCAGCGCACGGCGGGCGCGGCCGCCAGCGCGGCTTCGAGGCCGGTGACGTCGGCGGGATCGAGCCAGACCAGGGCGTCGGGGGAATCCCGCAGGGCGACGACAGTCCCCCCACCGTCTTCGACCGCCCGGACCGCGAATTCGCCAGCCACCGGACCCACGGCAATGCGGGGCACCGTCATCGCCCGAACGATACCCGGCTGCGCCTCCGTGTAGGGCAACCCGGTCGACTGTCCCATCGACCGGGTGCTGCATGCCGACCGCCACGGCCCCCACCGACCGACCGCTGCGCAACAGGAGCAACAGGAACGACCCCCTCGCCGCAGGACAAACCCGCCGTGGTTCCCGGGTATGTGGCTCGATGCCCGACAGGCCCCTGCGCCGCAGGAATAGCCCCTGCACCGGGGGAACGACTCGCTGCGCCGCAGGACAGACCCGCCGTGGTTCCCAGGTGCGTGGCTCGATGCCCGGCAGGCCCCTGCACCGCAGGAGAGGCCCCTGCACCGCAGTACGATCATCCGCATACTCCGTTCGATCGCACACTGGGCGCCGGCCCACCGCCGAACACCGCCCGCCCACCGGGCACCCGCTCGGCGCGTTTCCCACGGATGACCGCGGTGACGTGGGCAACCATCGATCGCCACAGCCCGATACCGCTGTGGGCGCAGGTTCTGGCTGACCTGCGAGCACGCCTCGCCTCCGGCGAGTTCGACGGCGGATTCCCCACGGACGAGGAGCTCCGCAGCCAGTACGGCGTGAGCCGCCAGACGGTCCGCGAGGCAGCACGGCGCCTGCAGTCCGAGGGCGTCATCGTCCGTGAACGGGGTCGGCGCAGCTCCCTGGCGGGCACCGTGCTGGAGCAACCCCTCCACACCCTCTACAGCTTGGCGCGCACCGCCCAGGACCTGGGCCTGGGCGAGCACAGCGAAGTGCTTGCCCTCGACGTGCGGGCGGCCGGAGCCGCTGCCGGTCCGCTCGATCTCGACCCCACCGACGAAGTCGTCCACGTCGAGCGCCTGCGGTACGTGGGCGACGAGCCGATCAGCATCCACCGCTCGTGGCTGCCGCGGTCCAAGGCGGAGGGCCTGCTCGACCAGGACCTTCGCAGCGGATCGCTCTACGACGTGCTGGCGAAGTCCTGCGGCATCCGCGTGACCGGTGGCTGGGAGCGCATCCTGCCGGACATCCCGTCACCCGAGCTCGGCCGTCTACTCCACCTTCCCGCTCGGCGTGCCGTCCTGCTCGTGGATCGTCTCGCCCTGGCCGGGACCGACCCGGTCGAGTGGCGCCACAGCGTCGTGCGCGGGGACCGGTACTCCTTTCGCGCCGACTGGTCCCCCGCCTGACACCGCACCAGTCGAACGGCGTGCTCACCCGCCTGACCGGCCATCCCCTCCAACTGCCCACTTGCCCACCCTCCGGACCGCCACGCACGCCGGCTGCCCACCCGCCGGACCGCCACCCCCACCGACTGCCCACCCATCCGGAGCTGAAGTACCCTGCCTGGAGAGCCAGTAGGGCGGGCGGGCCGACCACCGTGCTCGGGAGCGGAGGAACCAGGATGGCGAATCCGAGATCTACCAGGACGGCTCTGGTGGAGCCCCGTCGGTTCGCCCAGATCAGCGCCAAAGCCTACGAACACCCCGCGGACCGTGCCGCCACCTCGGCACTGCACTCGATCCCGATGCTCGATCGCGTGGTGCGGCGCCTGACGGAACTGGGGCACGAGCGCTCACTGCGCCAGGTGCTGCTCGGCAACGCGGTCAGGCTTGGCGACGACCAGGTCCCCGCCACATGGGCTGCCTTCCGGCGCTGCCTCGTCACGTTCGACCTCGACGTCGTCCCCGCGCTCTACGTCATGCAGGCCTCCCAGGCCAATGCCATGACCATCGGCACCAACTCGCCGATCGTGCTGCTCAACTCAGAACTGGTGGCGAGCTATACCCCCGAGGAGATCCACGTCGTCCTGGCACACGAGACCGCGCACGTGCTGTCCGATCACGTCCAGTACACGACGATGCTGGCCCTGCTGAGCCTGCTCGCCGGCGGAGTGCTGTCCGGGCAGATGGCGGGCCTGCCGGTCAAGGCGCTCATGTACGTCCTCCTCGAATGGTCCCGAGCCGCAGAGCTTTCCTCCGACCGGGCTGCCGCCTTGGCGGTGGGCGACCCGCTTGCGGTGTGCCGAGTGCTGATGCGGCTCGCCGGCGGCGCCGTCGAGGGCATGAACCTCGACGCGTTCATCCGCCAGGCCACCGAGTACGACGACGAGGACGACCTCTTCGCCCGCCACGGACGGTTCCGCACCGAAGCGATGCAGCGGCACCCCTTCCCCGTGCGGCGTGTCAAAGAGCTGGTCACCTGGGTGGCTTCGGGCGAGTACGACAGGATCAGCAGCGGTTCCTACGTCCGCAGGGGCGAGGAGCCACCGGTGAGCGCCGAGCTCCAATCGGCTGTCGACCACTACCGAGAGCGCTTCGCACGGTTCACCGACCGCACCCTCGGCGGGGTCGAGCGGATCGAGGGGCAGATCCGCGACTGGCTCCGCCGTCGAGGCGCCGACGGCACGACTGCCGGCGCCAGCAGCGCGGAACCAGCGGGCTGAACAACTGGTCTCGTTCGCCGCGGTCGAACCCGGCTCGAGCGTGACCGGTCCCGCCCGTCGCGTGGTCCGGCCGACCTGCGCCCGCGAGATGCGCGACGCTGCACAGATGGACCGTGACGACGAGCGACACCTCGATCCGCCGGTCGCCGGCGTTCCGACCGGACCGGCCGCCGGTGACAGCGGCGTCGACGTCCTGCTCTCCGACGGCACCACGGCACGGCTCCGGCCGGTTCGCACCGGCGACGAGCCGCACATCGCCGACCTGTTCGCCAAGTTGTCGCGCGACACCATGGTCATGCGGTTCTTCGGGCCGCACCGAGTGAGCGACGCCGAGATCGACCGCCTCCTCGATCTCGACGGTGTCGACGCGGCAGCACTTCTCGTCGAGCGCGGTGGCGACGTCATCGCCTTGGCCGAGTACGACCGCCAGCCCGGCTCGAGTGAGGCAGAGGTCGCCTTCGTCGTCGCCGACCAGCTCCAGGGCCGCGGCCTCGGCACCTTGCTCCTGGAGCACCTCGCATCACGGGCGCGACGGGCCGGCATCCGCCGGTTCGTGGCCGAGACCCTCGCCGTGAACAACAAGATGCTGGGTGTTCTCCGGGCAGCCGGCTTCGCTCGCCAGTACGAGCGCGACGCCGCGGTGACCAGGGTCGTGCTCGACATCTCCCCGAGCGAGGAGGCGCAGCAGGCCGCCGAGGACCGGGACCGCTCGGCGACCTTGCGCTCGATCGAGCGGCTCCTGCGCCCGCGCGCCATCGCCGTGATCGGCGCTTCGCGCGAACCGGGCACCATCGGCCATGAGCTGCTCCGCAATCTGGTGGCCGGGGGGTTCAGCGGCCCCGTGTACCCGGTCAACCCCGAAGCGGCGTCGGTGGCCAGCATTCCGGCATGGCCCAACATCCAGTCGGTGCCGCCACCGGTCGACCTGGCCGTGATCGCCGTGCCGGCATCCGCGGTGCTCGAAGTCACCGAGGCCTGCGGCAACGCTGGCGTCGGCGCCCTCGTCCTGATCTCCGCCGGGTTCGCAGAGACCGGGCCGGAGGGAGCTGCCGCCCAGCTCGCCGTCACCCGTGCCGCGCACCGGCTGGGCATGCGGCTCGTCGGCCCCAACTGCTTCGGTGTCGTGAACGCCGAAGCGGGGATCTCGATGAACGCGACGTTCGCCACGAACATTCCATCCGGCGGCCGCATCGGGTTCGCCTCGCAGTCCGGCGGCCTCGGGATCGCCATCCTCTCCGAAGCAGCGCAGCGGGGGCTCGGCATCTCGAGCTTCGTCTCGATGGGCAACAAGGCCGACGTCAGCAGCAACGACCTGCTGGCGTGGTGGGAGGACGACCCCGGAACCGACGTGGCCCTGCTGTACCTGGAGTCGTTCGGCAACCCGCCCAAGTTCAGCCGCCTGGCCCGCCGCTTCGGCCGGACCAAGCCGATCGTCGCCGTCAAGAGCGGCTGGAGCGGTCCCGGCACCCGGGCAGCGATCTCGCACACCGCTGCGCTGGCCAGTCCCGACCGTGCCGTCGACGCGCTGTTCACCCAGACCGGGGTGATCCGTGTCGACACGGTGGAGGAGCTGTTCGACGTCGGCGCGGTGCTGGCGAACCAGCCGATCCCAGCCGGCGCTCGCGTCGGCATCGTGGGCAACGCCGGCGGGCCGGGCGTGCTCGCGGCTGACGCCGTGTCGGGCCACGGGCTGGCCGTCCCCGAGCTCTCGGCCGGGCTGCAGGCGGCGCTCCACGGGATCGTTCCGGCCGAAGCAGGCGTGCGGAACCCGGTCGACATGGTCGCTTCGGCAACCGCCGTGCAGTACCAACAGGCGATCGAGCTGCTCATGGCGTCCGGGGAGGTCGACGCCGTCATCGTCATCTTCACCCCGCCCCTCGTGACCCGGGCCAACGACGTAGCCGACGCCGTGGTGGCGGCAGTCGGCTCGGCGACGGCCGCCGGGCGGGCCGTCCCCCTGGTCGCCGCCTTCCTCGGAGCGGAGAGCGCACGGCATCGGCTCCGGCACGCCGTGCGACCAGTGCCGTGCTTCACCTATCCGGAGTCCGCAGCTCGGGCGCTGGCCCATGCCGTGCGCTATGGGCAATGGCGAGCGCAGCCCCCGAGCGTCGTTCCCGAGCTGACGGACATCCACCCCAACCGCGCCCGCCGCCTGCTCGACACAGCCCGGAGCGACGCGATCGACGAGGCCGCCGCGGCGGCACCGGTCGGGGACGGCAGGCCCTTCCCCGACCAGGCATGGGTGACGGGGGCCAATGCCATGGCCGTCTTGGAGTGCTACGCGATCCCTGCGCTGCCGACCACAGCGGTCGCCAGCGCAGACGACGCCGCTGCCTGGGCGGACGCACATGGCGGTCCGATCGCTCTGAAGGCGACAGGCCCGTCGCTCGTGCACAAGTCCGAGCGAGCCGCCGTCGTGCTGGGGCTCCACGGGGCCCAGGCGGTGTCCACCGCCTATCGGGAGCTCGAACGCCACCTCGGAACCGCCATGACCGGCGCGCTGGTGCAGCCGACAGCTCCGGCCGGCGTCGAGACGAGTCTCGACGCC
>JAKAYQ010000132.1 GCA_021826725.1 Actinomycetes bacterium
TTCCGATCTGCCTGGTTCGCGCGGTCGGCAGCAGCGGGGATCCGTATGCTCGGCAGTGTGGCGACGCCTCGACGCGACAGTGGGGGCTCTCAGGGGGGTGTTCCGGAGGCGAACCCCGACACCGGAGCGTCGGGACCGGGGAGTGGACCGTGGGTGGTCGTCGGGCTCGATAACGGCGGGACCACGAACAATGCCACCGTCCTCGATCCCGCCGGCCGCTTCCTGGTCCCGGGACTGCTCGAACATCCCAGTCGGGTTCGCGAGGGTCCCGATGCGGCGATCCAGGCGCTCCACTCGTCGTTCACCGGCGTCTTGCAGGCGACGGAGCTGACCGCTTCCGATGTCCGGGCTGTCGGCCTGTGCAGCCCCGGGCCCGCCAGTTCCACCGGGGTCATCTCGTGCCGAGGGTCGACCAACTTCGTGCATCCGGCGTGGCGGGGGTTCGACCTGCGCGGCGCCGTGGAGGACCGGCTCGGTGTTCCTGTCGTGTACAGCAACGACGGGAATGCCGCCGGGCTGTACGCGCACCATCGCCAATTCGGCACCGGGGCGTCCTGCCGCTCCTCGGTGTCGGTGGTCATCGGCACCGGGCTGGGGGGAGGCGTGGTGGAGCAGGGGCAAGTGGTGACCGGGGCGACAGGAACCGCCGGCGAGCTCGGGCACGTCAGCATCCCTATGGCCGGGCTGCTCGAACCGGACCAGCCCGTTCCGTCGTGCAACTGCGGCCAGTCGGGCGACGCCGAGAGCGTGGCGTCGCTGACCGCCATCGAGACGAGCCTGCTTCCATACTGGTTGATGCGCTTCCCGGACCACCATCTGGCCGAGGTGCCGCTGTCGGACGCGGCGCGTCGTGTCCGCAGCCTCGGGGAAGCCGGCGACCCCCTGGCAACGGCGATCTTCCGTCAGCAGGCGATCGCCGTCGGGCGCCTGCTGACCATCGTCGCCAACATCCTCGATCCCGACGCCTACTTCGTGGGCGGCGGGGTCGTCGAAGCCGCACCGGCGTTCCGGGAATGGTTTCTCGCCACCGTGCGGGAGCACACCGCGCTGCGCGAGGAGGCGGCTGAGACCGCGGTCTTCGCTCTCGTTCCCGACCTCGACATGGCCGGCGCCCGCGGCGCGGCCATGTCGGCCCTCGCTGGTGTGACCGACCGAGATTGACTGCTTGTTGGTGTGACTGCTTGTTGGTGTGACTGCTTGTTGGTGTGACTGCTTGTTGGTGTGACTGACGGTGGCCGCCCTCGGCTGCGGTTCCCAGCCGGTGCCGGTAGCGCGCATTCGAGCCGGCGCCGGTAGCGTGCAGGTGTGACCGCACCCGTCATCTCCCGGAGCCGTGTCATCCCGGCATTGCCCGCAGCCATCTTCGACCTGCTGGCCGATCCGGCCGCCCATGCACGCTTGGACGGGTCGGGGACCGTGCGGTCGGCGGTAGGCAATCCGGCCCGGCTGTCGCTCGGGGCCACATTCGCCATGAACATGCGGATCGGTCTGTCGTACCGGGTCACCAACACGGTGGTCGAATTCGAGGAGGGCCGGCGGATCGCGTGGCGACATTTCGGCGGGCATGTGTGGCGCTACGAGCTGGAGCCGGTCGACGGCGGCACCCGGGTGACCGAGACCTTCGACGGATCCACGTCCAAGGCACCCCTGGTGCTCACCCTGATGGGTGTGACACGGAAGCACCCGTTGGCGATGGAGGCAACCTTGCAACGGCTGGCGGACGCCGTCGCGTCGACGCCGACCACCTGAGCGAGCCCGTTCGCCATCCTTGACAGCAAGTGAAACTTTAATACAATTCGTCACATGAAGAGCAGCTGTGACGGCTGGCGCCCGGTGGTTCTTGAGCGAGATGCCCGGTGAACCCTCCGAACGCGGCGTCGGCGGTCCGCTCCGTAACGCACCTGGTCGAGACGGTGGCGGGGCCCGACGCCGCCGGTCAGATGCTCGGTCTGGGCCCGGCGCCATATCGGCGGTGAGCCCCGGCACAGGCATGGTTTCGCCCAGCCTCTGATCCCCAGATCCCCAGATCCCAGCGAGCGTGCTCCTTGTCCCGACGTTGACCGGCACGGTGAGCACAGCTCGTCCTGGGAGGATCCGGCCCTGGTCCCGGCCCGGACCGGTGTCACCACCCCCCGGTGGCACCGGTCCGGCCCCGCCGGCAGCACCTATGTGGGCGCCCGGCATCGGATCCGCGTTGCAGGCGATGCAGCCCTGCGCTCGCCGTAAATGTGCGCCAGTGCTGTTTGCTTCTCTCGCTCGGGCCGGAGCAAGCTGCCGACCATCAGCCGGCACCGGACCAGCGTTGTGAGCGATGCCGGTCCTGCTCGTGGTGGGCGTGCGTGGCAGCGCGGTTCGTTTCTCCCCCGGATCCGAGCGGGCTGCCAAGGCTGAGCGGGCTACAGGACCTGAGCGGGCTGCTCCGATTGGAGCCGCGGCTCTGAGCCGAGCTGCCCTTCGGACCCGTCGGCACGGTCGGTCCGCTGCCCGCCGCGCGCCTCCGCCAAGGCCCACGTCGGGACGTTGCGCAGGCCCCGGGCCAGGCCCAAGGCGGCCAAAGCCCGGATCCCGAGCCACGTGGGATCCACTTCCAGCCGGGACAGGCCCTGCCGGGCGCTGGCGGGGAACCGGTGGTGGTTGTTGTGCCAGCCCTCGCCGAGGGTCAGCAGCGCTACCAGCCAGTTGTTGCGGCTGTCGTCTCGGGTGGCGAACCGACGGCGTCCGAAGCGGTGCGCGATCGAGTTCACCGCGAACGTGCTGTGGTAAAGCGCCACGGTCGGGAGCACGAACCCCCACACCAGGACCTGCCAGGCCGAGGTATGCAGGGTGGGCCACGTCCCCGCCAGTAGGGCGCCCAGGCCGAAGGTGGCTGCCGCGACGGTCAGCGGGACCAAATGGTGGTACCGGTCGAGGAGCCGCATCTCGCGGAAGCGAGCCAGGTCGGAGACACCCTGGAGTCCGGGGTGCTGGTTGGCGGGAGTGAACAGCCAGAGCAGATGTGCCCGGAGCAGCCCGTCGACACGGGGGGAGTGGGGATCACCGGGCCGGTCGGTGAAGCGGTGGTGGGCCCGGTGATGAGCGACCCACCACAGCGGTCCGCGCTGGGCTGCCGCAGCGCCCAGCACGGCGCCACCGAACTGCACTGGGCGTGACACCTGGAAGGCACGGTGGGCAAAGCACCGATGGTAGAAGCCGGTGATGCCGAAGGCCCGGGCAGCGTACGAAACGACACCGACGGCAAGGGCGACCGGGCTCCAACCCACGAAGAAGACGGTCAGGCATGCGACGTGCACCACCACGAACGGCACGCCTGGGCGGAGGCGCCCACCGCTGGCTGCGCCACTGCGATCTCTGCTGCCGGCTGCGCTGCTGTCACTGCGACCTCTGCTGCCGGCTGTGCTGCTGTCACTGCGACCTTTGCTGCCGGCTGTGCCACGACCGCTGCCGCTCATGGCGCATACGCCTCGATACGGGGGCGGCATTGCGGTGGCGCCAGCGCCAACGACCCGTCGCCGATGTGCTCTTGCAGGAACGCTGCCTCGTGATCGGTGCGGTGCGGGTTCCGCGGACGTCGGATCTCCGAGTCGCGGCCGACAAGGTCGACGACCGTGCCGACCCGACACCAGAGGTGACCGTCGCTCTCGCCGACGACGGTCACCCGCCTGGGCAGCAAGGACCGCTCCACGCGTTCGGTCGCCGTCCGGCGCGGGAGATCGGGCAGCGTGGTCGTAGTCACTCGGCAACCGTAGATCGACGCGACGTCCATGGCGAGCCAATCCCACCTGGTGCCGATCTCGACCACGTGACCGTCGGAGCTCGGCCAGATCCGGGGCCTCGTTGGTCGAGCGCCACTGGCTGGCCGCCGGCCACCGTCGTTGGAATCCCAACGGTCGGTCCGGCACGTCGATCTCCTCGAGCCGGCTTGGGGGATCCCCACAGCCTCCACAGCCGTCCGCCCCCTCCCCCCGTCCGCCCCCTCCCCCCGGACCCCCATCCCCGGCTACTGCAACGCTCTCTTCCCCACCCACCATCATGAGAGTTGCAAACCCGAATTTCTCGCGCCGTCCGGCCCCGGCCCATACTGGCGGCATGCCTATTCCCGGTCGCAGCATGCCCTACCTCGCTCTCGGCACGCTCACCGCGCTGTCCGCTGGCGCGCTGGGCCTCTCCCTGGGGACGACCGCGCCGGTCGCTCCCCGCCAGCTGCACATTGCAGCGGCGAACACCGCGGAAGCGTCGCAGTTCGCGATGCACGAGAGCATTGCCGTGGTGCGGGGTGGCCGGGCCGTGCCGTTGCAGACCGTCGACGAGCAGTACCAGGCGCCGGACCGAATCCAGGCCCAGCGCTCCGGTACCGTCGAACGCGTCATCGGCACCCATGGCTACGTCTCGACCAACGGTGGGGGGACCTGGAGCGCGCTGCCCCAGCCGGTCGACGTCCAGCTGGCAGTGTCGGCCCTGCTGGCTCCGCTCGACTTTCTGCAGCAGGCAGCCACGGTCACCGCCAGCGCCGGTCAGCAGCAGTTTTCGTATACCTCCACGCTCTCCGCCTTCGCGTCGGCGCTGCACCTGGGGCTCGCCTCGAACCTGCCGGCAACGAGCATTCCTGTGGTGGCCACCGTGTCCGGCGAGTTCGTGTCCACTGTGACCGCCCGGTTCCCCTTGGCCGGAAAGAACTACGTGCTCACGGTGCAGTACGGCCAGGTCAATGCACTGCCGGCGTTGACACAACCCCCGGTCAGCGCCGGGTAGCGGTACGCTGCCGGCGCCTGGCGTCGCCAGGGGACCGAGCACGAGCCGGGAGCCGGCGCGGCAGCATGGCACGAGGTCGGGCGGCGCGGGTGGTGCTCTGGGCCCAGGGTTCGGCGGCAGCCCAGGCACTGGTGGCTCGGGTTCTGGCAGCCCAGGCACTGGCAGCCCAGGCACTGGTGGCTCGGGCACTGGTGGCTCGGGCACTGGTGGCGGGGCGGCTGGTGCCGCGGGCCCGTGCCGCCGCCCGCTGCTGGGCGACGGCGTGCCCCAGCCGGTACCACAGCGGAAGGATCTTGGGGGCGAGCACCGTTCCGGCATTGGGTTGGGCGAGGTAGGTGAGGTGCACCCCGTCCGCCTGGCGGACGGGCACCCCGTCCAGGGTCGGCGTGTACCGGCCGCCGGGGCACAGCATGGCGTGCAGGTGCTGGACGGTCACGGTCGACGGGTGCTGGGCCGCCACCTGCTCGACCAGCCGGTTGTACGCGTCGACCCGGGCCGGGGCGTCCTCGGGCCACGGGGCGCCGTCGGGCTGCTCTCCGGTGTCGAAGCACGGCGACGTCTCGATGATCATGTGGGCGCCGTGTGCGGTGGCCACGGCCACCGCCAGCCGCAGCGTGCTCTCGACGTAGGCGGCATAGGCCGGGTTCAAGATGTTCGTCCAGCGGCCGGACACGTCGGTGCGGTCGACCGTCTCCCACCGGCCGGCGACCAGCACCACGACGTCGGGGCGGAAGCTGGCGATCTGCTGGGTCCAGTACGCCGGCCACAGCTCGCCGTGCGAGCCGGGGTCGGTACGACAAGTCCCGGCCGCCCCCGTGCCCGCTGGTCCCGGCCCGGCGACGGGGAAGACCTGCCCGTGCAGGCGGATCTCGTTGCCGAGCGCGACGCCGCAGCCGAGGAGCCCGTCGTCCCTGACCACGATGTCGGCCTGCCGCTGGTGCTCGAACATGTCGATCCCGAAGGTGAGGGCGACCGAGTCCCCGACGACCAGCGCACGCACGGGCGGACCCGACGGCGCCGGGGGCCAGGTGGCGATACCGGCGTTCCGGGGGACGGCCGCCATCGCCGGGACCGACGTCCCCACCACCACGACGGCGACGGTGGCGGCGAGCGCCGCAGGCCCGATGGCCCAGGCCCGCACAGAAGTGAAGAAGGTGCCGCGGCGGACGGGCAGCTCCACCAGGTAGTAGGAGGCGACGCTGACAGCCACGGTGACCGCGGTGCGGACGAGCAGCAGCGGAAGGCCGGTGAACCCGGTGTCGGCGTGGGTGAGCCACAAGTCGAACGGGTAGTGCCACAGGTACATCCCGTAGGAGATGCGGCCCAGGAACCGCAGCGGCGCCCAGGACAGCATTCGGGCCACCGGGTTGCGAGGCACCAGGATGCTGCCGACGATGATGCCGGCGACGGCCAGGGAGGCGACCGCCACGCCTCCCTCGAACGAGAACGGGTTGGAGAACCCGACCTGGGTCCACAAGGTGGCGGTTGCTGCCGCGCCGGCGACAGCCAGCGCGACCAGGCCGGCCCGGGCGCCGAGGCCGAGGGGCGAGCTGGCGTCGCGGGTCCGACGGTCGCGCCATAGCGCCAGGCCGATCGCGGCGGCAGCGCCGATGAGCAGGCTCTGGGCGTGGGTGTCGGAGCCGAAGTACACCCGAGTGGGGTTCGCAGGGTCGTAGAGCAGCGCCATCTCCACGACGGACGCCACCGCGCCGGCCATCGCCGTGGCCAGCAGCGGCCACAGTGTGCGGGACCGCCGCAGGACGAAGAGGGCGATCACGGGCCACACCATGTAGAACTGCTCTTCCACAGCCAACGACCAGGTGTGCAGCAGCGGTGACGGCGGGCCGGTCTGGACGAAGTAGTTCTGGCCGACGGCGATGAAGTGCCAGTTGGCCACGTAGAAGAGCGTCGACAGCTCGTCCAGCCGAAGCTGGGGGGCCTGGGACCGCCCGGCGAAGAAGTGGGCCCACACGGCGATGCCGACCAGCAGGAGCACCAGCGCGGGCAGCAGGCGCCGCGCCCGGCGGGCCCAGAACGCCCGCAGCGCGACAGTTCCGGTGCGCCGCCACTCGGCGACCAGGAGCGAGGTGATGAGGAACCCCGACAGGCAGAAAAATGCGTCGAGCGAGAACAGGCCGCCGGGCACGGCCCCGGCCAGGCCGCCGTGGTAGGCCATGACCGCCAGGAGCGCGGTGGCCCGGATCCCGTCGAGCGCGGGAACGTGCTCGAAGCGGGTCGACCGAGACGCGGCGCCGGCGGTCCGGGTTCCGCCAACGCCGGTGCCGGCCGTGCCGATGGTGGTCGGTGTCCCCGAGCTGCCGACGCGGCGCGCGGTTCGGCTGTCCCTGGTAGCGACCATCGTGCCCGGTACCATAGATCCGTGGTCGTGCGAACCGGCAGCCAGGGAAGCGCCGGTCTCGACGCCGCCGGTGCGGCGGGCGACGACGCCGGCGCCGGTCGCCGTGGACCGGTGCGTGTGGTGGTGGCCGACGACCACGCGCTGCTGCGAGCTGGCACCAGACAGATCCTGGAGTCGGCAGGCGGCATCGAGGTGGTGGGGGAGGCCGCCGACGGTGACGCTGCGCTGGCGCAATGCGCCGAGCTGCAGCCCGACGTGGTGCTGCTCGATGTCCGCATGCCGGGACTCAACGGGATCGAGGTGGCCCGGCGCTTGGCTGACGAGCTTCCGGGCATCGCCGTCGTCGTCCTTTCCGCCTACGACGACGACGCGTATGTCCGCGCCGCCCTGTCGTGTGGGGTGGCCGGCTTCCTCCTCAAGACCACCCCGGCGGGGGACCTGGTCCACGCGGTTCGTGGTGTGGCGGCCGGCACGACGGTGCTCGATCACTCCATCACCCGCAGGTTGGCCACCACCGGCATGGTGCCGGACGGTGGTGGGCTCACCTGGCGTGAGCGCCAGGTGGTGGCCCTGGTGGCCGAGGGGCTCGCCAACAAGGCCGTTGCAGTCCGGCTCGGGATCAGCACAAGGACCGTGGAGGGTCACCTGAACCACGTCTTCGCCAAGCTGGGGGTGGAGACCCGCACCGCGCTGGCTCGCTACGCCCTGGCCCACGGGCTCGACGCGCCGCCCCGCAGCACCGAGCTGTGACCAGCGCGCTCGCGGGCGCCGGGCGCGGCGGCACCAGCCGGGGCGACAGTCCCTCTCGGTTCGAGCGGTCGCGAGATCCGTTGGTCACCGACTCGCCGTGGCGCGATCGGCGGCTCTGGCTGGTCCAATTGGCCGTCGCTGCCATCTACATCGTCCGCCTCATCGTGGAGGTCCGGATCACGCACGCTCACGCACCTGTCCCGGGTATCGCAGACTTCACCACCCTGGGCCTGTTCCTGTGGCCCGTGCTGTATGCAGCGGTCACGGTGGGACCCACCGGGGGCGCGGTGACCGCGGCATGGGTGGCGGCGCTCAGCGTGCCTCGGGACCTCGCCTTCCTCGGGGGATCGGACCCCGTCGGCGCGTGGGCCGAGAGCACTCAAGTCGCAGCGCTCTGCGTGGTGGCCGTCGTCGTCGGCATGCGGGTGGCAGCGGAGCGGTCGGCCCGGGACCGGGCGGAGCGCGCCGGCCAGGCGCTGCTGGCTGCCGAAGCCCGCTACCGGGCGCTCTTCGAGTCGAGTGTCTCCCCCACGTTGCTGGTCGACCGGCACGGCACCGTCCTCGAAGCGAACGCTGCCGCCGTCGCGCTCGGAGGTGGAGCACCGACCCGCCTGGCGGACCTCGTCGGGAGCGTGCGGGCCGCCGCGTGCCTGTCCGACGGCGGGCCCGGCATCTCGACCGATGACGGCTCGGTCCTGCTCATTGATCCGCGACAGCCCGGGTCGGGCTCACGGCGGTTCCAGATGGCGGCCACCGACCTGTCGAGCGCCGGGGACGATCTGGTCCAGGTGGTGCTCAGCGATGTGACGGCCGAAGCCGAGCGCCGGGCCGTGGCCGAGTCCTACGCCGAGGCGGTGGTCGCCGCCCAGGAGGAAGAGCGGCGTCGCCTGGCTCAGGACCTGCACGACGGGCCACTGCAGACGTTGGTGCACGTGGCTCGCCAGGTGGAAGGCGCCGACAAGGGTGTGGGCAGCCAGAGCGAGGTCCATGCCACCGTGCTTGATCTGGTCGA
>JAKAYQ010000007.1 GCA_021826725.1 Actinomycetes bacterium
CGGTGAGCCCGAGCGAGCCGACGAACCCCGCCGCCAGCGTCACCACCTCCACGTCGAGGTCGGGGTCGTCGGTCCCGAGCGCCTCCACCCCGAGCTGGTGGTGCTGCCGGTAGCGCCCGGCCGCGGCACGCTCGTAGCGGAACGCCGGCGTGACGTACCACGCCTTGTAGGGCACCGGCGGGCGGTGCTGCACGAAGGACCGCACCACCGACGCGGTGCCCTCCGGGCGCAGCGCAAGGGGCCGGCCGCCGCGATCGGTGAGCTCGTACATCTCCTTGCCGACGACCTCGCTGTCGTCCCCGATGCCCCGGCGAAAGACCCGCACGTCCTCGAACATGGGGTTGAGCACCAGCCCGAACCCCGAGCGCTGCGCCAGTGCGGCGAACCGGGCGACGAGCAGCTCCCACCGCCACGACGCCGGCCACAAGACGTCCCTGGTCCCTCTGGGGGCCTGCAGCGGCCCCGACGACCCGTCGACGCCCACGGTCAGCCCTTCCGCCGGGGCAGCAGGCGGTAGGCGTCGAAGACCCCGTCGAGGTGCTTCAGGGAGCGCACGAGCGAGTCGAGGTGGGCGGGGTCGGCCAGCTCCACGTCGAACCGCATCCGGCTGACGCGGTCCGGGGTGGTCTGGGTGGCCGACGCCACGATGTTGAGGTGGTGCTCGGACACCACCCGGGTCACGTCGGCGAGGAGCCGGGAGCGGTCGAATGCGAGGACCTCGACCGAGGCGATGACCACGGTGCTGCCGCCGCGGTCCCACTCGACCTCGATGAGCCGCTCGCCGCCGGTGCTCGCCAGCGCAGCGGCATTGGCGCAGTCCGAACGGTGGACGCTCACCCCGCGCCCGCGCGTCACGAAGCCGACGATCGGATCACCTGGGACCGGGGTGCAGCAACGCGACAGCCGCACCATCACGTCGTCGAGACCCTCGACGAACACCCCGCCCGGCGAGCCCAACCGCCGGGGCCGCGCCCCGTGGCGCCCCGGGCTGACGGTGGTGGGCAGCTGCTCCTCGTACCCGCCGCCATGCAGGTCACGCGCCAGGCGCTGGGCCACCGACCGGGCCGACAAATGCCCTTCGCCCACCGCCGCGTGCAAAGAGTCCACGTCCGCATAGCTCATGGACACCGCCAGTTGGGCCAGCGCGCCGGACGCGGCCAGCTTCTGCGCGAACAGGCCCTCGCGCCGCAGCGCCCGAGCCAGCTCCTCGCGCCCGTTCTCGATGGCGTCCTCGCGCCGCTCCCGGCTGAACCACTGGCGGATCTTGTTGCGGGCCCGCGGGGAGGCGACCACCTGCAGCCAGTCGCGCGAGGGGCCGGCGGAGGGAACCTTGGAGGTGACCACCTCGACGGTGTCCGCCGACTGGAGCTTGGTGTCGAGCGGCACCAGGCGCCCGTTGACCTTTGCGCCGATGCAGCGGTGCCCCACCTCGGTGTGGATCGCGTAGGCGAAATCGATGGGGGTGGCCCCGGCGGTGAGCGCCAGCACCTTGCCCTTGGGGGTGAAGACGTAGACCTCGTCCTGCTCGAGGTCGAGCTTCAGCGCCTCCAGGAACTCGAGCGGGTCGACGGTGTCGGCCTGCCAGTCCACGATGCGCTGCAGCCAGGCCACCTCGGCCGTCGTCACCGTGGGGTCCTTGGCGCCCTCCTTGTACCCCCAGTGCGCGGCGATGCCGTACTCGGCGCGCCGGTGCATCTCGCCGGTGCGGATCTGGACCTCGATGGGCTTGCCTTCCAGGCCGATCACCGTGGTGTGCAGCGACTGGTAGAGGTTGAACTTGGGACTGTTGATGTAGTCCTTGAAGCGCCCCTGCACCGGGCTCCAGATGGCGTGGATGGCGCCGAGCGCCGCCCAGCAGTCCTTCTCCGAGTCGACGATGACCCGGATGCCGACCAGGTCGTGGATCTCCGCGAACTCCTTGTGCCGGACGACCATCTTTTCGTAGATGCTCCACAGGTGCTTCGGCCGCCCGGTCACCTCGGCCTCGATGCCCGACGCTGCCAGGCGCTGGCGGACCGCGACGAGCACCCGGGCGACGTACTCGTCGCGCTCGGGAGCCCGGGTCGCCACCATCTGCTCGATCTCGGCGTAGCGACGCGGGTGCAGCGTGGCGAAGGCGAGGTCCTCCAACTGCCACTTGAGCTCCTGGATGCCGAGACGATGCGCCAGGGGCGCGTAGATGTCCAGCGTCTCCTGGGCGATACGCCGCTGCTTCCACTCCGGCATGACCGCCAGGGTCCGCATGTTGTGCAGGCGGTCGGCCAGCTTGATGACGAGCACCCGCCAGTCGCTGGCCATCGCCACCAGCATCTTGCGGACGGTGGCGGCCTGCTGGGCCTCCTTGGAGTCGAACTGCAGCCGGTCGAGCTTGGTGACGCCGTCCACCACCGAGGCCACCTGGGGCCCGAATTCGCGATCCACGTCCTCGAGCGTCAGCCCGGTGTCCTCGACGGCATCGTGCAGCAGCGCAGCGGCGACCGACCGGGCGTCGAGACCGAGGTCTGCGACGGCCACCGCCACCGCCACCGGGTGGGTCACGTACGGCTCGCCGCTCTTGCGGAACTGGCCGCGGTGTGCCGCCTCGGCCACCTCGCCGGCGTGGCGGATCATGTCGAGATCTTCGGTTGACGCGTCGGGGTGGCGCCGTCCATAGACCGCGTCGACCGGGGCGAGCAGATCGGTGAGCGCGCCCCGGTCCCCGGGCCCAACCTGGTCGGACGGCGCGATCACCATGCCATCACGGTACCGCCCGCAGCGCCGATCCAGTGACGCCGGAACTCCCCCACGTCACACCGTCGCCGCCGACCGGCCCCGGCGTGGCGTCAGCGACGCCGGCCGCCCTTCTTTCCGCCCTTCCTCCGCTGAGCAGGCCGGCGTGCCGGCGTGCCCCCAGGCCGGGTGCCCCCGGACCGGGGTGCGGCACCGCCGCTGCCCGTACCGTTGGCTGCACCCACCCCGTTGGCCGTACCGGCCACGCTCCCGCCGACCAGGTCGCCGGCCACGTCGCCGGCGGCGCCACCAGCCGAAGCCCGTCGGGCTCCTCCCCCCGGCCGCAGCACCTCACCGGTGCCGCCTCCGCTGCTTCGGACCGGCCGGGCACCGGGTCGCGACGTGCCCACACCGGCGCGCACCGGCCGCTGGCCGCCCGTGCTCACGCCCCTGCCCCGCCCGCCCCCGCCACCGCCAGCTGTGGCCGCGGCCATCTGGGCGGCGGCGCGCGGCGTGAGCAGGCCGGTACGGTCCCCGCGGCTCTCCAGCTTCTGCCGGATGCTGCGATACCGCGGCTCCCGCTCCTTCAGCTCGGCGAGGATCGGCGAGGCGATGAAGATCGACGAGTAGGCACCGGAGATCAACCCGATGACCAGAGCGAAGCCGAAGTACTGGAGCGTCGTGGCACCGAGGATCTGGGCGCCGACGACCAGCACCGACAGCACCGGCAGGATGGCGACCAGCGAGGTGTTGATGGACCGGGCCAGGGTCTGGTTCATCGACAGGTTGACCACGTCCTCGTAGGTCATCCGGCCGGTCGACGCACCGAAATTCGCCGTGTTGTCGGCGACACGGTCGAAGACGACCACGGTGTCGTACAGCGAGTACCCGAGGATGGTGAGGACCGCGACGACGGTGTCCGGTGTGACCTGCAGGCCCGACAGCGAGTAGACGCCGGCCACCACCAGCAGGTCGTGGAGGACGGCGGCGAGCGCGGCGACGGCCATCTTCCATTCGAACCGCAGCGAGATGTACGCCACCACCACCACGAAGAACACGATGACGGCGATGATGGCCTTGTGGGTGATCTGGCTCCCCCAGGTCGGCCCGACCTCGGTCACGTTCTTCTCCGCGTTGGCCACCGAGGTGTGGGTGAGGTGAGCCAGCGCGGCGGCGACCTTGTCCTCGGTGGCCGTCCGCTGGGCGACGGGCATCTTCGACAGGTCGGCCTGGACCTGCAGGGTGGCGCTCGACCCGACCCCGACGCCTTCCACCAGCGACGGGGTGACGTTGACGCGCTTTACCGCTGCTGTGGCCTGGGCGACGGTGGCCCCGTGGGCCGGGACCTGCCACGACGTCCCGCCCTTGAAGTCGATGCCCAGGTTGAAGCCACGCACCCCGAGCGACACGATGCCAGCCAGGATGACGATGCCCGACAGCGCGTACCACGTCCGCCGGCGACCGACGAAGTCGAAGCTCGTCTCCCCCCGGTACAGGCGGCGGAACACCCCGGGTCGGGGCGCAGCTGGTGCAGGCACAGCGCCCTCGTCGGTGCTCATCGGGCATCCCCCTGGATGGCGAGGCCACGGGCGATCCCGAGGAAGCGGGCCTCGGTGACGGCTCGGCTCCGGCCCAGCAGGATGACCAGTGGCCGGGTGAAGAAGTAGGTGATGAACACGTCGAGCAGCGTGGAGAGGCCGAGGAAGAAGGCGAAGCCCCGGACGGTGCCGACCGACAGGACGTACAGGACGACGGCTGCCGCCAACGACACCAGGTCGGCAGCCAGCACGGTGCGGAAGGCACCCTTGAAGCTCCGGTCGACCGACGTCCGGATGGAGCGGCCGCCCCGGGCGTCGTCCTTGAGCCGTTCGAAATAGACGATGTACGAATCGACGGTGATGCCGACCGAAACGATCAGACCGGTCACGCCGGCGAGGTCGAGGGTGAGCCCCAGCCCCGAGTGCCCGAAGGCGCTGATGATGGCCCACAGCAGGCCGCCGGTGACCACCAGCCCGGACACCACCACGATGCCAAGTGCCCGGTAGTAGACGATCATGTAGAGCAGCACCAGGATCAGGCCGCCGATGCCTGCGGCCAGCCCCGCCCGCAACGACGACTTGCCCAGCGACGGCGTGACGATCTGCTTGTTCACCTGGTTCAGCTTGACCGGCAGGGCGCCGTAGGTGAGGTCGAGGGCCAAGTTCTTTGCCTGGGTCTGGCTGAAGCCGCCGCTGATCTGCACGTTGCTGCCGAACGACGTGAACGCGCCCTGGGTCGGCTGGGTCAGCGGGGCGGAGATGACGGTCCCACCCAGATCGATGCCGATCTCCTGGTGGAAGTTCGTCTGCGCCAGCGAGTTCCACGCCGCGGCACCCGACGACTTGAACGTCAGGTTGACGACCCACTGGCTGCTGACGAACGACGCCTGGGCACTGGCGATGTCGCTACCGGTGAGGGCGGCCGGGCCAAGCACGCACCGGGGAGAGCAGCCGCCGACGGTGGTGCCGGGAAGCAGGACCGTCTGGCCGCGCTGGGTGTAGTCGGCGGTTGCCGCCGTGGACGGGAACGACGCGAACGCCGGGTCGACCGGCACCGTGTTGGCGGTGTAGCCGTTGGGCGAAGACGAGCTCGGCGTGACGTTCAGGTTCGCCCGGGTCAGCTGGTACTGCGTGCCGCAGGCCGGCAGCGTCGCGGCCGGCGCAGGCGCCCCCTTGGCCGGCGCGCTGTAGGCGGGGGCGTTGCACAGCACCGGGCGGAACAGCATCTGCGCGGTGTTGCCGACCAGGTCGATGATGGACTGCGGGTTCTTGATGTTGGGCAGCTGCACCACCACGTTGCCGCCCTGGGACTGCACCTGGGCTCCCGACACGCCGGCACCGTCGATGCGGTTCCGGATCACGCTGATGGTGGTGGACATCTGCCCGCTCGAGATCTTGTGCGCAGGCGCGTAGACCACCTGCGAGCCCCCGGCCAGGTCGAGACCCAGCCGCGGTGCCCAACCGGCTCCGAGCGTGGCGGCCAACGCCCCCATGGCGATCACGATGCTGGCGGCCAAGCTGATGACAAGCGGGCGCTTCATCGCCGGTCCCCTCCCCCCCCGTGGGTCTGCACGCCCGTTCCTCCTTCCCCCTCGTGACCACCGTCGGCGCCGTGCCCCTCATGCCCGTCGTCGCCGTCCGCGTCGTCTTCGCCGTACTCGTCGTCTTCGTACTCGTCGTCTTCGTACTCGTCGTCTTCGTCGACCCCGCCAGCGTCGGCTTGGTCGTCGATCTCGTCGCCGTCGTACTGCTCGTCGTCGTCGACGTCGGTGGAGTGGCCGTCCAGGCGCGCCTGCAAGGCACCCACTTCGAGATGACCGCTGCCGTTGGCGCCCGGTGCGCCGTCGTCCTCGTCGGCGTGCACCACAGGCTGGACTTTGCGGGCAACGGTCGACCGGGCCACGGTCATGAAGGTCCCGGGTGCCGTCTCGATGGTGATCCGGTCCGGCGCGACCTCCACGATGGTGCCGTAAATTCCGGCGCCCGTGATGATCTCGTCGCCGACGTCGAGGGTGGTCAGCAGCTGGCGCTGCTGGTGCGCCTGCTTGCTGCGCGGCCGGAAGAAGAGGAACCAGGCGGCCGCCACGATGACGGCGATGAACAGCAGCGACGTGAAGTTGGTACTGGCGGGCTTGGCCTTGGCCGACGAGGTGGTGGCCAGGATGGCGATGGTGGCGAGATGATTGACCATGGTGGTGTGCCCCGGGGGCGAAGGTACAGGTGACGGTGACAACACCGTGGGGTGTGGCCGTCTCGGACGCCAGACCTTAGCCGACGGCGTGCCCGGCGCCTGGACACGACAGGCTCACCGGATCGATTGCACGTGCCACGAGGCACTGCTCACCACAACCGGGCGCCCAGAGCCCCCACCGTCACAGGTGGCACGGCGCACCGCGATCAAACGACAGGAGCCCCCATCGCCGGGCAGCGGGGTGACGGACCGCCGGCGACGGGAGGCACTATGAGCGGTTCAACGGATAGCCACGCCGGGCTCGTGGACCCCCGCGCATCGCATCGCGGCAATGTCGCCGTCGTGCAGGCGCTCCAGCCTGCACGTCCTTCTCCGTCTTGCGCTGCTTGCCTGGATGCCCGACGCCCCCTGGTCCGCCCCGCCCATCCGCCGGGCCTCTGAGCAGGCAGCACGAGCGCCAGAGGCCAAGCGCCAGGAACCCTCACGGTCAGGCGGCAGCGCTCACCACAGTCGGGTGGCGGGGGCATCGGGGGTTGCGGCAGAACCGTCTGGTGTCAGACCGAGGTGTGCGAACGCCCGCTCGGTCGCCACGCGTCCACGCTGGGTGCGCAGAAGCAGCCCCTGCTGCAGCAGAAAGGGCTCGTAGGCGTCCTCGACGGTGTCGGGCTCCTCCCCGATGCACTGGGCCAGGGTGGTGAGCCCCACGGGATGCCCAGCGAACCGGCGGCAGAGGGCGTCGAGGATGGCCCGATCGACCTTGTCGAGGCCGAGCTCGTCGACTCCGAACAGGTCCAGCCCGGCGGCAGCGCCGCGTTCGGTGATGGCGCCGTCCTCGCGCACCTCCACGTAGTCGCGCACACGCCGCAGCAGGCGGTTGGCGATGCGGGGCGTGCCCCGGGACCGCCCGGCGATGGCCCGGGCACCCCCGGGCTCGATCGGTACCTGCAGGATGGCGGCGGACCGCAG
Organism: Actinomycetes bacterium; assembly: GCA_021826725.1. Lineage (GTDB taxonomy): Bacteria > Actinomycetota > Acidimicrobiia > Acidimicrobiales > UBA8190 > JAJZYI01. The sequence continues at coordinate 7,405 of JAKAYQ010000007.1, forward strand.
GACGATTCGCTCCAAGTCGGCCGGTGCATACAGGTCGAGGCGGCCGACGAACCCGAACCGGTCACGCAACGGTCCGGTGAGGAGGCCCGTCCGGGTGGTGGCCCCCACCAGCGTAAATCGCGGCAGGTCGAGGCGCACCGAGCGTGCCGTGGGCCCCTTGCCGATGAGGATGTCCAGCTGGAAGTCCTCCATGGCCGGGTAGAGGATCTCCTCGACGGGCCGGGGCAGCCGGTGGATCTCGTCGACGAACAGGACATCCTGCTCCTGCAGGTCGGTGAGGATGGCGGCCAGGTCCCCGGCCCGGACAAGCGCCGGACCCGACGTCACTCGGAAGCCGACACCCATCTCGGCGGCGACGATACCGGCCAGCGACGTCTTTCCCAGACCCGGCGGTCCGGCGAAGAGCAGGTGGTCGACCGCCTGCTCCCGGCGGCGGGCCGCCTCGAGCACGATGTCAAGATGCTCGGTGAGCTGCGGCTGGCCCACGAACTCGGCCAGGCGCCTCGGTCGGAGCTGCACGTCTTCGACGAGCTCGGCGGGGTCCCCGGCGTCGACCACGGGATCCACTGGCCTGAGCGCCCCGGGCTGGGCCGCCCCCGCATCGACGTCACCCCCGTCGGCACCGCCCCCCGGCCTCGCGACTGGGCCCGGCCCCGGACCTGGGCCAGCCACTGGGCCCAGCCCTGGACCTGCGCCTTCGACCGGGCCCGGCGCCGGCCGGAGGACTTCGCGTCGCTGCGCCCCGGCGCCGGCACGTGGCCGGTCGGCAGCCGCGCTCACCGCGTTGCTGCCAGGGATCGCAGGGCCTGCCGCAGCAGGTCCTCGACGGTGCCGTCACCGTCGAGGAGGTCCAGGGCGCAACGGATCTCGTCAGGGGCGTAGCCGAGCTCGGCCAATGCAGCCCGCACCTCGCTCCGAGCGCCGACACCCGACGCCGCCGGGGTGGAACCGGGGCGATCGGCGGGCGCCAGCGCTCCGGGACCGACCAGCTTCGACTTCAGGTCGAGCACCAGGCGCGCCGCGGTCTTGCGGCCGACCCCGGGCACGCTGCACAGCACGTCCAGATCGTCCTCGGCCACAGCCCGCGACAGCCCGCCGGCGCCGAGGGCGCCGAGCACCGCGAGCGCCAGGGCGGGCCCCACGCCGTGCGCGCCGAGCAGCACCTCGAAGGTTTGACGCTCGACCCGGCTGCTGAAGCCGTACAGGTCGAGCGTGTCCTCGCGCACGCGGGTGTGGACGTGCAGCTCCACTTCGGCACCGACGGGCCCGGCAGCTGCCAGCACCCGGGCCGGCACCGTCACCCGGTAACCGACACCGTTGACGTCGATCAGCGCTTCGCCGGCAGGACCGACGTCGACGAGCCGCCCCCGCAGCCAGCCGATCACGACCGCCCCCCGGGCGCGGTGCCGTCGACCGAACGCCGCGCCGAGCCGGTCGGCGGTCCGGTCATCGGACCGGACCCGGGAAGAACGCCGGTCGGCGCCGACCGGCCTCGTCGATGGCGTGGCGCAGCGGGGCCGTGGTGAGATGGCACATGGCCAACGCCAGCGCGTCGGCAACGTCGGGAGGACGCGGGGGTGCGTCGAGCCCCAGCAGCGTGGCCACCATCCGCTGCACCTGGTCCTTGGTGGCGGCTCCGTAGCCGCAGACCGCCATCTTCACCTCGTTCGCCGTGTACTGGGCCACCGAGCAGCCCGCCGACGCTGCCACCAGCAGGGCCAACCCGCTGGCCTGACCGGTGGCCATGGCCGTGCGGACGTTGGTCTGGAAGAACACCCGCTCCACTACCACCACGTCCGGACGCAACTCGGCCACCAGCTCGGTGAGCTCGCCGTGCAGGGCCAGCAGGCGGTCGGGCAGGGGCATGTCCGGTGCGGTCGTGACCACGCCGCCCGCCGCCGCGTGCGGCCCGCCCGCATGCCGCCGCACGGCGCCATAGCCGCACCGGGACAGCCCCGGGTCGATCCCCAGCACGAACACGCGTTCGATCCTAGCGCGCGGCGGCCGGAGTCCGGCGGACCAGCAGCACCCCGCCGATGCCTCCCCGCCGGGCAGCCGGCGTCATTCGGCGACGGCGGCGAGCACCTCGTCGGGGATGTCGAAGTTCGACCAGACGTTCTGGACGTCGTCGTGGTCGTCGAGGGCCTCGAGGAGACGGAGGACCCGCTTGGCCTCGCCCTCGTCGGCCACCAGGACCGAGGTCGTGGCCACCATCTCCAGCTCGGCCTCGTCGGGAGCCATGCCGGCGCCGACCAGCGCGTCTCGCACAGCTCCCAGGTCGGTGCTGCCGCAGGTCAGCGTCCAACGCTCGCCGTCGTCGCGCAGGTCCTCGGCACCGGCGTCCACCGCCACCTCCATGATGCCGTCCTCGTCGAGCGCACGCGGCAGGGCGATGACCCCCTTGCGCTCGAACTGCCACGACACGGCCCCGGGCTCGGCCATGGAGCCGCCGTTCTTGGAGAAGATGTTGCGGACCTCCGCTCCCGTCCGGTTGCGGTTGTCGGTCAGGCACTCGACCATGATGGCGACGCCGGCCGGTGCGTAGCCCTCGTAGGCGATCTGCTCGTACCGCACGCCCTCGAGCTCTCCGGTCCCACGCTTGATGGCCCGGTCGATGGTGTCCATCGGGATCGACGAGGAACGGGCCTTCTCGAACATCGTCCGCAGCGTGGGGTTGGTGTCAGGGTCGCCACCGCCCTCGCGAGCAGCCACCTCGACCTGGCGAAGGACCTTGGCGAACACCTTGGCCCGCGCCTTGTCGACCGCTGCCTTGCGGTGCTTGGTCGTCGCCCACTTCGAGTGACCCGACATGTTCTGGCGCTCCTTGCTCGGTTGTCCTGCTGCTCACCTGCTGGCTGCTCACCCCGACCGGGTGCCCGCGCTGCCTGGCGCCCCCAGGGGCTCGCCGCGCACGGGCCGGGGTCGCCGACCGGTGGCCGGCTCCCCCGGGAGCCCGCCCCTGATGGCCCGGCCCCGCCTGTCGTCAACCCCCGACAAGTGCCGCCACGCCCGGCCCGGCGCCCGATCGCGCTCCGATCATCGACAGAAAGAGCTGGTGGAGCCGACGGTCGGCGGTCAGCTCCGGGTGGAACGCGCTCACCAGCACCTGCCCCTGGCGGCACACCACCGGGGCCGCCCCGGTCCCGGGCTCCGGTCCTGGCAGGCGAGCCAACACGTCGACCCCGGGACCGGCAGACACGACCACCGGCGCCCGGATGAAGACGGCGTGCACCGGTGCGCCGTCAATCCCGTCGATGGCCACGTCGCACTCGAAAGACTGCGCCTGGCGGCCATAGCCGTTGCGCCGGACCCGGATGTCGATGGCACCCAGCAGACGCTGGTCGGGTCGGCCGTCCTCGGCCGACGAGGCCAGCAGGATCATCCCGGCGCAGGTGCCGAACATCGGCATGCCGTCACGCACCGCCCGGGCCAGCGGCGCCGCCAGACCCGACGAGTCGAGCAGCATCGACACCGTGGTGGACTCCCCCCCGGGGAGAACCAGCCCGTCGACCCCGTCGAGGTCCGCGGGCCGCCGGATCAAGACGGCCTCGGCTCCCGCGTCGACCAGGGCATGGCGATGCTCAGCGACGTCGCCCTGGAGGGCGAGGATCCCGACACGCACCACCTGGAGGCACTCCGACCCACCTACCAGCCGCGCTCGGCCAGCCGCTGCTCCAAGGTAGCGACCTCCAGGCCCGGCATGGCCCCGCCGAGCCCCCGGCTGACCTTCACCAGGATGTCCGGATCGGTGTAGTGGGCGGTGGCCTCGACCACCGCCCGGGCCCGGCGGGCAGGATCCTCGCTCTTGAAGATCCCCGAGCCGACGAACACGGCCTCGGCTCCGAGCTGCATGACCAGCGCGGCGTCGGCCGGCGTGGCGATGCCCCCGGCACAGAACAACGGCACCGGCAGCCGGCCCGTGTCCGCCACCTCGCGCACCAACTCCAGCGGAGCACCCAGCTGCTTGGCCCACGCGTAGCGCTCCGCCGGATCAGCCTGGGTCAGCTTCCGCACGTCGCCGAGAATGGCGCGCAGGTGGCGCACCGCCTCGACGATGTTGCCGGTGCCTGCCTCGCCCTTCGACCTGATCATGGCTGCCCCCTCGCCGATGCGCCGCAGCGCCTCGCCGAGGTTGGTGGCACCACACACGAACGGTACTCCGAAGGCCCATTTGTCGATGTGGTTGGCCTCGTCCGCCGGCGTGAGCACCTCACTCTCGTCGACGTAGTCGACCTGCAGCGCCTGCAGGACCTGCGCCTCGGCGAAGTGGCCGATCCGGGCCTTCGCCATCACCGGGATGGTGACCGCACGCTGGATCCCCTCGACCAGCTCCGGGTCGCTCATCCGAGCGACTCCGCCCTGGGCCCGGATGTCCGCCGGTACCCGCTCGAGCGCCATGACGGCGACCGCGCCGGCATCCTCGGCGACCTTCGCCTGGTCTGCAGTGACGACGTCCATGATGACGCCACCACGCAGCATGTCGGCCAGGCCGCGCTTGACCGTGAACGTCCCGGTCTGCGGCGAGCCCGCAGCGGCGGCGTCGGCCGCCGGGGAGGCGACGCTCGCCGGCACGGTATCGGGGGCAGCTGCCATGCTCCCAGTCTACCGGGCCAGGACCGGTGGGCCCGCCGGGTGCGCCGGTGGCAGAGATCGCCTCACAGCTCGTCGAGCGCGGCCATCCGCACTTCGGGCGCATCGAGCTCGCCGATGACCGCAGGGCCCTGCGGCGACGGCCCCAGGGCCACCGTCCACAGCCAGCGGGTGGCCCGTCCGGCCGCCGTTGCCGCCAGGCCCGGCACGCCAGCCGGGGCTGCACCCGCTGGTTCGGACGGGGACGCGTGCGCTGCCCTTCGCCGGGCTGTGCCCGGAGGCTCCGACGACGACGTGCGGGGCGGCTCGGTGGCGCCGGCGACCGCCGCCGGCGCCGAACCTGACCCGGCCATGACGGCCAGGGCGGCGCGAAGCGCCGGCGGGTAGCGAGTGACGCCGACGGCACGCCGGTCGGTCAGCAATTCGACTCCCCGACCGCGCAGGTGGTGGACGATGCCGCCGGGGTCGATCACGCCGGCCAGGGGGAGGACCAGGACGGCAGCGACCGTGCCGACGGCCACGTCGCCGTGCTTCATGTGGGTCAGCTCGTGGGCCAGCACACCCTCGAGCTGCACCGGGTCGAGGCGCTGCACCAGCCCCGTGGTCACAACCAGGACGGACGATCCCGGCCGGGTTCCGACGGCAATTGCGTTCGCCGACTCGTCCTCGACGAGCCACAGGTCCGGCGGGGAGAGCCCCATGGTGGCGCACAAGCCATCGATGATCCCGAAGGGCCGGGGCCAGTGGTCCTCGTCGGCCGGCCGGGCACCAAGCGACCGCAGGATCGCCGCGGGCGCCCACCACCACGTGACGATGCCGGCCGCGACACCGGCTATGACCGCGGGGCCTGCAGCAAACGGCCACCCCACCGCCACCCCCACCACGACCAAGACCAGGACGCCGGTGACGACACCGGGGACCGCGGCCAGCATGCGAGCACGGCGCCGAGGACCGCTCCCCGTCGCGGTCGTCGCCCCGGCGCCGACCCCGACGGTTGCCTCCCCGAGCCCCGGACCGGCGGAGCCGCCCGCTCCCGGACCCCCGCCCTGCCTGCCGGCCCCGGCGTTGGGGCCGCCCCCGTGCCGACCACCGCCGCTCCCACCGCCGCTCCCACCGGTACCACCACCACGGCCGCCGTTGCGGTTGCCGCCACCGCCGGTGCGGGTGCGGTCGCCACCGCGGCTGCCGCTTCCGTGGCGACTGCCACCACCGCCGGTGCCAGCGCCGCGGCGGCCGCTTCCGGGGCGACTGCCACCACCGCGACTGCCACCACCGCGACTGCCACCACCGCGACTGCCACCACCGCCGGTGCTGCCGTCGGCGCTGACCGCGCCCGATGCGGCACCACCTCGCCCACCGTCGGCGTGACCCTCCGGCCCAACGCCGCCGGCACCGGACCGGCGGCGCCCACCTCCCGAGCGCGGGCCACCACCAGATCGCCGGCGACCGCCGCCCGTACTGCTCCCGGCCCTACCCTGAACACCGCGGGCTCCGACGACCCGCCCGTCGGCGGTGCGCGCAGCGCCGGCATCTCCGGCCGCAGGCGGCGGCCCAGCGTTGGCACCAACCGCCCGGCTGCCTCCACCGACACCGCCGTCACCCCTGTCGCCATCGCCAGGTCGGCGGCCGCCACCTGGACCCGAACCCCCACCACGACGGCGCGAGCGCGGCGGCGCGCCGACCGCCGCCACCGGGTCTTCTGGTGCGACCCGGCCCTGCGCACCGACCTGCACGGTGATAGGTCGAGTGCCGGCGCGTGCGGGTCCGGCGGTGGATGAGTCGGCCATGACCCCGAAGTGTAGGAGCAGCCAGGCCGGGATCCGGGCGACCCCGTCAGGTCCCCGCGGGACGTGCTGCGCCGAGCAGCTCCTCGTACGAGCGGAGGTAGCGACCGGCCAGCGCTGCCATGGAGTGGCGTCCGGCATGCGCCACGGCGGCGTCGAGCGTGCTGGCAGCGGCCGGCCCGGTTCCGGTGCCGACGGCAGCCACCACGCGATCGAGAGCCCCGGCGAGTGCGGAGACGTCACCCGGCGGCACCAGCGTGGCGTGGCCACCGGCGGCAGCGGCGTAACCGGGGATGTCGGAGCAGACGACGGCGGCGCGGGCGGCCATGGCTTCGAGCAAGACCACTCCGAACGACTCGCCGCCCAACGACGGTGCGCAGAGCACGTGGCTGCCGGCCAACAACCCGGCCAGCTCGGCGTCGCCCACCCGGCCCAGCCAGCGTCGCCGGGGGCCCGGCGGGTACCGGTGGCACAGCTCGGCGGTCTGTGGACCGTCGCCGACCACCCACAGGTGCCCCGGCCAGCCCGGTCCGAGGCGCTCGGTCGCCTGAAGCAGCACAGACAGTCCCTTCCGGGGCTCGTGCCGGCCGACGAACAGCACGGTCGGGCCGTCGGTGCGGGCCGGCGCCGCACCGAGGAAACGATCGAGCTCCACTCCGTTGCCGACGACCGGGCAGCTCCGCCCGCGGAGCGCGGCCGCCGCCGTGGCGCGGGCCTCGTCCGACACCGCGAAGATCGCCTCCACCCGACCGAGCGCGGCGCGCGCGAACGGCCCCAACGCCCGGTACAGCCCGGCACCGCCGGCCCGGTGCATGGTCGCCACGCGATGGGCCCCGGGGAGCGATGCTGCCAGCACCGCCCACGTCGGCCCCGGGGCAAGCGGCTCGTGGAGGTGGACGATGTCGGCACCCCAGCGCCGAAGCACCACCACGGTGCGGCGCAGGGCGCCGGGTCCCAGGGCGAGGGGCGCCACCGAGCCGTTGGCGGGCACCGAGATGCTTCGACCCACCATCACGACACCACCCGGACCGCACGCGTCGGATGGGGCCGCGCCCGGAAGCGGCGCCCCGGGCACCGGCCGCCCGGGACCGACGACGAGCGTCGTCACGTCCTGGCGTTCGAGCGCCCGGGCCAGCCCGAGCACCTGACCTTGCACCCCCCCGGGGCGGTCGAGCCCGTACGGGCAGACCAGCGCGACGCGCACCCCGGTCCCAGTCAGGGCAGCGGCCGGGACCGGCGGCGGACAGCCTTCACCCGGTACATCTCGTCGTCGGCCAGTGAGATGAGCTTGGAGGGCTCGATCCCGGGGCTGTCGACCAGCACGCCGCCGACCGAGGCGACCACCGCCAGCTCCGTATCGCCGAACCGGTAGACCTCCGCCAGGGCACGATCGACCCGGGCGGCGATGGTGCTCACCTCCTCCGCCCCACCGGAGACTTCGCAGACCACGACGAACTCGTCGCCACCCAGTCGGGCAACGGTGTCCTCGGGCCGGGTGGTCGCCAGCAGCCGCCCCGCCGCCGCCCGGAGCACCTCGTCGCCGATGTCATGGCCGTGGACGTCGTTGACGGCCTTGAAGTCGTCGAGATCGAGCAGGAACACGCCGACGCCGCCGCCCCCGCGGTGGAGGCGGTCGAGCGCCCGGCGCAGGCGATCGTCGAGGAGCAGGCGGTTGGCGACGCCGGTCAGGGGATCGTGCAGCGCCAGCTCGGCCAGACGCTCCTCGGTCCGCTTGTGCTCGGTGACGTCGTGGAGCGCGACCACCGCGCCGAGCTCGTTGCCGTCGTCGTCTCGCAGTGCCTGGGCGTTCGCCGCGACCGTCCGCCGCTCGCCCTGGCGGCTCTCGACCTCGAGCTGGGCCTCGCGGACGGCCTCGCCGGCCAGCGCTCGCACCAGCGGGTTCTCGTCGCGGACCATGGCTGTGCCGTCGAGCCGGCGCATCCCGTCCGACGACAGCGCCAGACCCGCGGGATCCTCGCCATCGGGGATCCCGAAGAAGCGCCGGCTAGCCGGGTTGACCAGCGTGATGCGCCCCTGGGCGTCGCATGCGACGATGCCCTCCTCGAGGTTGTCCAGCAACACCTGCAAGAACGTCTGCTCGCGGCGCAGCTCGGCGAGGGCGTCCTCGAGGCGTGACGACGCCTGCCGCACGGCGGTCACGTCGGCGAACGATGCCACCACACCGCCGGGAGCGCCATCGGCCTCCACCAGCGCACGGGCGTTGATCTGCAGCCACATGGCCTCATGGCCGGGCCGGAGGACGCCGTGCACAGTGCCGGCAACCGACCTGCCGGTGGCGAGGGCGACGATCAGCGGGTGGCTGTCGACACGCACTGGCTGGTTCCGGACGTCGACGAGGATCACGCCCAACTGACCGGCCCGGCGCACGATCTCGGGGATGGTCGCACCGACCAGCATCCGGGCCGGCACGCCGAACATGTCCTCGAGCGCCTCGTTGCACAGCACCGCCACGCCGTCGGCGTCCACCAACAGCACGCCTTCCGCCAGCGAAGCCACGAGCGACCGGTACCGGTCGTCCATGGCCCGAGCATCGCGCTCCACCCGGACTCGCTCGCTGATGTCGCGGAGGTTGATGACAACTCCGGCAACCGCCGGATCGTCGAGCCGGTTGGTGGCAACAGCCTCGATCTCGACCGACGTGCCGTCGGCCCGCACGATCCGAAACGCGAGAGGCACCGCTTGGCCAGCATGTGCAACCACGCTGCTATAGGCCTGTCGCACCTGCTCGCGGTCGCCCGGGTGCACCGCAGCGAAGGCGTCCTTCCCGCGCCAATCCTCGAACGCGTAGCCGAGCACGCGTGAGGCGGACGTGCTGGCGTAGACGATGGCGCCGTCCGCTCCCAGGACGATGACGATGTCCATGGAGTGCTCCACCAGCGCCTGGAACCGCCGATCGGCGTACGGGAGCGCGGTGCCCGCATGCCCGCCCGGTGGCGATACGACCCCAGCAGCACCACCTGGCGCTCCGGAGACCTCCGCTCCGGAGACCTCCGCTCCGGAGACCTCGCCGCTCGCCATGCCACCGGGCCAACCGGCTGGCGGCACATCCGCGCCTGGGATGCCGGGTGACCCGGTGCTCGCGGCACCGCCACCACGCCCGTGGGTCGGGTCGTCGATCACAACGGTGCCTGTCGGACACCGCGCTGCTCGGAGTGGCGACCAGCGCCGCCCGGGCTGGGCCGGCCTACTTCGCCGGCACCGAGGCCGCTGCTCGTCCTGGTGCCGGCGCCGAGGCCGGTCTCGTCCACCCCAGGCACACCGCCGTCGGCCACGACGCCGGCACCACCTCCTCGGTCGGCACGGTCCTCGGGCCACATCGGCTGGAAGCAGTACCACTGGTCGGGCGCCCGCCGCACCAGTCCCTCGAACGCGGCGGCGAGCTGCTGGGTGACCCGGCGCACGTCCGATCGGAGGTCGTCGGTGCGCGAGGTGTCGATCGGCGGCAGGATCACCCCGGTGTGCGAGCGCCCAGGCCCCTGGTAGACAGCGACGGGCAGCAGGGCGGCACCGGTACGCAACGCGAGGGTGGCCGGGCCGGCGGGCATCGTGGTGGCGTCGCCGAAGAATTCGACCTCGACGCCGGTGCCGAGCAGGTCCCGGTCCGCCACCAACCCGACAAGTCCCCCGTCGCGAAGGGTACGGAGCAGCGCGGGGCCCGCGCTGCGGTCCAGGGGGACGATGGTCAGCCCGATGGCGGCGCGCTGCGCCACGAACCAGCGGTAGAGATCCTCGGGTTCGAGCACCTCGGCCACGGCCGTCATCGGGTAGCCGCGGCGGGCCAGCCAGGCGCCACCCCACTCCCAGCTACCGAGGTGCGGCAACGCCACGATGGCACCGGCGCCGCCGGCCATGGCCGCCTGCAGGTGCTCGTAGCCGGACTCGATGGACATTCGTGCGTCGACGGCGGTTCCCGGCATCGACCCCAGGCGGGCCCCCTCGACCCAGTAGCGGGCGTAGTTGGCGAAGACGCGGCGCGCCCACGCTGTCACCTCGTCACGCTCCAGACGCCGGCCGAGCACCTTGGCCAGGTGCCGCTCGTACATGGCCCGGCGCCCGTCGCTGCGAGCGAGCACCAGGCGGCTCGCTGCCCGGGCACCGGCGAGCGCGGCGGGCTCGGGCACGTGCCCCATGACCGCGGCGAGCCCGCGGTAGGCACGGTAGGTCGCGGCCGCCTTCCGCTCAGGTGTCCACGCCGCTGACAGCGCTCGCCCGAACCGGCCGCTCCGGCCGTCGCGCACCGTGCCCCCCATCCGTCTCAGCGGCTACCGGCGCCGGACCGCCGACCCGGACGTGTGCCGGTCCTGCCGGCGCGGCGCTCGCGCCGGGCACCCCCGGCACGGCTGACCGGTGCACCGGCACGCCGCGCCCGCCAGCGCGCCCACGGCTCACCACTTCGCCGCTGCTGGAGCCCGGCACGCCAGTCGGCGCCGATGCGCCGGTGGCCCGCAGGCTGGGTTCCACTGGCCCACACGCGAGGTCCCTCGGTCCGGGCCCTCGCCGCCCGCCACGACCGCCAGCGCGAGTCCACACGGCCCCGCCTCCACAGGAGCGGTGCGGGCTGGCCGACACCAGCACCGACACCAGGACCCACCCCGACCCTGGAACCGGCCGGCGCTGCTGCCAGGTCCCCGTCCTCGGCCGGCTCGGCGGCGCCCCTGGCCGCCGCTCCGGTCCCACCGCTGACGTCGGTGACATCCACGACCGGTGCCAGCTCGCCATTCGCCACAGTGCCAGCGTGGCCGCTGGCCCCGGCAGTCGGAACGGCCCCGGCTGTGTCGCTGGTGGCGGCGGCTACGGCAGCCGATGCGGCCCGCCAGATCCGGGCGAAACGCCCGCATGCGGTGGCCGTGACCAGCCCCAGGAACACGACCAGCAGGGGCACCAGGACGGCTGGGTCGACAGCGGCGGCGATCAGCACCACCCCGAGAGCGATGAACCGCTCGGCCCGCTCCATCAGCCCGCCGCGGGCGGGAAGACCGAGCAGCTCGGCCTTAGCCCGCTCGTAGGAGATGAACCCGGTAACGGCGACGATGGCGAAGGGAAGGACGGCAACCGTGCCGTGGTGGCGAGCGGCCAGGTACCAGGCAAGCCCACCGTACAGAAACGCGTCGGCGACGCGGTCGGCGACGGAGTCGAGGAACGCGCCACGGACCGAGACCGTTCCGGTCGCCTTGGCCACCGGGCCGTCGAAGAGATCCGGCAAACCGGTTGCGACCATCAGGACGACGCCGATGGCGAAAGCCCCCGCGCCGATAGCCACCGCCGCGCCCACCGACATCGCCAGACCGGCGACGGTCAGGACATCGGCCGCCACACCGGCCGACGCGAGCGCCTTGCCGATCGGGGTCGTGACCCCATCAACTGCGTGCCGGAACCGGCCGTCGAACATGCGAAGGATCCTTTGCGTGACTCTGGCGCGAGGATACCACCGGGCACGGGTGGGTCCCCGGTCGTGCCGCTTCGGGCCGCCCCTGACGGCGCACCGAGACGTCGGTAGGCTGGGTGGTGGCCGAGTCGTCAGCCGACCCGAATGGCCCGGCCGGAGACGATGGGCCGCGGGGCCGTGCTCCGGGGCCACCCCGACGGTGGTCGACCGCCGGGGAAGGAGGAGCGCCCGTGCCGAGCTACCCGCCGCCCCGGATCCGCAATGTGGCCCTCGTCGGGCACAACGGCGTGGGAAAGACCACCCTGGCGGAGGCCTTGCTGGCGTCCACCGGGACCGTGGCCCGTCGTGGCCGGGTGGAGGACGGCACCACCGTCTGCGACTTCGAGCCCGAAGAGATCAAGCGCCAGATGTCGGTGCAGCTGGCGCTGGCGCCGTTCACCGTCGGTGACGTCAAGATCAACTTGATCGACACCCCGGGCTTCGCCGACTTCTTCGGCGAGGTACGCGCCGCTCTGTCGGTGGCGGACCTCGCCGTGGTGGTCGTGAGTGCCGTCGAGGGGATCGAGGCGCAGACCGAGGCGGCATGGGACCTGGCCGGGGAGCTGGGCCTGGCCCGACTGGTGTTCGTCAACAAGCTCGACCGCGAGCGGGCCAGCTTCGACCGGGTACTGGCCGAGCTCGTGGAGCGGTTCGGCGCCGGCATCGCTCCGCTCGAGCTGCCCCTCGGCGAAGAGCACGACCTGCGGGGCGTGGTGGACCTCCTGACCGACGAGGCCATCACCTACGACGGCGACGGCAGGTACACCGGGCCCATCCCCGCCGAGCTGGCGGCCGTGGAGCACCAGGTCCGCGAGCACCTGGTCGAGGGCATCGTGCTTGGCGACGACGCCCTGATGGAGCGATACCTGGACGGCGACGTTCCCCCCACTGCCGAGCTCGAGGCGACGCTGGCCACCGGCATCGTCGACGGCGTGGTCTTCCCGGTGGTGTGCGGATCGGCGACCACCGGGGTGGGAGTGGACCGCCTGGCGTCGCTCATCGCGGAGATCGGGCCGCCGCCGGACCGGCGGCCGTCCTTCCGGGTCCGCGCCGGCGACGCCGAGCACGACGTGGTGTGCGACCCATCGGGCCAGCCGCTTGCCGTGGCCTTCAAGACGGTGTCGGACCCCTATGTGGGCCGCATCTCCCTGCTGCGGGCCCTGTCGGGCACGATCCGGCCGGACACCGTGCTCGCCAATCCCCGCACCCACGCGGAGGAGCGACTACACGTGCTGGAGCTATTGCGCGGCAAGGAGACCGAGCCGATGCCCGAGGTGCAGGCGGGCGACCTGTTCGCGGTGCCGAAATTGTCGGACACCGCCACAGGCGACACGCTGGCGCCGAAGGGGACACCGGTGGTGGTGCTCGACACCGCACTGCCCGAGCCGACGGTGCTGGGCGTGGCCATCCAGCCGAAGTCCAAGGGGGACGAGGACAAGCTCATGACGGGCCTGCACCGGCTGCAGGACGAGGATCGCTCGCTGGTGGTGGAACGGATCGACGAGACCCACCAGACCGTGCTGCGCGGCGCGGGAGAGATGCACCTGGCCGTGGTGTGCGACCGGCTCCACCGGAAATTCGGCGTGGACGTGGCCACGGAGGAGGTGAAGATCGCCTACCGCGAGACGATCACGAAAACGGCGGAGGCAGAGGGCAAGTACAAGAAGCAGACGGGGGGCCACGGCCAGTACGGAGTCGCCGTCTTGCGCGTCGCGCCCCTCGAGCGCGGCGCCGGGTTCCGTTTCGTCGACCAGGTGGTCGGCGGCGCCATACCCAAGCAGTACATCCCGGCGGTGGAGAAGGGCGTGGCCGAAGCCATGGAGTCCGGCGGCCCCAACGGGTTCCCGGTGGTGGACATCGAGGTGACCTGCCTGGACGGCAAGTACCACCCGGTGGACTCATCGGAGATGAGCTTCAGGATGGCGAGCGCTCTGGCACTGCGCGAGGCGCTGGCCGCGGCGGGGCCGGTGGTGCTCGAACCGATCAGCATGGTCACAGTGACCGTTCCCGCCGCCATGCAGGGGGACGTGCTCGGGGACCTGAACGCCCGGCGCGGCCGGGTTCAGGGGACCGACACGACCGGCGATGGCCGCCAGGTCATCACCGCGCTGGTCCCGACCGCCGAGATCCAGCGCTACGCGGTGGACCTGCGCTCGCTCACCGGTGGCCGCGGCCGGTTCACCGCCGAGCACCACCACTACGACACCACCGTAGCGAAGGCGTAGCCGCAGCCGCCCACACCGCCACCCACACCGCCACCCACACCGCCGCCAGCGGCTGGCGCCCGCAACTACGCTGTCGGCGGCAGGCCGGTCCGGGGCCGCTCGCCGGTGTCAACCAACCTCTGTGCCACCTCCCGCAGCTTGACGTTGAGATGCTGCGAGGCTTGGCGCAGAATGGAAAATGCCTGCTCGGCCGTGACCCGCTCACGCTCCATCAAGATGCCCTGGGCTTGGCCGATCAACGCCCGAGTGGCCAGCGCCTGGTGCAGGTTCTCCTCGCGGACCGCATTGCGATCGTAGGTCCGCGCCAGGACGAGAGCCAAACCAGCCAGGCCGGCCAGGATCAGGCCCTTCGCCCGGTCGACGGCGCCGAATGCAGACGGGTACCGGGCATACAGCCCGAGCGCGCCGAAGGTGCCGTCGTCGGACAGGTGCAGCGCCAGCAGGCACCGGATACCGGCCGCCGCCGCCGCCGGCCCGAACCTCGGCCACCGGGGATCGTCGGCCAGGTCCTCGGCGTAGCACGGGGCTCCCTGGGCGATGGCATCGAGGCACGGTCCCTCGCCCGCCTCGATCTGCAGGGCGTCGGCGTTGCCCACAAGCTCGTCGGTGCGCACCGCGGTGGCGATCCCCCGCGACCGCGACACGAAGATGCCCGCGTAGTCACAGCCTTCGAGCGTGGCCACCGCCAGATCGACCACCGCCTGCAAGGTGGCCTCGACGCCACCAGCCGAGAACAGCGCCTGCGCCGTTCGGGTGAAGGTGGCGATCAGCGCTTCGGCAGGATCCTCTTCGGCGAAAGTCGGATCGTCTCGCTGGTGCACAGTCATTGCCTCCCCGACCGCTGCTCCTCGGCCCGTGCGGCTCCGCCGGATACGTTCCCGGTCCCCCACCGCTGGGTGATGGCGCCGTGGGCTGCCTCTGATGGATTGGAGGTGTACGGTGGAGTTCACCTTCGAAAGTGAGGGTACCTGAGGGGACGGCGTGCCGGCCCCGGTACATCCTCGGAGGCGACGCTACCGTGTCGATACCCGTGCTGCCGCTCCCATGCGGTGGTGTTGTTCCCACCTCGGGCACGTCCACTCCTGCCCATGGGTCCCGCGCTGATCGGACCCGATCGCCGGCAGGTGGGCCGGCCGCCGAAGCTCGTGCTGGCGCGGCGAGGCGGGCGCCTCGTGACAGGTGGGCACGATGACTGCGCTGCAGGGCAACAACCGTGATTTCGGTGTTGTCACCAACATGATCGGCGATCAGGTCGTGCTCACCGTCAACGGCGACATCGACCTGACCAGTGCCCCCCGGCTCGCGGCCGCTCTCGACGATGCCATCGGCCGGGGTCATCGGTCTGTCGCAATCGACCTGGCCGCTCTCGGGTTCATGGGAATCGCCGGCCTGCGGCTCATCGCCGGGGCGACGGCGCGCCTGGCGGCGTCGGGCGGCGAGCTCGTCATCCACACAGCTCCGACCCACGTCCGCCGGATGCTCGACATCACCGGCCTCGGTGCCCGCGTCCGGCTGGAGGACGGGCACCCCTGCGCGACGCGCCCTGGACCCGACGCCGCAGGCTCCGTCTCCGTGCTGCAAGACACCGACGCCGCATCCCCGGTCGACGCCGAATCCCCAATCGACACCGTGTCACGAGCCGATGCCGTGTCACGAGCCGACACCGTGTCACGAGCCGACGCCGTGTCACGAGCCGACGCTGCATCACGAGCCGACACGCGCAGTCGGATAGCCGCCCTGTCAGCCGGTGACGACGTCGTGGACGGCATCGTGCGCCTGGTGGTGACCCTGGCTCGGGCCACCGTGGGCGGCGCCGACGGCGTGAGCGTGTCGCTCCGACGCCATGGACGCCTCGCCACGGTTGCCGCCAGCGACCAGACCATCTCAGACATGGACGCCCACCAGTACGCCACCGGCGAGGGCCCCTGCGTCGATGCATCGCGGACAGGGACCTGGTTCCACACCGCGTCTCTCGCGGACGAGCACCGCTGGCCTGCCTTCTCCCCACTGGCTCGCACGCTCGGCATCAACGCCATCCTGTCCGCCCCGCTGGTCGCCCACGACCAGCCGGTCGGCTCCCTGAACATCTACTCGAGAGCGACGGGCGCCTTCGCCGTGGCGGACCAGGAGCTGGCGATGGCGTTCGCCCACCAGGCCTCGCTCGTCCTCACCGACGTCGGCGTGGGCCTCCCCGACGACCAGCTGAGTCGCAGGCTCACCGACGCGCTCCGGACGCGAGAGGTCATCGCCCAGGCGGTCGGGGTGGTCATGGAGCGCCAGGGGGTTGGCGAGGAAGAGGCCTACACGAACCTCCGCCGCACCTCCCAACGAACGAGCCGGCCACTTCGCGCGCACGCACAGGAGATCGTCTCCTCGATCCGACGTCCGCTTCCAGATCCACCTCGACCCGAGCCGGTGATCGGGCGCCATGGATAGCAGCGCGGGTACGACGTTGGACCGGGCCCGCGTGGACGCCGGGCTGTCGCATAGCGAGCTGTTCCTCCGCTACTTCGAGCTCGGCGGCATGAGCAGCGCCCTGGAGCTCGAGGCCTTCTGCTACGGAGCCATCCATCCGACCGCCCACGACTACGACGTGGTGGCCCACGCGCTCAACGAGCGCTTCTCCGAGCTCGGCCGGAACCACCCGGTCGCCTACTCGGACTGAGCCTGCCGGGACCGGCGGGTGGCGCCCCCGACGTCGGCCAGGCGCGCTCAGCGGCGAACGACGAAGCCGTGGTCCTCGCGATCCCAGGTGTCCTCGGTGACCCCATCCATCCGCAGCCGGTACTTCTCGACGCGCTGCGACGGCGTCTTCGGCAACGTCTGCATGAACCGGACGTACCGGGGGACGGCGAAGTGGGCCAAGTTGTCGACGCAGTGCTCCAGGAGCGCCTCGATGTCGACGTCATGACCGGGTCTGGGCACCACCGCGATCATGACCTCCTCTTCCGACAGGTCCGACGGCACGCCGTACGCGGCGGCTTCGAGCACGCTCGGGAACGCGCTGACCGTCCGCTCCACCTCCCAGGAGGAGATGTTCTCGCCCCGTCGCCGGATGGCATCTTTCATCCGGTCGAGGAAGTAGAGGTAGCCGTCCTCATCGAAGCGCCCACGGTCGCCGGTGTGGAACCAGAGGTTGCGAAACGCCCGAACGGTTGCCTCGGGCATCTTGTAGTACTCCGTGATCATGATCCCCGGCTTCTTCGGGCGGACCACGATCTCTCCCGCCACACCTGCCGGCACAAACTGGTCCTCAGCGTCGACGATGCGCACCTCGAAGCGGGTCGACTCGCGCCCCGCAGGTCCGACCGTGAACGTGTCCAGCCGGTTCTCGACCGTGTTGGCCACCTCGGTCATTCCGTACACCTCGGCGAAGCGAACGCCGAACCGTTCGGTGAACTCCTGGTAGATCTCCGGTGGCACCGGCGCTCCGAAGGCGACGCGCACGGGGTTGTCCGCGTCGTCGGGACGCGGAGGCTGCTTGGCCAGCATGAGCAGCAGGGCTCCTTGGAAATTGAACGCGGTGACGCCTTTCTCCCTGCAAATTTCCCAGAACCGGCTCACCGAGAAGCGCTGGTCCATCACCAGGCTGCCGCCGCACTCCAAGGCAGCGACCACGCTCGTATAGCGGGCGTTGATGTGGAACAGCGGGAACGCCGTGTAGAGCACGTCGGTCTCGGTGTAGCCCATGAGCGCCACGGTGTGCCGAGCAAGATCGAGGTTCGCCTCGTGGCTGAGCACCACACCCTTGGCAGGGCCGGTCGTGCCCGATGTGTACATGATGACGTTGGCGTCGTACCGGTCGATCTTCGGACGCGGCGGATCGCCATCGAGGTACAGGCAGGCAAGATCGTGCGTTGCGAGCCGGGCTGGGAGCTCAGCGTCGACGCCGCGCCCCTCGCGCAGCACCACCACGTCCTGAAGGTGGGGAAGGTCATCCGCCACGACAGCGATCCGGTCGAGGTACTCCTCGTCGACGACGATGGCCCGAGCGTCGGACTGGTCGATCAGGTAGTGGAGCGAGGCTCCCCGGTTGGCGATGTTGACAGGGATCTCGACCGCTCCGATCTTGCACAGGGCGAACCAGACGTCGATGCTGTCGACGCTGTTCTTCATCATGGTGCAGACGTGCGAGCCCACTCCCAGCTCCAGGCTCGCCAAGCCGGCAGCCATTCGGTCACTGCAGTCGTCGACCTCGCGGTAGGTGCGCCGCACGCCTGCCACGTCGAGGGCGTGCTTGTCGCCGTAGCGACGCGCCCGCTCCCGGATCCACTCACCCATGGTCCGGGGGGACTCCGGCGTCAGCTCGACGACCGTCATCGCCGCACCTCGCATTCCTGTCGTTGGTCAGCGGACCGAACCACACCGGATGGCTGCACGGTGCTCGATAGTCGTGCCTTCCACCTCAGCGCTGCACCAGCCAGCACCCCGACGGCCGACCGACGCCGCCACGTCGCGGATGCGGGTCTCATGGACCCCTCCCGCTCGACATTCCGAGCGGTTCCCGCTATGGCTCGAACCAACGAAACGGCACTGTGGTGGCGGACGTGGTCACTGACGGTGCCACCGAGGTGATCATCGGCAGTGCCGCCGACGTAGTGGCCGACGGTGCGGCCTACGTGGTAACCGATCTCCGCGCCGCGGCACCTGTCGGCGTCCACACCTGCTGGCACTCTTCCCAACCTGATCGTCGTCCTTCATCAGCAAACCAATAAAACCAACCCACCGGTTGGTACGGTACCATGGACACCGGCAGACGTGATGCTGCCGCTCGCCGACAAACGGCTGCGGGCCTGCGACATCGAGGCATGCCGTCACGGAACCACTCCACCGAAGCGGACCCAAGGTCCTCGAGGCATCCAGGTCGGTCCGGGTCGGCGACCACTCCCCGGGCCAGGCGGACCAGATGACCATGACAGTCAGGCTCGCTCGTCTTCTTCGCGTAAGCGGGCCAGCAGTCGCAGCGCGTGGACGCCAGCGACCAGGGAGATCACCAGGTCGACGGTCGATGCAGCCCGGTCCGCTCATGTCCTTCTGGCACTCCACCCGAGCACCGGCGCTCGTGACTTCCTTTTGGCTCACGCGGGTCGGCATCGTTGCCGCAGGTCGGTGACCACCAGGGCACACCCAGCACAGAGCCGTCGAGCTTCCGCAGGCCGGCGATGCCTTCGTCTTCGGCGCATCGCTCCTCCGAGACACGGCCACCAGATGCCTGCGGGGCAGCCACGCCCTGACCTCCCACGACTCGTCACCAGTTCCTGGCCGGTACGACGTGGGTCGAGCGCCTGAGACATCGAGGGTCTGGGACTCAGGACGTGGGGGCCGTGGTTCGCTGTCACGTGAGCCGGTAGAGAACCTCGCCGGCGTCGGGCACGACGAGGGTGTCGGGGTCCGAAGCCCACTCGTTCGGGTCGACTTCGGCCGGATCGAGGTAGTCGAGGTTGGCAGCCCGCACGACGTCTTCGGGGATGCCGGTGGCGAGGGTGACGGTGACGCGGGGGTGCTCTCCTGTGGCGGGGTCGTAGGTACCGGCCCCGCGCAGGTGGGTGGAGTGTGCGAGGTCGCCCCAGTGGTAGCTCCTGAAGCGCTCCCACTGATTGACGAAGTAGTCGCGACAGTGGTAGCCGATCTCGGCGATGGCCGGGTGGGTGATGGCGATCTCGGTGATGTGTGGGGCGTAGATCACGACCTGGCCGCCGTCGGCGACGATCGGTTCGACTTTGTAGAAGCCTTTGGCGCCGGTCCACATGTCGTCGTACTTCTCCGGCAGGATGGACAGCACTCGAAGGACCGGGGCGGCGAGGAAACGGATGTGGGTGCGGGCGGAGATCTCGGCGGCCGCCCGCCAGGCGGATCGGGGATCGCCGAAGGTGGCGGCGTGGAGACGCTTTCCTGAGGCGGTGACAACACAGAGGGCCAGGCGGTCTCCGGGGACCATGGATGCAGCCTCCTCGATCAGGCGTCGCACGGGGGTCTCACCGAGGGTGCCGATGATCCGAGCACTGGTGATGAGCGCGCCCAGCCAGTGCGAGACGTCGATGAGCTCGCGCCCGGACACGCCGGGAAAGAGGTACTTGTTGCCGCCGGAGAAGCCGACAACCTCGTGGGGGAACACGGGTCCGACGATCAGGGTCAGGTCGGCCTCGATCACGGCCCGGTTGATTCGGATGGGAATGTCATGGCGGAGCTGCCCTTCGGACAGCTCGGCGACCCGTTCGGCGTCGATGGTGCCGAGCTGGGTGACGACGGAGGGGTCCCACCAGGCGTGCTGGATGATCTCGGTGTCGGGGCAGCGCTCGGCGGCTTGCACAAGACCCGGCCCCAGGTGGGCGGCGAGGTGGGTGTCGTCCATGGCGGCATGGGTGCCGAGGGCGACGAGGACGGTGAACCGGGTCACCCGGCCATGGAGCGATCGGTGGATGGCGGCGAGGATGAGGGGCAGCGGACAGGTCCTCGTGCCGTCGGGCACGAGGACGCAGACGCTCCGGCCATCGACAGGCACTGCCGCGAGCTGGCCAGCGACGAAGGCCTCGATCTCCTCGTCGGCGAGCAGCCGGCCCGGGTCGCCGGCAACGGCGGGCTCTGTGGCCAGTGTTGCGCCGATTGGCCGGTCGGTCATGGCTTCTCCCCGAGCGTCGGCGCCTTCTGGTTGCGACGGCACACTCGCAGCACCACTATAGGGAGGTGAGACCGGCGAATTCCCTGCTCGGGCCGCATCCCGACCGGCTCCTTCCCGCTGAACCCGATCAACGGGCCGTCGCCCGGCGCCTGTACGACCAGGTGGCCGAGCTTCCGTTGATCTGCCCGCATGGTCATGTCGACCCGCGCCTGTTGGTGGACAACCTGCGGTTCGCCGATCCCGCCAGCCTGTTCGTGACCCCGGACCACTACGTGACCCGGTTGCTCCATGCCGACGGGGTGGGACTCGACGAGCTCGGCGTGGGCCAGGGCCCGCTGCCCGAGGCGGCTGCTCGCGGGGTGTGGCGGCAACTGTGTGAGCGGTGGGAGATCTTCGCCGGCACGCCCGTGCGGTCCTGGTTGGAGGCCGAGCTGGCCGAGATCTTCGGCGTGTCGCTGCGCCCATCGGCCGAGACCGCTGATCCGATCTTCGACCAGGTCGCCGAGCGGCTCGCCGACGAGGCGTTCCGGCCCCGTTCCCTGTACACGCGCTTCAGGATCAGCGTGCTCGCCACGACCGCTGATCCCTGTGACGACTTGGCCGCCCACGCCACGCTGGCGGCCGATCCGTCGTGGTCGGGGCGGGTGATCCCCAACTTCCGCCCGGACCGGTACCTGGAGCCACAGCGCCCGGACTGGGCGGCGTCGATCCGGCGGCTCGCTGAGGTAGCCGGCGTCGACACCGGCGACTACCCGGGGTACATGGCCGCGCTCGAGCGCCGGCGCCGCTTCTTCGTCGAGCATGGTGCCACCTCGGCCGATCACAGCCACCCTGACGCCCGCACCGATCCTCTCGCGGATGGCGAGGCGGCGCGTATCTACCGGTGCGCGCTCGCCGGCGCGGTGACCGAGTCGGAGGCCACCGCGTTCCGCCGGCACATGCTGTCCGAGATGGCCCGCATGTCGTGTGAGGACGGGCTGGTCATGACACTGCACTGCGGGGTTCGCCGCGACCATCATCCGCCGACAGCGGCTCGCTTCGGGGCCGACGTCGGCGCTGACATCCCGCTCAGAACGGAGCTCACCGACGCGCTGCGTCCCGTGCTCGAGCGCTTCGGCACCCACCCAGGATTCCACCTGGTTGTCTTCACCGCCGACGAGACGGTTTGGTCTCGGGAGCTCGCCCCATTGGCCGGGTTCTACCCGTCGGTGTATGTCGGGGTGCCGTGGTGGTTCCTCGACGCTCCCGACGCCATCGCCCGGTTCCGAGCCGCCGTGACCGAAACGGCCGGGTTCACACGCACGTCGGGCTTCGTGGACGACACCCGGGCGTTCTGCTCGATTCCTGCCCGCCACGACATGGCCCGCCGACTCGACGCCGGCTTCCTGGCCAGGCTGGTCGCCGAGCACCGCCTGGAGGAGGCCGAAGCCGCCGCCATTGCCGCCGATCTCGCTGTCCGACAGCCCTCCCGGGTCTTCAAGCTGTGACCGCAAACCAGGCAGTGGCACCACCACTGCTTTCCCGGGCGCGGGGCGACGCGCGCCGGGCCGCACCAGTAGGCCTGGTGCATTTGGGCCTCGGCAACTTCTTCCGGGCGCATCAAGCCTGGTACACGGAGCACGCGTTCGACGCCGACGACTGGGGCTATGCCGCGTTCGCCGGGCGCGGCTCGAACCTGGCCGACAGGCTGCAGGCCCAAGACGGCCTTTACACCCTCCTCCAACGGGGTCCCCAGCGCGACACGGCAGAGGTCATCGCCAGCGTGTCGGAGGTGCATCCCACAGCGGATCATGCCGCGTGGCTGGCGTGTGTCGCCTCGGCTCGGGTGGCAGCGATCACGGTCACGGTCACCGAAGCCGGCTATTGCCAGGGGCCCGACGGCAGCCTCGATGCGTCACGTCCCGACGTGGCCGCCGACCTCGCCCGCCTGCGCGACGACATTGCAGCCCCAGTGGCGACGGCACCAGCCCGCCTGGTCGCTGGTCTGGCCGCCCGCCGGGCGACCGACAGCGGGCCTCTGGCACTCGTCTCCTGCGACAACGTACCCGGCAACGGCGAGCTGGCCGGGCGGGTGGTAGCCGACCTGGCCCGCCTGGTCGATCCCGCCCTTGTCGAGTGGATCGAGCAGTCGCTGGCGGTGGTGACCACCGTGGTGGATCGCATCACGCCACGCGCCGGCAGCGCCGAGATCGCAGCGGCGGCACGAGCGACCGGACGGAGCGACGACGCGCCGGTGGTCGCCGAGCCGTTCAGCGAGTGGATCCTCGCCGGGGCGTTCCCGGCCGGCCGGCCCCACTGGGAGGACACCGGAGCGATCTTCACCGACAACGTGACCGTTTACGAACATCGCAAGCTGTGGTTGCTCAACGGAGCGCACTCGCTGCTCGCCTACGCCGGGTCGGCCCTCAGCCACTGCAGCGTCGCTGGAGCCATCGGCGACGACCGGTGCCGGGGCTGGGTGGAACAGTGGTGGGCGACCGCAGGCCCCCACCTGGACCAACCGCCCGGCGAGATCGCCACCTATGCAGAGGCGCTCCTCGCGCGGTTCGCCAACACCAGGATGCACGACGAGCTGGCGCGTATCGCCGAGGACGGGTCCCAGAAGCTGCCGATCCGAGTCTTGCCGGTGCTACGCGCCGAGCGCGCTGTCGGACGGCTCCCCACCGCCGCCACCCGGATCATCGCCGCGTGGCTCTGCCACCTGCGCGGGCTCGGCGCCCCCGTCCACGACGTGCGCGCCGACGAGCTCGTCCCCCTCGCTGCCGGTCCTCTCAACGACGCGGCGCGCCGGGTGGTCACCGCCCTCGATCCCGAGCTCGGCGCCGACACTGCGGTGGTGACCGCTGTGGCCGAGCAGTGCCACGAGCTTGCAGGAACCCCGGAGTGACCCCCGTCCCCCAGCAGGTGATCATCGGCCTCGACGTGGGCACGACCGGGGTCAAGGCCGTGGCGTTCGGGCTCGGCTCACCGTGGCGAGCGATGGCGATCCGCACCTACCCGCTGCTGCGGCCGGCACCGGGCCACGAGGTGCAGGACCCGGCAGTGATCGTCGCGGCGGCGACCGCCGCGCTCTCCGAGTGCGTCGCCTCGGTCGGGACCGCAGAGGTGATTGGGGTGTCGCTCAGCGCGGCGATGCACAGCCTGATGGCCCTCGATGCCGACCGCCGGCCGATCTCGTCGCTTGTCACCTGGGCCGACGGGCGGGCCAGCCAGGAGGCCGCCGACCTGGCCCGTCAGCCCGTCGCGCTCGACCTCCAGCAGACCACCGGAACCCCCGTCCATCCGATGACTCCGCTGGCCAAGCTCGTCTGGTTCAGCCACAACGACCCCGCGACCTGGGAGACAGCACGCTGGTGGGTCGGCCTGAAGGACTACCTGCTCTCGTGGCTCACCGGCACGGTCGCCACCGAGCTGTCCTCCGCCTCAGGAACCGGGCTGCTCGACGTGTCCACTCGAACGTGGAGCCCGCTCGCGTTGGCTGCCAGCGGGGTCGACCCAGGGCGCCTGCCAGAGATCCTGGCCACCACCGACGTGCGCCTTTTGGACCGCCGGGTCGCGGCCACAGTCGGCCTTCCGGCGGGCACCCCAGTGGCGGTCGGCGCCGCCGACGGGCCGCTCGCCAACCTTGGGACCGGAGCCGTCACCCCAGGAGTTGCCGGCCTGTCACTCGGGACGAGCGGCGCCATCCGGGTGGCGGTCGCCGGGCCGCATCCCGACCGCCACGGCCGGCTGTTCTGCTACGCCCTCACCGATGCGATCTGGGTGGTCGGTGGGGCGGTCTCCAACGGCGCCGAAGTGCTGCGATGGGCCGAGCGGGCTCTTGGCGGCGGCTCGCCGGTCGGCGTGGACGGCACCTCGCCCCCAGGTGAGACGGCGCTCGTGCCAACCGAACACATCGCGGCAAGCAGCGACGGGTTGGTGATGCTCCCGTTCCTCTTTCCCGAGCGAGCGCCACTGTGGGACCAGGACCTCGCCGGCGCCTACCTCGGATTGCGCCACCACCATAGCGGCGCCCATCTGCGGCGCGCCGCAATGGAAGGCGTGTGCGTGCAGATGCGCTACCTCCTCGACCGGGTCGACGCCCACTACCCGATCGACTCGATCCGAGCAACCGGCGGCGCCTTCGGTTCTGCACTGTGGCGTGATCTGATGGCCGCTGCGCTCGACCGGCCCATGATCGTGGTCGGCGACGAAGACGGCACCGCGCTCGGCACGGCAGCGCTCGGCCTGCTCGCCCTGGGCACCGCACCCAGCCTCGATGAGGCACTGGCCGCGCTCGGTGGCGTCACGGCGGGCGCTCCCGCCACCGCTCCTGCCGAACAGGTCGCGGTCTTCGCCGGCATACGCCAACGCCTCACCCCGCTGCTCGGAGCCCTGGGCAGGACCACCGACGAGGAGGCGGCTACGGCCATGTCGGTCGAACCGCGCCAACCCCGAAGCCATCTATCTCTGCCAGCACGCGGTTCGCAGCATGCTCCCGGCATCCCGGGCAGCGAGGGGGTAGCCGGCGGCTTCGTGGCCCGGAAGAGCAGCGGGCAGCCCGCCGACGGCGGCACCGCATGAGTCGCCGTACCACCGCCTGGGCCGCGAGCAACGAGCTGGACGAGAGGTCAGAAGCTGAGCACCGTGTAGCCCTGGCGGGCGTACTCCTCCACCTCTGCCCCGGCAGCAAGAAGCTCCACTGGGCGAGCGGCGATCTCCTCGCCGAGCCCGTACTGCTCGACGTTGGCCGAGCAGGCCTTGGCGCCGATGCCCGCGGCGCGAAGCGCGTCGAGGTGCTCGTCGGCCGCCCCACCGGCAACCAGCTTCACACCGGGACCGAAGAACAGGACACGTACATCGGCACCGCGGTTCGCCTTCATCCGGGCCGCCATCACCAGACCAGGAAGGGCCCTGCCGGGGTCGTCGCTCAGGATCAAGAACGCGACCTTGGCTGGCTGAGATGTCGTGGTCACCGCGCCTCCTCGTTGATCGGCCCAAGGCAGAGGTCTGCTCCGTCGATCGCCGCATCGACGGGCATAGGAACTGCCCGGCCTGCTGACCGCTCGGTCTGTTCCGCACACCGAGCACTGCACTGGCCGCCCAGGCGCCCGCCGGGTCCTCGTCGGCGAGACCACACGAGCACCGCTGTCATCGACACCGCGACGCCGAGCCACGTCACCGCCTCATCATGCGCAAGGCTCGTGACGAGGTAGGCCGAGAAGGCTGCCGCGATGAGCCGGTTGGCGATGCAGGGCACGGCACCACGCTAACGCCTGGCCCGCTCGTGTGGTCCCCGGGCCGTAGTGGACGAGATCGATCAGGGGCGGGCGTCGACGACCCACGCCGCCGCGTCCATCGCGAGACCGCTCATCGGATCGTCGACATCGACGCGGTGCGCGGTGAGGCTCTCGGCGATCATGGCGCGAACGTCGCGTTGGTGGTCGGGCTGCGATTCGAGGTAGGGAGATCGGGCCGGCCCCATCATCAGGCGGTGATGGACCCAGTCCTCGACCGGTTGCCCGCTACCGAGATGCAGCCGCTCTTTGTGAACGGTGATCTCGACGGAACGGAACCCGCCGATATCGAGGACCGCCGCGATGCGCTCGGGATCGGCCAGCGAGAAGGGCCCCGGGGCGTCATGGGGCGGCGCGTCCAGCCCGAACATCCTGGCGGCGGCCCGGTTGACGACCGCCATCCACGGGTTGGCAGACGGGGCCTGCCAGCAGACGAACACCATCCGCCCGTCGGGGCGTAGCGCCCGGCGGAGATTGGCGAAGCCCGCGATGGGGTCGGCAAAGAACATCACCCCGAACCGGCTGAACACGAGATCGAACGACCCGGCTCCGAGATCAGCAATCTGCGCATCGGCGCGGCGGAACCCGACCTGCGACGCCCCGCTCGCAGCGACGCGCTCCTCGGCTCGGGCGAGCACCGCCGCGCTCAGGTCCACACCGAGCACCGTGCCGCCAGCTCCGACCGCTGCAGCCAAAGCGATCGTGGTTGCGCCGCAGCCACAGCCGACGTCGAGAACCGCCCCACCCTCCGCCGGCGCCGCGATGGCGAGAGCCACCTCGCCGAACGGGCGGGTGTGGCGCTCGATCTCCTCCTCGGCCGCCACCCACAGCGGCCCGGCCATGTCGTTCCAGAACCGCTCTTGGTCCTCGTTGGCTGAGCCGCCGGCCGCAACATCCGTCTTCACAGTGGTTCCTCGTCGTGGGCTGGCTAGTAGGAAGCTCGGGAGCCAGGTCGGCTGTGGCAGATCGTAGTCGTGACGGCCACTCGGCGGCTGGGCATGGCGAGGAGGAGCTCTGGTCATCTGAACCGCTGTACGTCTCGTGGTGGCTGGCCTGGGGCCGGCTGCGGCAGGGGCTCCCTGGAGGCTCCATCGGTTGCAAGCGAGGATGGAGTCATGCCGGTAACACCGGGGGTGACCACGGCGGAGGCCGAGCGGATCAAGGTGCTCGAGCAGGAGAACCGGAAGTTGAAGCGGGCGAACGAGATGGCGGGCTCAACCGGTCGATGCAACACCGGGCTGTTGGAGCGAGCGTAGGCGTTCGCCGAAGACCTCGCCGGTGTCTTCCAGTCGAGAGTCTTGCAGGGTCGGTCCGTGTCCATGCAGACCAGGCAGCGCCCGATCCTCGAGCCGGCAGAGATCCGGCGCAACCCGCTCGGGCACGGGCTGCTGCTGTTGCGCTCGGCGCCCGCGATCATGCTGCGCCTCTCGCCGTGGACCGAACGACCCGACGCGAAGGACCTGGCCGGGGCCCGTTCGACCTTCGAGGCCGCCATCATGGCCAGCACCGGCCGTGCGTGACCCCCGGCCCGGTCTGGCGTGGAGCCGGGGCAGGGTGGCATGGCGTCGGGCCTATGCCGATTGGATGGGCTCCGCCGCCTGGCACCGTCGCCGTGGAGCGTGGCGGACCCACTGGGTCGCGACACTCGGCCGCGAACCCACCTGTGCAGTGTGCGATGAACCGTGGACGCTCCGGGGCGGAGATCTCCACCACCGGACCTACGACCGTCTGGGCGACGACCGGTACGGCGATGTCGTGCCGCTCTGCTGACCGTCCCACCGCCGGCTGCACCAGGTCATGGAGTCCACTCCGGCGTGGCGACGGCTGCGTCGCAGGCAGGCAACCGACACCATCGTGGCCCTTCTATCCGCACGACACCGTCGCAGAGAGGGGGGAGACGATGGAGGACGAGGGTGGGGGTGATCGCCGCCCGGCTGCACGTCCGGGCTACCCGGTGCTGGACGGCATGAAGAGTGCCTTCGCATCCAATGGAAGTGCCGAGCCGGCTGAGGACGAGATCCCTGCCGCGACCCACTGGCCATCCATCCCCGTCGCCGACCTGGCTCACGAGTGGAGCGAGCTGCGGGCCCGGGTGGTGGAGCTCAAGGTTCGGTTCGACTCGGTGGACCACCACATCGTGCCCGACTGCTGGTGGCGGCACAACGAGCACGTCGAAGCCCTCGCTGCACTCCGAGACCACAAGCGGGCATCCTTCTCGGACATGGCCCCGGCCACAGCACCGGTCGACTGGCTCCGGGCGTTCCGTGACATCACATCACTGCTGCGGAGTTGGAGGGGGCTCAGCGGGTGCGGCGGAAGCCACAGGTCGCTTCTTGCGGCCTACCGACCTGACGACGACGACGCATTCGCCGAGCGCGTCCGGACAGATGTCGAAGCCAGGCAACGGGCGGCGGCTTACGGCGCGGTGTAGTGGGCCGGAAGGCGTTGGTCCAGGCGTGGCGGATGGCGCCTCGTCGTCGCCCGACGCTCAACCGTTTTGCAGCCTGACAGAACGCCGGTTCGGTGCTCACGGCGAGGCCGCGTTGGGCCATCGGCGGACGTCGTTATGAGCGCCCCGCGGCCGCTCCCCGACGGTCGTTCTGGTCGCGCGTTCGGCGCTCCCGTTCCCCTGGACTGCCTGGCGGAGGCGACGCCCTGCCCGTCGAACTGCACGAGTTCCGAGTCTCCGACGTCGCGAGTGCTATGCGAGCAGATCGGGTGTTCAGTGTGGCCCGGGAGGCTGCGCTGCGAGAATGCGAGCCCGACGTCGCGCTAGCGCTGGTTGCTGTCGGTAACGGCGTTGTTGACTGGGCAGTTGCCTTCGCTGCGGCCGCACGCTGCGAAGTCGCAGAGGCGACATAGCCACGGTTGTGGACGGTCGGGAGGGTGGGCGGAACGCTCTTTGGCTCTTGCGAGGGTGATTGTTGTCAGCATCTTGTCCAGTGCTGCTGCAAGGTTGTCGACCTCGTCCGAGGTCAATGCGGACAGCGCTCCGGTCAGTGCCTTCGAGCGCGCTTGACGTATCTGTAGGGCCGCGCGTCGACCACTTGAGGTCAACACGACCGATATGGCCCGTCCGTCGTGTGCTCCGGCCCGCTTCACGAGGCCTTCAACTGCGAGGCGATCAACGAGGCGGACGGTGCCTGAGTGGCTCAGGCCCAGAACGGAGCTCAACTGGGTGACCGACCCGCCGTCGAGGAACTCGTGCAACGCGGCCAGTGCGGCGGGGGCTGACGGGCCGAGCGCTGCGACCGCTTCGACGGCTGCGTTCATCCGGTCGGCGACCACAAGGCTCAACGCGCCCAAGACGTTGGCTGCATGCTGGTGGCTTGACGCTATCTGCGACACAAACCTAGGTTACATGTATGAGTCACACACAGGAATGGGCAGGTTCTGGCGAGTCGATGGCGACGCTGTCCATGCTGAACATCGACAGCGCGGACCCAGCCAGGCTGGCGCAGTTCTACGCCGCTGCGCTCGGCTGGGAGGTCACCTACAGCGACGACAGCTACGGGATGATCGAAGGCAACGGCATCAAGATCGGCTTCGGCAAGATCGAGGGGTTCCGGCCTGTGCAGTGGCCCGACGAGGGTGGCGTCAAGCGCTTCCACTTCGACCTGCAGGTGAACGATCTGGACAAGGCGACCGAGAGCCTGTGCGGGATCGGAGCCAGGCAACCTGACTTCCAACCCGGAGCTGAGCGCTGGCGGGTGCTACTCGATCCCGACGGCCAGCCGTTTTGCCTGATCTCCCCCGTCCACACGGCCAACATCGAGGCGTTCATCGAGGACTCCCGCGGCCGTGACGGAGCGCCGCCCGGTGCCTGATCTCCCGGAGTTGCTCGTCCAGGATGCAGAGGCGTGGCGCGCCTGGCTGGTCAGCCATCACGCCGAGCATCCGGGCGTATGGCTGGTGCTCCACAAAAAGGGTGGTCAGACGACGGCCCTTACCTACGCGCAAGCGCTTGACGAGGCGCTCTGCTTCGGCTGGATCGACGGGCAGATCGCACGACGTGACGATGACAGCTATCGCCGGCGCTTCACCCGACGCCAGCCGGGCAGTCCCTGGTCGGGGATGAACGTGGACCACGTCGCCCGCCTGACCGAGGCCGGGCGGATGCAGCCAGCCGGAGAGGCGGCCGTCGATGCGGCCAAGGCGCAAGGGCGGTGGCAGTCGGCCTACCGTGGGCAGGCCGACATGCAGACGCCGCCCGATCTCGCCCGGGCGCTGGCAGCCAATCCCTGCGCAGCCGAGACGTTCGACCGGCTGGACGCAGCTAATCGATACGCCATCGTCTACCGGCTCAACACCGTGAAGAGCCCGGCGACCCGGGACCGCAAGCTTGCCGAGTACGTCGACATGCTCGCCCGTGGCGAATCCATCCATCCCCGCAAGACCCGGAAGGATCGCCAGTGACTACCCCAATCCCGCCCACCGCGGCACGCCGTCCGGACGGGTCGACGATGCCGTAGATCGTCACCCGGAGGGGCGATGGGGGCGTACGCACCCCGTCGATCGGCGTGCGCGGCACCCGATTTGGCGCCGCGCACAGCGGAGCCCGATCGGATGATCTGAGCGCCCGTTTCGCGTCAAGTCTGGTGCGGACCGACCAGGCCGAATCGGCGATCCGGCGCCTGCCGGCGACAGCGATCTGCGGTCCGGAGCGGCGCGGAACGCCGCTGCAAGCACTCAGGGGGTCGGCGGAGGCAGCACCGGGCGGGACGGGGAGCGATTGGCCGTCGTT
>JAKAYQ010000133.1 GCA_021826725.1 Actinomycetes bacterium
TCGGTGATGACGCACCGCTGAACGTGGCGGTGTCCCCGGCTGCAGCGATGGGCGCTCCTGCCACCCCCACCTGGGGTGTTGCCACGGTGGTGATGGTGGGCGTGGCGGGAGGCACGAGCGCGTTCCCCATGATCTGGTTGTCCCGGTTGCCGAACGTCGTGAGTTTGGCCGCGGGTCCGGCTGAGACCAGGATGATGTGGTAAGGCCCACCCTTGACCGACCCGGCACCCAAGCGGGTTCCCCAACCGGTCGGGCCCCCTCCGGCGGCGAGGTGTCCGCTGAACGCCAACAGGACCTGCTGGTCGGTTGACGTGGTGGCGCCGGCACCTACGAGGTTGAAGGTCACCGTCTGGGTGGCGTACTGGTCGGAGCCGCCGGACCCCGTGTGGACCGGCGTGCTCACCGCAGTGATCGTGCCGCCGTACAGGGTCATGAGCTGGCCGGGGAGCTGGTGGGCGGAGGTGACGTCGGAGATGCCGGCCCCCGACGGTGCGACCGCCGTCGGGTCGTTCGGGATGGGAAATGTGCTCAGCGGTCCCGCGGTGACCACGGGAGAGCAGGCGGCCTGGATTGCCCCGGCGCACAGAACGGCCGGGGTGATCCCCGTTTGCGTCGTGTTGTACGTCGCCAACGAGTCGTACGCGTGGATGTCGCCCTTCAGCGTTTCGTACTTGATGGTGATGGTCTCACCAGTGGTAGAAGAGCCGGCGGGGAAGTCGAGGAAGGCTCGCTGGGGAACCGTTTGGTTCTCGCGGTAATGGGAGTTGGTCTGCTGCAAGATGCCGTTGATCCATCCGCCCTCGACTGCCGGACCATACGGGCAGGCGTCCGACGTGCTTGGAGGCGGGTCGTTGGCGCACTGCGAGAAGTCGATGACGCTCGGCTTGACCGAGGCTGCGAACGCGGCCGACCCGTCCAGGTTCAGGGCCAGCGCGGTCCCGCCGACAGTCGCCACGACGACCGCCACCCTGACGGCGGTCACCAGCCGGCCGCGCCGGGCGGTCTGCCGGTTGCGGGGGGTTGGGGCCCGACGGGTGGCGCGGTGAACAGCGAGGTAGCTCATGGCAATGCTCCCGACTCTCGAGGGTGCCCCCCTCATGTGCAACGGCATGCGTTCACACAAACACGAGTGGTGCCACCCTACGTAGTGTCACAACGCTCGGTCAAGGTCGAAGGGCCCTTTCTCTCGCGTGAGTGCGACTCTGGTCTCCACCCGTGCGGGTGGCACTACCAACAGCGAGACCCGGTCAACGTGCGCCACCGCTGGTGGCCTGGACACGGCGTAGGGCGGTGCCGATCCCAGCCGGGATCTGGCGGGCGCGACCGTCCGCGAAGATGGTGAGGTGCGTGTGCACGTGGAGCAGCGTCTGCTCGCTGCGGTTGCACGAGATGCCGTCGACGGGCTTCCCGCTGGCAGAGGATTGCGCACCGGTCGCATGGCAGCACTACGGTCGATTGGATGCGCCCCATGCATTCTGCGCTTTCCGTGGTCATTAGCCTGCTGATGGTGGCTGTCACCGGGGTGACGGCGGGGGGCTCGGCGTCGGCTGCACCACGCCACGCGGTGGGCGGGCCGCCTGCCCGGCGCAGCCATGTGGGCGGTTGGCCCGTGGCGCCCCGGCCGGCACCGGCCGGCAATTCCGCGTCCGCCGACAGCCCGTACCCCGTGGTCTACAGCGTGGCCGCTGCCGCCCCGGAGGTGCTCACCGACCCGACAGGGGCACCGGCGGGGGCCAACAATTGGTCCTGCAAGCCGAGCTCGGCGCATCCCCGTCCGGTCGTGCTGGTCCACGGGATCCTGGCCACGATGGCCGAGAACTGGGCCACGCTCTCCCCCCTGCTCGCCGACAACGGCTACTGCGTGTTCGCCTTCACCTACGGGCTCGACCCCGGTGAGGACGTGGTGGGTGGCCTGCAGATGATGCAGCAGAGCAGCTACCAGCTGGCAGCGTTCGTCGACCGGGTGCTGGCCGCCACCGGGGCCAGCAAGGTCGACCTGGTCGGTCACTCCGAGGGCACGGTGATGCCCCAGTACTACCTGAAGTTCCTGGGTGGGGCGGGCAAGGTCTCCCGGTTCGTGGCGATCGCCCCCCTGTACCAGGGCACCACCCTGTTCGGGCTGGTGATGCTGATCAACGCCCTGGAGGTGGCGTTCCCCGCCCTGACCCAGCCGATCCAGTCGGCCGTGGCAACCTTCTGCGGCGCATGCCAGGAGCTCCTGCAGGGCTCCGGCTTCCTCCACCTGCTGTACGCGGACGGCATTACGGCCGTGCCCGGCATCACCTACACCACGATCATGACCCGCTACGACGAGCTGGTGACGCCGTACACGTCCGGCCAGCTCAACGCACCCAACGCCACGAACCACGTGGTGCAGGACCAGTGTCCCATCGACTACTCCGAGCACGTCACCCTGGCGGCCGACCCGGTCGCCGCCCAGGACGTGCTGAACGCGCTCGATCCCGCCCAGTCCCGTCCGGTGCCGTGCACCTTGGTACTGCCCCTGGTTGGGGCGCCGTGGTATCCCTGACCCGTTGGGCCGGAGGGTTGTCCCGGCGGGAGGCCGCAGGTCCTGACGGTTGGCCCCGTCCGGGCTTCTCCCCGGTAGCGGGGGGCCGGCCCGGGTCGAGCCGGTTCTTCGGGGATCGTCCGGTCCCCAACAGTCGGCTCATGCCGCCGTAAGGTCTGAACCGGTAGCGTTGGGCTGTGCTCGCGCTGCTCAACCCCACGACGCTGGTCGCATCGTCCGGCTACGCCGCTGTCTTCCTCCTGTCGGTGCTGCAGTCGTGCTGCGTGCCCACATCGTCGGAGCTGACCCTGGGCTTCGCCGGTGTGCTTGCCGCCGAGGGCAAGCTGAGCCTGCCCGGGGCCATCGCCGCTGGCGTCGCCGGTGAGCTGGTCGGCGCCTTCGTGGCCTGGTTCATCGGCCGAAGCGCCGGTCGTGCCGTCGTGGACCGCTTCGGCAAGTACGTCCTGTTGAGCCACCATGATCTTGACCGCGCCGAGCAGTGGTATGACCGCCATCAGCGCTGGGGTGTGTTCGGCAGTCGGCTGCTCCCGGTCATCCGCAACTTTGTCGCACTCCCGGCAGGCATCGCCGAGGTTCCCGCTGTCCGCTTCGGCGTGCTCACCTTCTTCGGGTCGCTCATCTGGGACGCGGCCATGGCCGGTATCGGGTACGGCGTCGGCGGCCGGTGGCAGGCCGTCATGCATGGCTTCAGCGATGCCGGGTACGTACTGGGCGCCCTCGCCGTCGCCGCGATCGTCTTCGTGATCGCGCACCGGTATCGCTCGTACAAGTCGGCGATCGGGGAGCGGGGACCGATCGGGGCGCACGCACCGGGCGCAGCGCGCCATGCGGTGGCCCAGCAGGTGCCAGTGCCCGCCGCCGATCGGATGCCGATGGTGCCAGCGGGCCAGCCAGCGACCGTCAAGCGCCAGGTGCCCCCGCCGGCAGTGCGGATCATCCGGCGGGAGCCATCAGCCGGCGAGTAGGGGTCGCCGGTCGCTGTGTTCGAGCCCCGTCCGGAGGTTCCACCTGGAGCCCGACGTGATGTGCAGCTCGGCTGGTTGGTCGCTGGAACAGGCGCTCCGCCACCCAGGACACCTGGCTGGTTCGTGCCGGTCGGAGCCGGTTCCTTTCAGTCGCCGTCCCCAACTTTCAGTGCGTCTCCGATCCTCCGGTCGACTGTCCACCGCGAGGGGTCCGCATGGTGCTCGCGAGCCCACGACACGGTCAGCGGATCGCTGCCCGCACGCTCCAGCAGCAGGGCGCCGACCTGGTCGTGGGTGAGGTAGAGCCGGACCAGGTCCCTCCAGCGCCGCCATCGGACTGCTGTGGCAGGTCCGGTGGGCTGGGCCGCCAGGCGATGGCGGCCGACGGCGATGGCTGCTGCGGTCACCGCGACCCGGGCGAACGTGCCGAGGCCCGATTCGACCTTGCCGACGTCGTGCAGCAGCGCGCTCGCCAGTACGGCACGTCCCGGTGGGTCGCCGCCGTCACCACCGGCATGGCGGTCCCCGAGGAGCCGGGCGGCGTCGCGAGCCACCCCGACGGCATGGCGCCGGTCGGGCCCGGACATGCGATCCCAGAGCACCTGCTCCCCAGGCAGCAGGCAGCCGCGTGCCCACGCTTCGTCGCCTGCCGAGGGCCCTGCCGGTGACAGCGCTCCGAAGAACCGTGCCACCAGGTGACGCAGCGAGCCGAACTCACGGGCGAGAGCCATCGGGACCGCAGCGTACGCGCTGCAAGCCGGATCCAGGACGTGGGCAGGGTCCGCGGTCTTGGCTGGGTAGAGGGCTGCTGCGGGGGTTGTGACGAGACCGGCCCGTCAGCCGGGGCCCGGTCGACCGGTCGGCGGGACCAGGTGGGCCGGTCAGCGAGACCAGGTCGGCCAGTCGGGTGCGCCGACGGCCTGGGATGGGAACCGAAAGCCGTCCGCGTGCCGGACTTCCGACAGGGGGATGACGCCACCGAGCCGGCTCTGGTCCGACAGCCGCCGGATCCGGTAGCCGGTTGCCCGGTCGACGACCTCGTCGACGACGAACCCGTGGGCCCACGACCCGGTGAACCGGGTGCGGACGGAGACTGCGGTACCCGGCTGGATGTGCGCGATGGCGCGATCGACCATGTGACGGTGTATCGGCACCGCCGTCCGGAAACTGAAGCCAATTGTCGGGGCGGGTTAACGTGGCCCCGGTGATCGATCCTGACGGATGCCACGGTGTCGAGCCGTGGCCGGTCCTGGTGCCCGCCGGCAGCCGGTCGTCGGCGGCGTGGCAGCGCAACGCCGCACACCACCGGTCGCTCGCCGACGATCTGCACCGCCAGCTCCAGGAGGCGGCCGTGGGTGGGCCGGAGCCAGCCCGCCGCCGGCACGCAGGTCGCGGCAAGCTGCTGCCACGCCAGCGCCTTGACGCGCTGCTCGACCCGGGGTCGCCGTTCCTGGAGCTGTCTCCGCTCGCTGCCCACGGCCTGTACGACGGCCAGGCGCCCGCCGCCGGCATCATCACCGGGGTCGGCCGGGTATCGGGGCGCGAGTGCGTGGTGGTGGTCAACGACGCCACCGTCAAGGGCGGCACGTACTTCCCCATGACGGTGAAGAAGCACCTGCGCGCCCAGGAAGTCGCGCTGGCCAACCGCCTGCCGTGCGTCTACCTGGTCGACTCCGGTGGCGCCTACCTGCCGGCGCAGGACGAGGTCTTCCCCGACCGCGAGCACTTCGGGCGGATCTTCTACAACCAGGCGACGATGTCCGCCGCCGGCATCGCCCAGATCGCCGCGGTGCTGGGGTCGTGCACCGCCGGCGGCGCCTACGTGCCGGCCATGAGCGACGAGGCGATCATCGTCCGGGGCCAGGGCACGATCTTCCTTGGTGGCCCGCCCCTGGTGAAGGCGGCCACGGGGGAGGTCGTCTCCGCCGAGGATCTCGGCGGTGGGGACCTGCACGCCCGCCGGTCGGGCGTGACCGACCACCTGGTCGACGACGACCGGGCCGCGCTCGTGCGCGTGCGGCAGATCGTGGCGACCCTGGCCCCGCGCACGCCGATCCCGTGGGACACCGCCCCGGTCGAGGATCCGGCGGTCGCAGCCGGGGCCCTGGCCGGCGTGGTGCCCGCCGACAGCCGCACCCCGTACGACGTGCGCGACGTCGTGGCCTGCATCGTCGACGGTTCACGCCTGCTCGAGTTCAAGGCCGAGTACGGGTCGACGCTGGTGTGCGGCTTCGCCCGGGTGTGGGGGCACCCGGTGGGGATCGTGGCCAACAACGGCATCCTGTTCTCGGAGTCGGCGCTCAAGGGAGCACACTTCGTGGAGCTCTGCGACCGGCGCCGCATCCCGCTCGTGTTCCTGCAGAACATCAGCGGCTTCATGGTGGGCCGTGACTACGAGGCCGGAGGGATCGCCAAGCACGGCGCCAAGATGGTGACGGCGGTCGCCTGCGCCCGCGTGCCCAAGCTGACCGTCGTCGTCGGCGGCAGCTTCGGGGCCGGCAACTACTCGATGTGCGGGCGCGCCTTCGGACCTCGGTTCCTGTGGATGTGGCCCAATGCCCGCATCTCGGTGATGGGTGGCGATCAGGCTGCAGGGGTGCTGGCCACCGTCCGGCGCGACGCGGCGGAGGCCCGGGGCGAGCTGTTCGACGCGGCGGAGGAAGAGGCGTTCACCGCGCCGATCCGCCAGCAGTACGAGGATCAGGGCCACCCGTACTACGCCACTGCCCGCCTGTGGGACGACGGCGTCATCGACCCGCTCGACACTCGCCGCGTCCTCGGCCTTGCCCTGTCGGCCGCCGCGAACGCCCCGCTCGACCCCGTCGGCTACGGCGTCTTCCGGATGTGAGCCCGATGTTCCGTTCTGTGCTGGTGGCAAATCGCGGCGAGATCGTTGTGCGCATCGTCCGGACCTTGCACGCCCTTGGTGTGGAGGCCGTCGCCGTCTACGGCGACGGGGACCGCGACGCCCACCACGTGGCCGTCGCCGACCGGGCCGTCCGGTTGGGGCCGGCGTCACCGGCGGAGAGCTACCTCGACCCCCGTCGCGTCGTGGACGCAGCAGTGCGCGCCGGGGTCGACGCCGTGCATCCCGGCTACGGGTTCCTGTCGGAGAACGCGGCGCTGGCCGCGGCAGTGACCGGTGCCGGCCTGGTGTGGATCGGCCCGCCGGCATCGGCCATCGAGGTCATGGGGGACAAGATCCGGGCCAAGCGCGCGGCTGCGGCCGCGGGCGTGGCGGTCGTGCCCGGGCTCGACGAGCCGGCTCGCACCGACGGCGAGCTGGTCGACGCAGCCGCGGCTGCCGGCTACCCGGTGCTGATCAAGCCGTCGGCCGGCGGTGGGGGCAAGGGCATGCGCCGGGTCGACGATCCCGCCGACCTGCTGGGGGCGGCGGCCTCGGCGCGTCGCGAGGCGCTGGCTGCCTTCGGCGACGACACGCTGTTCGTGGAGCACCTGGTGGAGCGGCCCCGCCACATCGAGATCCAGGTGTTCGCCGACCGCTACGGCAACGTGGTCCACCTCGGGGAACGGGAGTGCAGCCTGCAGCGCCGCCACCAGAAGATCGTGGAGGAGGCACCGTCGCCGCTGGTCGACGAGGCGATGCGGTCGGCCATGGGGGCGAGCGCGGTAGTGGTGGCCCGCGCCTGTGGCTACGAGGGTGCAGGCACCGTCGAGCTCGTGGTGCGCGGCGACCAGCCCGACGTGTACTACTTCTTGGAGATGAACACGCGGCTCCAGGTCGAGCACCCGGTGACCGAGCTTGTGACCGGCCTCGACCTCGTCGAGTGGCAGCTGCGGATCGCCGCCGGTGAACCGCTGCCGCTCACCCAGGACCAAGTGCGGCTGTCGGGCCACGCTGTGGAGGCTCGGGTGAACGCCGAGGACCCCGCCAGCGGCTTCCTGCCGGCCACCGGCACGGTGGTGGGGCTGGTCGAGCCGGACGGCCCGGGGATCCGGGTGGACAGCGGCGTGGCCGAAGGCAGCGTGGTGGGGACCGCCTTCGACCCCCTGCTGGCCAAGGTCGTGGCCTGGGCGCCGGACCGCGCCGGCGCGCTGCAGCGCCTCGACCGGGCCCTGGGCGAGCTGTCCGTGCTGGGCGTGGCGACGAACACGTGGTTCCTCCGCCAACTGCTGCGCCACGACGACGTCGTCGCCGGCCGGTTGCACACCGGGCTGGTCGAGGACGTCGCCCCGCAGCTGGCTGCCGTCCCGGCTGCCCCGGACTCGGCAGTGCTGGTGGCGGCGGCCCTGGCGCATGTGGCGGCACGCCGGCCTGGCGGGGATCGGATCGACCCGTGGGACCTCGCCGACGGCTGGCGGGTGACGGGTCGGGCCGAGATGCTCCTGCCGCTGCGCCTGGGCGACACGGTGACCGATGTGGGGGTGACCGAAGTGCACGGGGCCGGCGTAGGTGTGGCCGCTGTGCCTGGAACCGTGGTGGGTGCGACCGAAGTGCATGGGGCCGATGAGCATGGCACCGAGGTGGGTGTGGCCGGTGTGTGTGTGGCCGGCCGGGGTGCGATCAGGGCCGGTGCGGGCCGGGGGCCGGTCCGGGCCCGAGTGCGCGTCGGGGAGGCGTTGATGACGGCGTCGGCCGATCTGGCCGGGTCGTCGCTTGTCTGCGACGTGGACGGGCTGTCTGCTCGCTGGCGTGTTGCCAGGGACGGCGACGACCTGTGGCTCGGGCGCGAGGGGTACGTCTGGCGGGTGCGAACCGGCCGCGGCCCCGCTCGCGTCGCCGCGGCCGGGCGTGGCGCTGGTGGACCGGTGCTGAGCCCGATGCCGGGAGTGGTCCGGGACGTCTCGGTGCACCTCGGCGTGGCGGTGGTCGCCGGACAGGTCCTGGCCGTGCTCGAGGCGATGAAGATGGAGTACCCCGTCGTCGCACCGGTCGACGGGACCGTCACCGAGCTGTCGGTGGCCGTGGGCGACACCGTCGCGCTGGATCAGGTGCTCGTCGTGGTCGAGGCGCGACCCGACGGGGCGCCAAACGAGGCGGCTCCTGCCGCCGGGGTGCCTGCCGCTGGGGTGCCTGCTGCTGGGGTGCCTGCTGCTGGGGTGCCTGCCGCTGGGGTGCCTGGCAGCGGGCTGGAGAACCCTGCGTCGCCGGGCGGCGGGGCGGCTCCGTGAGGAACCCGACGGTCCATCGGGCGCCGGGCTTGCCGCCGCAGGTGACCATCTACGAGGTCGGTCCACGAGACGGACTGCAGAACGAGCCGGCGCTGGTCCCGCTCGCCACCAAAGCTCGCTTCGTCGCCGGTCTGGTGGCCGCCGGTCTGCGCACGGTCGAGGCCACCAGCTTCGTGAGCC
>JAKAYQ010000134.1 GCA_021826725.1 Actinomycetes bacterium
GAGGTCGCCCCGCTCGATACGGGATGAAGGCGGTGCCGGTTGGCCGCGCCGGAGGACGGCCCGGATCCGAGCCTCGAGCTCGGGCAGCGAGAACGGCTTCACCAGGTAGTCGTCGGCACCGAGGTCGAGCACACGCACGCGCTCGCGTTCCTCGGACCTGCCAGTCAGCACGATCACCGGAAGAGCGCCGTCGCGGCGCAACCGCGCCAGCACCTCCTCGCCGTCGAGTCCGGGGAGTCCGAGGTCAAGAAGTACCAGGTCGTAGTGGCCGAGACTGGCTTCGCGAAGTGTTCCGGGGCCATCCGCCGCTTCGCCGACGCGATAGCCGGAGCGCTGTAGGAACATCCGGGTCGCCGTGCGGCTGCCAGCGTCGTCCTCGGCGACGAGGATCATGTGGTTTTCGACCGCTGTTGTCATTTCCGCCACCTAGGACCATTCCTGCGCAGCACCGACTGCTCCCTTCTACCTCCGACTTGCCGGGCCAGCAGCACGCTGCACGAGCGAGCCCGGTCCGGATGATCGCCAGTGCACCGCAGCGCGTCCGCCCATGTCGCAAGGTCGGCATCCATGCTGACCACTATCGCTCTTACCTTAGGGCATATCCGTGCCTAACCATTGGAGAGGGGCCCGTTGCCGGCACAGGCGGGGCCTTTGCTCCAGGCAGCGCCGACGGAGCTGTTCTGTGGGTGGACAGGTCTGGGGGTTCGGGACCGCGCCGCAGGGAATCAGCCGACGGTCTCCGACGTGGCCGGGGGCGGCATACCTGTGTCGACGGGTGGGGCGCCGGGCGTGACCGGTCGGGCCGCCTTGGCGCGGGCGATCTTGTCGACGTGATCGAGCAGCGCACCGACGTTGAGCGGCTTGGTGAGGTAGGCGTCCACGCCGAGGCGCTGCATCCGGCGGATCCTGGTCGGAGTGGCGTCGGCGCTCACCGCGATGACCGCCACGTCGCACAGCTCTGGATCGGACCGCAATCGGTGCAGCAGCTCGTTGCCCGGCATGTCCGGAAGGTGGATGTCGAGCAGGATCAGGTCGGGACGGTGGCGACGGGCGATCTGCCAGCCGAGCCGGGCGGTGCCGACCGACGACAATCGGATGTCGGGCCGACGGGCCAGGATCTGCGCCACCAGCGCCGCGCTCGACTCGTTGTCCTCGATGTGCAGAACGAAGAGCTGGTCTGCCCCATCGCCCCCGTTGGGCGGAGCGCCGTTCAGCAGGGCGCTGTCGGTCGGCGAGGCTGCGGTTGGGGCGACGCCGTCGTTCCTGGCCGCTGCGCCGGCTTGGGGGCCCGTGCGAGCGATGCCCCCGGTCGGACCGGCTGTGCTCGGAGCGCCGTCGCCGGCGGTTGGGGTTGCGGCAGCTGGGGTTGCGACGGCTGGGGTTGCGGCGGTTGGGGTTGCGGCAGCTGGGGTTGCGGTGGCTGGGGGTTCGTCGACCAGGTCGGTGGCCGTGACGGCGGTGATGGTGGCCTGGCCGGCGACTTCGATACCGGCAGTGCGGGGTTCGGGGACATCCTGGGTGCTGGGTGGTTCGGCCAGGCACAGGGTGACCCGGAAGGTGGCACCACGGCCGGGCTCGGACTCGACGTCGATGGTGCCGCCCATCAGGTCGACGAAGTGCTTGGACAGCGCCAGGCCGACACCGGTCCCTTCGATGCCGGTCCGCTCGGCGCCGAGCCGGGAGAACGGCACGAATAGCTCGGACTGGCGTTCGGGGGGGATGCCGGGACCGGTGTCGGACACGGCGATGGTCACCCGATGGTCGTGGTGCTCGGTGTGCAGGGCCACCAGGCCATCGGTCCGGTTGTACTTGACGGCGTTGGAGCCCAGGTTGAGCAAGACCTGCAGCAGACGCTGCCGGTCCGCCCGGACGTGGCTGCCGGCAGTTGCTGAGGTCGCCAGGCGGATGTGCACTCCGGCGGAGTCCGCCACCGGCCCCAGCAGCGTGGCGACCTCGTGCATCACGTCGTCGACCGACACGGGCTCCACCGACAGGTTGAGGTTGCCGGTCTCGATGCGGGCGATGTCCAGGACCTCGTTGATCAGCGACAGCAGGTGCCCGCCTGCCCGCTGGATCTGGTTGACGCACACCGCCTGGTCGCTCGACAGCTCGTCGAGCGCCATGAGCTGTGCGAATCCCAGAATGGCGTTCAACGGGGTTCGCAGCTCATGGCTCATCCGGGAGAGGAACTCGCTCTTCGCCTCGCTGGCGGCCATGGCGGTATCGGTAGCGTCGCGCAGCGAGTCTTCGAGAAGGACGCGCCCGGTCACATCCCGCGACACGGTAACGGTGCCGATGATCCGCCCGTCGTCGGCGACGACAGGGCGAGCTCGGGTCTCGAAGATCTGTTGCTCGCCGAGGTCGGTGGTGACCGTGCTGACGACGGCGTCGGGGGCGGCCTCGCCGGTCCGGGTGCGGCGGATCAGGTCGGCGATCTCGCGGCGGTCGTCCACGGTCATGTGGCCGGGTGCAGCCGTCATGGGTCCTTGGGCGGTGCTCGCGTCGGACTGACCCGCAGCGGACGCGCTGGTGTCGGATGGCATGTCGCCGGTGTGCAGGCTCGACAGCATGACGACGTCGGTGGCGTCGCGGACCACGATGTGGTCCGGGGACGCTGCGAGAATGGACTCGAGCAGATTACGGCGCTCCTCGGCCTCGCGCTCTGCCCGAAGCTGCTCGGTGACATCGACCAGGTAGGCGACGACGTTGCCGTAGCCTACGCTGGCAGTGTCGGAGTCGGTCACCACCGCGGTGGTGACCCGCGCCTCACGCCACATTCCCCCATCGCCGCGCCGACGAAAGCGCAGTCGATGCTCGCTCCGCTCGGGATGGCCCTGGCCTGCCGCAGCGTCGCGGACCGCGTAGTCGATCGTGGTGACATCGTCTGGGTGCAGGCGATCGACGAAGGCCCCGATGGCATCGACGATGTCGGCTGCGGGCACGCCGAGCATGGCCTCGACGTTTGGGCTGGCGTACACGAGCACGCCGCGCTGGGTGTCGTACCGCAACGACACGACCGGGCTGGCGGCCAGGATGTCGTCCAGGCTCTCCCGGGACCGCTCCAAGGCGCGCTCGTGGTGCCGGAGGAGGGCGGCGGTCTCGGCCAGCCTGCCGGCCAGCCGTCCGAGCTCGTCGGATCCCCCAGGGAGGTCGCTCACAGGTGCCCCGCGCGCCAGCGCGTCGGTGGCCCGTTCGAGCCGGCGGACCCGGCCTACCACACGGTTGGTGAACAGCAGCGACAGGGCGGTGCCTCCCACCAGGACGGCTGCAGCGGAAATGGCGCTCAGCACCACGATGGCGGTTCGCGCTGCGTCGACGACCCCATGTTGCTGGCTCGTCAGGCGGTCCTCGGACGAGCGGACGGCGGAGACGTCCGTCTCGAACCTGATGTCGAGCCGACCGAGGGCGGCTGCCGCGGTGCTGACCTGGCCGGGCTTGAGCGTGACGGTGAATTGGCCCATGTCCCGGAGCACGGCGTGGGCGTCGGCTGCGGCACGTGCGACGGCGGCGCGGGCTTGGCCGGCGCTCGGTATGGTCGCCTCGACGGCGCGTAGCTCGGCCGGGATCCCGGCAACTGTGGCGGTGTAGCGACGCAGGGCGGCAGGATCGTGGTCGAACAGGACAACCGCTCCGTTGGCCTGGGCGCTGAGCAGGTTCGTCTGCAGATCGGTCATTCGCACCAGAACGTTCTGCGCGCCGAACATGGCGGTCATGGCCCGGTTGCCGACGTGGGTGAACCAGGTCGCCAGGCCGAGGTTGGCCAGCACGACGGCGAAGGGCAGCGCGATGACGACCAGGCCCTTCACCCTGATTGACCGTCTGAGACCCACCCGGGTGTGCCGCTCGCCACCGGGACCGCGCATCGCCGTACCTCTCCGTCCAGGCAGGCCACCGTGGACGAGACATGCAGCGCGCAGACTGGCGCGCCGGCCTCGTCGCCCTGCCGGTCACCGCCAGGCTAGTGCCGCGCCTGCGGCCGGTTGCCCCTCCACTGCCTGCCGACGATCCCGCACGTAACGCTCTGGCTCAGGCGGAGCGCCGGCTGAGCGTTCCTCCTGCCGTCGTGCGGTCGGCACCTGCTGGTTTGCCGCGGGTGAAACGATGGAGGCCGGTCGCGACACCAGGGGGCTCACTGGTGGTGCTGTGCCGGGTGGTGGTGCTGTGCCGGGTGGTGGTGCTGTGCCGGGTGGTGGTGCTGTGCCGGGTGGTGGTGCTGTGCCGGGTGGTGGTGCTGTGCCGGGTGGTGGTGCTGTGCCGGGTGGTGGTGCTGGCCTACGATGCGCGTCGACGTGCAGCCAGCCACGCCTTTCGCAGCTTGCGGCGCTCTTCCTCGGAGGTGCCGCCCCAGATCCCGGACTCCTGGTTGGTCGCCAGCGCGAACTCCAGGCACGGCTCGATCGCCTCGCAGGAGCGGCAGACGCGCCTGGCTGCCTCGATCTGGTCGATCGCTGGCCCGGTGGTCCCCACCGGAAAGAACAGATCGGGCTCGGTGTGCCGACAAGCGGCGAGCTTCCGCCAATCGTCGGCGTCCCACTCCACAGAACGGTTCCACATGAGGGCCACGATGCGCCTCCTCTGATTTCGAGCTTCGTGCGCGCAGCACGGCCGATTGTGACTCACTTCACAAGACTGGCCACATAGGTTGACCGTCTGGTCGAGTCGGCCACGTGAATG
The DNA here is from genome assembly GCA_021826725.1 of Actinomycetes bacterium. GTDB lineage: Bacteria > Actinomycetota > Acidimicrobiia > Acidimicrobiales > UBA8190 > JAJZYI01. Next base: position 4,675 of record JAKAYQ010000134.1, read on the forward strand.
TACTCCCGAGCGCAGGCGCGCGCAAGGGTTACTGCGCAACTCAACTGTCGGTCGCCCGAGAAGCATCGCTGGCAACGCGATAAGTGAGTATGCGGCCACAACGCGGGCCAATGTGCCCGCAGACCAACGTCTGGCCAACACCCGCCAACCCCCGGCCGGGAGCGGCCGGTCCGGGGTTCGGGGGAGCGGCCGGTATGGGGTTCGGGGGAGCGGCCGGTATGGGGTTCGGGGGAGCGGCCGGTCCGGGGTTCGGGGGAGCGAGCATGATGCCCGGCATGGCCCCGCTCGCTCCCATCTTCGTCCTGGCGCACCGGGGCGGGCGCACATCGTCCGCCGACGAGTCGAACGACGAGATACGAGAGAACACGGAGGCGGCGTTCCACCGAGCTCGGCGAGCCGGGGCCGACGGGGTGGAGCTCGACGTCCGTCAGACCGCCGACGGCGAGCTGGTCGTGGTCCACGACGTCGACCTACCCGGCGTCGGCCCGGTGCACGCGGCCCGGCGCTGTGAGCTTCCCGCGTGGGTACCGTCGCTCGGCGCAGCGCTGGACGCCTGCGGCGACGGCGTGGTCGATATCGAGATCAAGAACGCGCCGACCGAGCCCGGGTTCGATCCCGACCAGCGCGTGGCGCACAAGGTCGCGGCACTGCTGGCGCGCCGGGCTGGACTGGCGCGCCGGGCTGGACCGGAGTCCGGGGCGTCCTCGCCGGCAGGCAGCTCCAAACCTCCCCAGCACTGGTTGGTGACCTCGTTCTGGCCTGAGACCCTCGCTGCGACGGCAGGGGCGATCACGGCACGTGCGGTCGCACCGGAGTGGCTCGTGGACTTCGGGCTGCTTGTCCACCCGGCGCTCGATGCGGCCACTCTGCTCGACCGGGCGGCTGACCTCGGCTGCACCGTGCTATTGCCGCACTGGTCGCGAACGACCGAAGGGTTGGTCGAGCGAGCGGCAGCTGCCGGCCTGACTGTCGTCGCGTGGACCGTGAACGGGCCGGACGAGGTGCGCGCCGCCGCTCGCGCCGGGGCACTCGGCGTGATTGCCGACGATGTCGCTGCTGCCGTGGCGGTCCGCGACGGAGGGTGAGGCACCGATCCGACTACCTGGTCAAGCGGCGCCCGGCGTGCCCAGGTGCCGACCGGGGTGCTGGTCGAGCGAAAGCCGGGGCGCCGATCGAGGGAGATCGGGCCCGGGGTGACTGGTCGAACGGGGCCTGAATCGCTGGTCAGGCGCTCATCGGAGGCCTGGTCGGGGGATGTCCGGAGCGCCGATTGGTCGGTGGGGCCCGCTGTCGGGAACAATCGCGCCCATGAACGTCGTCGTCTGTGTGAAGCAGATCCCCGACCCGGCCGCGCCGGCCGCGTTGGATGCCCAGTCCCACACCCTCGTCCGCGAGGGCAAGCTCATCCTCGACGACTCCGACGCCTATGGCGTGGAGATGGGGCTGCAGCTGGCCGCCGAGGATGGTGAGGTGACGCTCGTCTCCATGGCGCCGAACGGCGAGGTCTCCGGCCTCCGCACCGGGCTCGCCATGGGCGCGGCGAAGGCCATCTTGGTGAGCGACGGCGCGCTCAAGGGCTCCGATGCCCTGTCGACCGCCAAGGTTCTTGCCAAGGCCATCGAGCGGGCCCAGCCGGACCTGGTCATCGCCGCCACCGAGTCGACCGACGGGTACACCGGTACGACCCCGGTTCAGATCGCCGAGCTGCTGGGTATGCCATCGGTCACCTTCGCGAAGAAGATCTCGGTCGCCAATGGTTCGGTCCGTGTCGAGCGCCAGACCGAGGCCGGGTACGACGAGGTCGAGTGTCCGCTGCCGTGCGTGGTGACGGTCACTGCAGGTGTCGTGGAGCCGCGGTACCCGTCGTTCAAGGGGATCATGGCTGCCAAGTCGAAGCCGGTCGACCAGCTGACGGTGGCCGACCTCGGCCTGGATGCCTCGTCGGTGGGTTGGGCCGGTGCCGGCCAGGAGATCACCGGCGTTGCCGCCGCCGAGGAGCGTGGTGCGGGCGAGTTGGTCGTGGACGAGGGCGACGCGCACGAGCGGATCGTCGCCTTCCTGGAGCAGCTGAAGCTGGTCTGAAGCATTTCCGGCTCGCATCCCCGGCGGTACGCCGGGGCGTCGGCGAGCGAGGTCCGGCGGCCGGGGCCGAGGTGCCCGGCACCACAGGGGTAAGGAGGGCGGCAGCGACAAGCTGCCCGCCCACACGAAAGACGGAGCTGAGGGATGTCGATCGACAAGGTTTGGGTACTGGCGGAGGCTGCTGACGGCAACCCCGTGTCGACCACGCTGGAGCTGCTGACCAAGGCCCGCTCCATGGCAGGCACGGTCGAGGCGGTGACCTGGGGCGGTGACGCGGCTGCGATCGCCGGCACCCTTGGCGACCACGGGGCCACGACCGTCTACGACGTCGGCGACCTCGGTGGCAGGCTGCCCGGTCCGGTCGTTGCCGGAGCGGTGGCGGACCTCGTCCGCTCGGGCAATCGCCCTGATGCCATCCTGGTGCCGACCACCTACGACGGCCGAGACATTGCCGGTCGCCTTTCGGCCCGGCTAGACCTGCCGGTGCTCACCAACGTGGTCGACCTGCAGGTCGAGGGTGGGGAGGTGCGCTCCCAGCACGCAGCCTTCGGTGGCACCCAGATCGTGACGGCCCGGTTCACCGGTGACGGCCCGGGGATCTTCGTGGTGCGGGCCAAGTCGTTCGCAGCCGAGGCTTCTGGTGGTGCTGCGCCACAGGTCCAGTCGATCTCGGCTCCCGACCTGGGTGCGACCGGCGCGGCGACCATCGTGGAGCGCCACGCCGAGGAGCGCAGCGGCCCCAAGCTGGACGAAGCCGACGTCGTGGTCTCCGGTGGTCGCGGCCTGGGTGGCGCCGAGCAATACGCCATGGTCGAGGAGCTGGCCAAGCTGCTCAACGGTGCTGCGGGTGCCAGCCGGGCCATCGTCGATGCTGGCTGGGTCCCGTACTCGCACCAGGTCGGCCAGACCGGCAAGACCGTGAAGCCGACCGTCTACATCGCGTGCGGGATCTCGGGAGCCACGCAGCACCTGGTCGGGATGAAGGGCTCCAAGAACATCGTGGCCATCAACAAGGACCAGGAGGCGCCGATCTTCTCGGTTGCCGACCTCGGGGTCGTCGGTGACGTGCACAAGGTTCTGCCGAAGCTCATCGAAGCCCTGAAAGCACGCGGCTGATCGGGTGTCCGCGCCCGGGGGCGAGCCCGGCCCAGGCCCCCGCCAAGGCCCCAACCTCGGCCGCCAGGTGTGGGTCGTGCGCCATGCCCACGCGGTCGACCATTGGCCTGGGGGTGACCACGACCGGCCGCTGGCGGCCAAGGGTCGGCGCGAGGTCGCGGCGTTCGGTGATGCCGGAGGCGTTCCGGGGCTGCTGACCCGGGCGCTGGCCGGTGGGTGCCGCCGGCCCGACCTGGTGGTGTCGTCGAGTGCGGTGCGGGCCAGAGGGACGGCTGAGGGCGCGTCCGCGGTGCTGGGCCTCGGTGCGCCGGAGGTCGACAGGTCCCTCTACCGGGCTGACGCCGACGACCTGCTGGCGTGGCTGTCAGTCATGTCCGACGACGTGGGTGCAGTCATGATCGTCGGTCACAACCCTGCCGTCCACGAGCTCGTCGCCCTGTTGGGCGCCTTGCCTCTGTCCTCGCTGCCCACGCCGCCTCCACTGGCCACGCCGCCCATGGCCGTGGGGGAAACCCATGCACCGGAGCCGGCGACACCGATGTCCGGCATGGTTGAGTCGGCGCGTACGGTGCCGACCCGCTTTACGCCAGGTTCCGTGGCGGTCCTGGCGCTCGACATCGACAGGTGGGCTTCGGTGGCGCCGGGCGTGGGTCGGGTTCTCTTTTCGGCCGTGACCTGACGGCGGACCGTCACGGTGCGCGACCGGATGGCTCGGTCCCGACTACCACATGCCTGGTGACGGTACGGGCAACCGGCGGTGGACGGCAGTGCAGCGCCTGCGCCTGCGCCTGCGCCTGCGCGACGCTGTGACCTCGCGGTGCTGGCTGTCTCGCGGTGCTGGCTGTCTCGCGGTGCTGGCTGTCTCGCGGTG
>JAKAYQ010000008.1:0-9856 GCA_021826725.1 Actinomycetes bacterium
CGCGACGTGCTGCTCGGCTTGGGCTACGACCACCGCATCGGTTTCGATTTCCTGCGCCCCGGGCCGGGCTGGGGCGGGTCGTGCTTTCCCAAGGACACCAGCGCCCTGCTGTACATGGCCGAGCAGGCTGGGTACGATTTTCCGCTGCTGCGCGCCGTTATCGACACGAACGAGGCGCAGCTGGCGTCGGTGGTCGACAAGGTACGGGCGGCGGCGGGCGGCGACCTCGCCGGTCGGCGTGTGGCGGCGTGGGGCCTGGCGTTCAAGGCAGGAACCGACGATCGCCGCGACTCGCCCGCGGTCTGGGTGGTCCGCCGCCTGGCCGAGGAGGGTGCGCTGGTCCGGGCCTACGACCCCACCACCGTCCCCGCCGGCCCCAGCGCAGGTCTGCCGAGCAGTGCGGGCGTGCCCGGCGGTGAAGGCGCCCACGGGGCGGGTGGCTCCGGCGGCGCGGTGCCCGAGCTCGAGGGGCAAGCGGAGATCGTCGCCGACCCGTATGCCGCGTGCGAGGACGCTGCTGCCCTGGTGATCCTCACCGAGTGGGACGAGCTTCGCTGGCTGGACTTCACCAAGGTGCGCGACACCATGGCCACCCCGGCGGTGGTCGACGGCCGAAACCTGCTCGACCCGGCGCAGCTCCGGCGCCTCGGGTTCACCTACATCGGCATCGGCCGTCCATGACCGGCGGGCGACGTCGCGTGGTGGTGACCGGCGGGGCCGGCTTCGTCGGCTCGCACCTGTGCGAGGCTCTCGTCGGCCGTGGCGACGACGTCGTATGCGTCGACGACCTGTCTTCGGGCAGCCGGGCCAACGTCGCCCACCTGATGGCCGACGCCCCACCCCGGGCGAACAGCTCCGGCACGGGTGGTGCCTCGTCCACGCCCACCAGTGGCCCGGCTGGGCTCGCCGGGGCCGTGCCCGAACATGCCGGGCCCGAGCTCGCCGGGGTGCTCCGCGGCCCTGCTGGCGGCAGCAGCGCGGATGGGATAGATGGCGGAAATGCTCCAGGCTCGGTCGTGCGTGGGACGTTCGAGCTGATCGTGGCCGACGTGTCGGAAGAGCTCCCGGTCGACGGGGCGGTCGGCGCTGTGGCGCACCTCGCCAGCCCGGCGTCGCCGCCCGACTACCTCCGGCGGCCGCTGCAGACGCTGGCCGTCGGGAGCGAGGGCACCCGCCGTGCACTGGAGCTGGCTGCCCGCCACGGCGCCCGGTTCCTCCTGGCGTCGACCAGCGAGGTCTACGGCGAGCCAGCGGTGCACCCGCAGCACGAGGAGTACTGGGGCAGTGTCAACCCGGTGGGCCCGCGCAGCGTCTACGACGAGGCGAAGCGCTTCGCCGAGGCGCTCACCATGGCCCACGCCCGCACCTTGGGGACGCACGTCGGCATCGCCCGGATCTTCAACACGTACGGACCTCGCCTGCGTCCGGGGGACGGTCGGGTGGTGTCGAACTTCCTGGCGCAGGCCCTGACCGGCGCTGCGCTGACCGTCTACGGCGACGGTAGCCAGACCCGCAGCCTCTGCTTTGTCGACGACACGGTGGCCGGACTGCTCGCGCTGCTCGACGGCGACGAGCTAGGTCCGGTCAACATCGGCAACCCGGCCGAGATCAGCGTCGCCGACCTCGCTCGCCGCGTCCTCGCCCTGACCGGCTCGTCGTCGTCGGTCGACTACCTGCCGTTGCCCCAGGACGACCCGACGCGGCGGTGCCCGGACATTGCCCGGGCTGGGCAGCGGCTCGGCTGGGCGCCGGTGGTCGGCCTGGACGACGGTTTGCGGCGGTGCGCCGAGTGGGTGGCTGCGGAGCTTGGGGTGCCGGTGCACCGGGACGGCCACGCCGCGCCCGCCGGTGGGGGTGCGTCATGATGGAGCCGGCGCCAGGAGCCGGCGTGACCGCGGAGGAGCTCGGGATCGTGGATGGCACCAGTGTCGAAGGCGGCGGGGAGGTGCAGCGGAAGCCGGCGCCGCGGTACCGCAGCCTGTCGGTCATCGTGCCCGTGTACAACGAGCGGGCGACCATCGCCGAGATCATCCGGCGGGTGCGGGCGGTGGATGTGCCGCTCGACGTGGATGTCGTCGTCGTCGACGACGGGTCCAACGACGGCACCGACAAGATCTTGGCCGCGCTGGCCGACTCCACGGTCCGGGTGATCGTCCACCCGGTCAACCGAGGCAAGGGAGCGGCGATCCGCAGCGCGCTGGCCGTGGCGAGCGGCGACCTGATCCTGGTGCAGGACGCCGACCTCGAGTACGACCCCGACGACTGGCCGCGGCTGCTGGAGCCGGTGCTGAAGGGCAAGGCCCGGGTCGTCTACGGCAGCCGGTTCACCGGCGAGCGCAAGAACATGCTGCCGTCACACTGGGTCGGCAACCGCCTGCTCACGCTGGTGACGAACGTGCTCTACCGGTCGACGCTGTCGGACATGGAGACCTGCTACAAGGTCTTCGACCGGCAGGTGTTCGAGGGCATCCGGATCCGCTCGGACCGGTTCGAGTTCGAGCCGGAGATCACCGCCAAGATCCTGCGCCGCGGGGAGCGGATCTACGAGGTGCCCATCTCCTACGCCGGTCGCGAGCCCGACGACGGGAAGAAGATCTCCTGGCGCGACGGCATCAGCGCGCTGTGGGCCTTGGTCCGGTTCCGTTTCGACCGTTCCGCATGACGCCTGCAGGGTCGCGTCGGTCGGACGTCGCTCGGGTCGGCACGCGGCACGACGTCCTGGCCGGCGACCGGCTCGGCGCTCGGGTGGCGGCGGTCGTCGTCGACTACGACAGCGGCCCGGTCCTGGCCGCATGCGTCACCTCGCTCGTCGCTCAATCTGTCGCACAGGTGGTGGTGGTGGACAATGGCGCCCCGACCGCCGTGCTCACGGAGCAGTCGGCGCCGGGCGTGGCGCCGGCGAGGCAAGTCCGGGTGGTGCGGACCGGCGCCAACCTGGGGTACGGCGCAGGCGCCAATCGGGGTGTGGCCGCTGCGCCGGGCGCCGACGTCGTGCTGGTCATGAACCCCGACGTCGAGCTGCACCCGGGGGCTGTGGATGCCCTGGTGCGTGCCATCGACGCCGATCCGGCTGTGGCGGTCGTCGGGCCACGGGTGCTCGAAGCCGACGGCAGCCGGTACCCCTCCGCCCGCCGCTTCCCGTCGCCGGGCGACGCGTTGGCTCATGCACTGGTCGGGCGCGTGTGGCCCGACAACCGCTTCAGCCGGCGGTACCGGATGGCGGACCTGGGAACGGACCGGGCGGTGGCGGTCGACTGGGTGTCAGGTGCCTGCTTCGCGGTGCGCCGACGGGCGTGGGAGGAGCTCGGCGGGTTCGACGAGGCGTACTTCATGTACGCGGAGGACATGGACCTCTGCTGGCGGGCTCGTCAGGCGGGCTGGGACGTGGTCTACGACCCGTCGGCGACCGTCACCCACCTGCAGGGCGTGTCGACCCGTCGGCGCCCGTACGTCATGCTGGCCGCCCACCACCGGTCAGCCCTCCGGTTCACCTGGCGCACCCAGGTTGGGTGGCGGCGCCTGCTGGTACCGGGCGGGGCGGCCGTTCTCGCTGCTCGCATGGTGGCAGAGACCGCCCGCCTGGCGCTGGGAGCAGCTCCCAGGAGGAGGGCGGTCCGCGGGGTGCCTCCACAGCGACTAGGGTGACCGGTCGATCATGGCCAGGACCGATACGGGCAAATGGGTGGCACGAGCAGCGGCGACCGGCGGCAGCCGGACGTACCGCGGCCAGCGGCCCGTCAAGTGGTACAGCAGCCTTGCGCTCATCTGCATCCTGGGTGTGGCGCTCGTCTGGTACAGCCGATATGAGCGCCAGCACCCCTCGTCGGCGGGCCAGCCGGCCGTCGGGGCCAGCTGGTACGCGGCGCTCTCCTTCGACATCTGCGGCACGGTCGAGCCGGCGCTGCCGGCAACGCCGACGGTCAAGGGGAAGACCCCCGGCCTGACATCGGTCGGGAGCGGGGTGATCCACATCGCACCGCGTGTCTCCAGCGAGGCGGGCGCCAACGCCACGCTGGGCCTGCTCGCAAGCGAGTACCCCGGCATGGCCCTGACGAGCACGACGGTGCGCTTCCCGGGCAAGACGTCGGCGGGCCCGACCGTGGGCCGGACCTTCACCCTCGGGCAGAAGTGCCCGAAGGGCACCAAGGATGCCGGCAAGCCGGGGATCGTCCAGGCGGTGGAGTGGACGACGCCCACCGCCAAGACGAGCATCGCGGCTGGCGACCCGCCGTCGCTGAAGCTTGCCGACCAGCAGGAGATCACGATCGCCTTCCTGCCCAAGGGCGTCGCCGTTCCCCGGCCGCCTGGGACGGCGGTGGCGGCCATGCTGCAGGCGGTCTCTGCCGCGTCGTCCAGCAGCTCGGGTGCGGCCAGCTCGGGTGCGGTCACTCCGCCAGCGGGCTCGGGTGCGGTCACTCCGCCAGCGGGCTCGGGTGCGGTCACTCCGCCAGCGGGCTCGGGTGCGGCCAGCTCGGGCGCAGCGAGCGCTCCCGCTCGAAGCTCGGGCACCAGCGGTTCCTCGGGGTGAACGCGGTCGTGCTCGTCGGCGGCGAAGGCACCCGCCTGCGACCGCTGACCACCGCCAGGCCCAAGCAGTTGCTCCCCGTCGCCGGCGTGCCCATGCTCGACCGAGTGCTGGCCTCGCTCGTCGCCGCCGGCATCGACGGGATCGTCCTGTCGCTCGGCTACCGGCCTGACGACTTCGTGGCGGCCTACGCCGGCCGGCTCATCGACGGCGTGCCGGTGCAGTGCGTGGTCGAGCCCGACCCCCTCGACACCGGCGGGGCCATTCGCTTCGCGGCGGTGGCTGCGGGGATCGACGACACGTTCGTCGCGGTCAATGGCGATGTCCTGACGGATCTCGACGTCGCAGCCCTCGTCGCCTTCCATCGCAGCCGTCGCGGGGCTGAGGCGACGATCGCTCTGGTGGGGGTGGACGACCCGTCGCGCTTCGGCGTGGTGGTGACCGACGGTGATGGCCGGGTCACGGCCTTCGTGGAGAAGCCGCCGTCCGGCCAGGCGCCGTCCAACCAGATCAACGCCGGTACGTATGTGATGGAGCCGTCGGTGCTGGAGCGCATCGCCCCCGACGTGCGGGTGTCGGTGGAGCGGTCGACGTTCCCGGACCTGGTTGCCGCCGGCACGCTCTTTGCGCTGTCAGGCGACGCCTACTGGCTCGATACCGGCACACCCGAGGCGTACTTGCAGGCGCACGCCGATCTTCTCGGCGGTGTTCGGGGCGGACCGCCGGCACCCGGTGCGCACCTGGTCGCCGAGGGGTTGTGGGCTGTGGGCACGGTGGCCCTGCAGGGCGCGGCTGGTGCCGGGACGCTGCTTGGGACCGGGGCGACGGTGGCAGCCGGCGCCGTGGTGCGGTCGAGCTACATCGGATGCGACGCCACGGTCGACGGCGGTGCGACGGTCACCGCGTCAGTGGTGCTCGACGGCGCCCACGTCCACGCCGGGGCAGTCGTGGACCGGTCGGTGGTGGGCCCGGGCGCGTCGGTCGGCGAAAGGGCCCGGGTCGAGGCCGTCAGCGTGATCGCCGACGGGTCGGTCGTTCCCGCCGGGGCGGTGCTGCACGCAGCCCGGGTGCCCGAGGTGGCCAGCCGGTGACCTGGCCGGCGCCTCCCCGGGACCTGGGCGCAGGGGCGAGCGGGCTCGACTGGCCAGGGGGGGAACCGTGCGGGCGCTGGTGACCGGCGGAGCGGGGTTCATCGGGTCGACCCTGGTGGACCGCTTGCTGGCCGAGGGGCACGCTGTGGACGTCGTCGACGACCTGTCGACGGGCGCTCTGGCCAACTTGGCCGGGGCGCGGGCCGGGCACGGTCACGACCTGCGCGTGCATCAGCTCGACATCCGATCCCCGGATCTCGTCGACCTGATGGTCCGGCGCCGGCCGGAGGTCGTGTTCCACCTCGCGGCGCAGGCTGACGTGCGCGTGTCGGTGTCTCGTCCGTTGTTCGACGCCGAGGTCAACGTGCTCGGCACCCTGCAGGTGCTCGAGGGCGCCCGGGCTGCCGGTGCCGCCCGGGTGGTGTTCGCTGCCAGCGGCGGCACGCTGTACGGGGAGCCAGCCACCGAGGAGATCCCGGTGCGCGAGACCCACCCGCACCGGCCCCTGTCGCCCTACGGGGTGTCGAAGAAGGCGGCCATCGACTACCTGGTGTGCTACCGGGAGCTTCACGAATTGGAGTTCTGCGCGCTGGCCCTGGCCAACGTCTACGGCCCCCGCCAGGACCCGCACGGCGAGGCGGGCGTGGTCGCCATCTTCGCCGACCGGGTGGTGCGTGGCGAGCCCGTCACCGTGTACGGCGACGGGGAGCAGACACGGGACTTCGTGTTCGTCGACGACGTGGTCGATGCCTTCGTGCGCGGCGCCGAACGAGGCGGTGGCCTGGTGCTCAACATCGGCACCGGGACCGAGGTGTCGGTCAACGAGCTTGCCGGCGCTGTGGGAGCCGCTGCCGGGGCGGAGGTGCAGACGGTGCACGCCCCGCCGCGGCCGGGCGAGCTCCGGCGCAGTGCGCTGGACCCTGGCCGGGCGGACATCCATCTTGGCTGGCAGTCCTGGACGGACCTGCAGTCCGGCGTCGCTGCCGTCCTCGACCACGTGCGCAGCACCGGCAGCGTCTGACACGAGCGCCGCGAGGGCGGCGCCGGCGGAGGCGAGGACGTCGGTGTCCCTGTGGGAACCGAGCACCATCACGGTTGCCTGGGTTCCGGCGGAGCTCCGGGGACCGGGGTGGTCTCGGCGGACCGGGGTGGGACGGCTGCCGGCCCGGCCCCGCCGGTCCGGGTGGTCTCAGGAGACCGGGTGGTCTCGGCGGACCGGGGTGAGGCGGTTGCCGGCCTACCTGCCGGCACGGCCTCAGCGGAAGAGGTCCTCCGCCGGTGACCGCACGATCTCGGCGGCGACCGACGACCGTCGGAACAGGGCGGGGTCCACGCCGCGCACGACAGCGGCGGCGATGCCGGTGGCTTTGCCCATCACGAGGTCGGCGGCGCCGGCGATCTCGTCTGCCACGCAGATCTCGGTGGCGACCAGCGGGCGCCCGAGCGCGTCGTGCTCGCCGCGCAGGTCGACGACGGCAGCCACGCCGGCGCACCCGATGGCGATATCGGTGACGCCCTGGCGCCAGGCGCGACCGAAGGTGTCCGACACGATCACAGCCACCTCGACACCCGAACGGGCGCGAATGCCGTCGCGCAGGCGCCGGGCCGAGCGGTCAGGGTCGACAGGCAGCAGGGCGGCCCACCCGTGCGCGACGTTCGACATGTCGACCCCGGCATTGGCGCACACAAAGCCGTGCCGCGTCTCGGTGATGACGAGATCGCCCCGCCGGCGCAGCACCCGCACCGATTCGGACTCCGCCAGCCGCCGCCGGGCAGCAGGATCCGACTCGTCGACCGGGACCAGGCGGCCCTCGGCCTTGGACACCACCTTCTGCGTGACGACCAGGACGTCGCCGTGTCGAAGGGGTGCGCACGACGCCAGGATCCCGGCGAGGTCGTCGCCCGGGCTGATCTCGCCGATGCCGTGGACGGGCAGCACCTGCAGGGTGCCGCTCTCCGGGGCCAGGTCCACGCGGGCTGCGGGGTCCATTGGGGCTGCCGGTCCGGTCGACGGTGCTGGGTCAGTCGGCATCGAGCACGACCCGGGCCAGAGCGGTCGCGGCATCGACATCGTGCATGATTGTCGGTGTCACGATGCATCGGAGGCCGGCAGCGGTGACCGCCGGAGCGTCGGCGCTGTCGACGTCGTCGATGACGAGGGTGGCGGCGATATCGCGGTAGATGCCGGCGATACCGGCACCGGTGGCGTCGTGGCCGAGCTCGCGTAGCAGCCGGTCGGCGGGCCCCTTGAGCGCGGCGCCCCCGACGAGAGGCGACACCGCGACGGTGTCTTCGCGGCGTGCTGCCAGAGCGGCTCGCACACCTGGGACGGCGAGGATCGGTCCGATCGACACCACCGGGTTCGACGGGCACACCACGATCCGGTCGGCGCCGGCGATAGCCTCCAGCACTCCGGGGGCCGGCCGGGCGAGGTCGGCGCCGTCGAAGCGCACGGCGGCCACCGCCACGGCATGGCCCAGCGCTACGAAGTAGTGCTGGAAGGCGACGTCGGTCCCGTCGGCCAGGGTCATGCGGGTCCGTACGGGGTCGTCCGACATGGGCAGGAGCGTGGCAGGGACGGCCATGCTCGACACCAGCTCGGACGTCACCTCCGACAGCGAGGCGCCTTCGGCGAGCCGCTGGCTGCGGTACAGATGGGTGGCGAGGTCCCGGTCGCCGAGCCGGAACCAGGTGAGCCCGCCGAGGCGCTCCAGCTGCTCCATGGTCGTCCACGTCTCGCCGGCCAACCCCCAGCCGCGCCCGTCGTCGGACCAACCGGCCAGGGTGTAGGCCACCGTGTCGAGGTCAGGGCTGACGTGCAGCCCGTGGAGCAGGGTGTCGTCCGCCGTGTTGACGACAGCGGTCACCGTGCCCGGGGGTGCCGCGCGCACCAACCCCCGGAGCATGCGGGCGGCACCGACACCCCCAGCCAGCGCGGTGATCATGGGAGCGCCCCGGACCGCGGGCGCCGGGCACCGGTGGGGCGAACGGCTGCGGGATGCGGCAGCGCCGCCGCGATCGCTGATCCCACAGCTGCGAGCCGGGACCGGGGTGCGTCATGCATGGGCTAACCCTAACGGGGCCGCCCGATGTTGGCCGGTCCGCTGTACCCGACAGATGTGCAAGGCTCCTGCGGTGCACCAGCCCCAGCACGCAGCCGGCGGGGACCGCCCGCCGGCTGCCGCCGCCGCTGGCGGATCAGGGTCGGCCAGCAGCGCCGCTGCCGGCCGGCTCGCCGTTGCCGTCGAGGCCACGGCCCTGCTCGGCCTGCAGACCGGTGTCGGGCGCTTCTGCCACCATGCGCTGACCGCGCTCGCCGATCGGCCCGACCTGTCGGTGACGGCGTTCGCCGTCACGTGGCGTCGCCGCGACCAGCTCGTCGCCGAGCTCCCTGCTGGCGTGGCCGCTCATCAGCGGGCCATGCCAGCACGGCCGTTGCACATGGCGTGGGCTCGGTGGGGCTGGCCGCCGGTCGAGTGGTTCACCGGTCCTGCCGACGTCGTCCACGGCACCAACTTCGTCGTTCCACCGGCACGGCGGGCGGTGCGGGTCGTCACCGTGCACGATCTGACAACGGTCCGGTTCCCCGAGATGTGCGACGCGGCCACGCTGGCGTTCCCCACCCTCGTCCGGCGCGCCGTGCGGGAAGGAGCGTGGGTGCACACGCCGTCGGCGTTCGTGGCGGAGGAGGTGGTCGCAGAATTCGGTGCCGATCCTGGTCGCGTTCGAGCGGTCCACCACGGGGTGCCGGGCTCGCCGCCCCCCTCCGAGCGACGGGCGGCGGACCTGCTGGGGCTGCCGTCGGGGATCGCCCGCTACATCCTGGCGGTGGGCACCGTGGAGCCGCGCAAGGACTTCCCCGGGCTGGTCCGGGCCTTCGATGGCCTGGCCGCCGACCACCCGGACCTGGCGCTCGTGGTCGTCGGGCCCGACGGCTGGGGAGCCGGCGCGTTGCAGGGCGCCATCGCCACGGCCCGATTCGGTTCCCGAGTCGTCCGCTGCGGCTACCTGGACGGTGCGGACCTGGCTCGGGCCCTGGCAGACGCAGCCGTCCTCGCATACCCGTCGCGCTACGAGGGCTTCGGCTTTCCGCCGCTCGAGGCGATGGCGGCGGGCGTGCCGGTGGTGGCGACCGCGGCCGGAGCGATTCCTGAGGTGGTGGGCGATGCTGCGGTGCTGGTGCCGCCGGGCGACGATGACGCGCTGGCCGGCGCGCTCGTCGCCGTCGTCGACGACAGGG
>JAKAYQ010000008.1:9866-37678 GCA_021826725.1 Actinomycetes bacterium
GGTCTCATCGAGCGAGGCCGGCGCCGGGCGGCGTCGTTCACGTGGGCGGCATGCGGGGCCGGGCTCGACGCGCTGTACCGGGATGGCGTCGCGTCATGAGGGCGGCGGCGCGATCTGCGGTGCGCGTGCCGGTACCGGCAGCACTGGCGGCAGCCGCGCAAGTACGGGCCGTACCGGCTTCATCGGCAGCAGAGGCAGCACGAGCAGAGGCAGCAGAGGCAGCAGAGGCAGCACGAGCAGAGGCAGCAGCAGGAGAGGCGGCACCGGCACGAGCAGTGGCAGCATCGGCGGCAGATGCCCCGACCCAGGCGGCGCGACGGTGGCCGCGTTGAGGCGAGCAACCCGAGGAGCGGGCCCTGCGGTGGAGGTGTCGCTCGTCGTCGAGCAGCTGCGGCGCACCGTTCCCGGTGGCATCGGGACGTACTGCTGGGGCCTGCTCGCCGGGCTCGGCACGCTGGTGGCGGAGGGAACGGCGGTGCCGACGATGGAGCTGGTGGCGTCCGCCACGCGTGAGCGCCCGGACCCGCTGGCGTCGTGGGGGTTGCCTGTGCACGCCGTCGGGCTGCCGGGGCCGATCCTCACCCGGTCGTGGGACCGGGGCAGCACGGCCGGTGTCCGCGGGTCCGTTGTCCACGCGTCGTCGCTGGCGGCCCCGTCGGGGCGTGGGCGCGCCCTGGTCGTGACCGTGCACGACCTCGGCTGGCGTCAGGTCCCCGATGCCTACCCGCGGCGTGGCCGCCGCTGGCACGAGGCGGCCTTCGGGCGGGCGCGAGCCCAGGCGCGCCGTCTGGTGGTCCCCTCGGTGTCGGTAGCCGACGCCGTGGTGGCGGCGGGGGTGGATGCGGCGCGGGTCGTCGTCGTCGAGCACGGCGGGGACCACCTGCCGCCGCCGGACCCCGGTGCCACCGAAGCCCTGTTGCACCGGCTCGGTGTCACCGGGTCGTTCATGCTGGCAGTCGGCACGCTCGAGCCTCGCAAGAACCTCGTTCGACTGGTCGAGGCCCACCGACGGGCCCAGGACCGCCTGCCCGAGCCGTGCCCGCTGGTGGTCGTCGGTCCGTCGGGCTGGGGTGACGCGGTGCCTGCCGGTGGCGCCGTCCTGGCCGGAGCGGTGCCGGCGCCGGTCTTGGCCGGCCTCTACGGCCGGGCATGCCTGCTCGCGTACGTGCCGCTGCTGGAGGGCTTCGGCCTGCCACCGCTCGAGGCGATGTCGGCCGGAACGCCTGTGGTGAGCAGCCCGGTGCCGAGCACCGGTGGCGCGGCGCTCGAGGTCGATCCCACCGACGTCGACGCCATCGCCGGCGCACTGGTCACGGTGGCGACCGACGGCCGGGCTCGCCAGGACCTGGTAGCTGCCGGCCGGCGGCGCGCCGCGGCACGGACGTGGCGTGCGAGCGCGGAGGAGCACCTGGCGCTGTGGGCGTCCCTCCGATGAGCGACGAGGAACCCGGGCTCGATGGTCCATCGCGGCCCGGCTTCGATGGTCCGCCCCTGGCCGTGTCGGTCGACGCCACCGCCGTTCCCGAGCGCCCGGTGGGGGCCGGGCGCTACGTCGTGGAGCTGGTCCGGGCGCTTGCCCGGCGGGACGACGTCCGACTGACGGTGTGGTGCCGCCGTGACGACGCTGCACGCTGGGAGTCGCCTGGTCTCACCGTTCTGCCGTCCGCACCTCCATCGCGGCCGGCCCGCCTGGTGTGGGAGCAGGCCGGCCTGGCGCGAGCGTTGCGTACGGCCGGCGTGGCGGTGCACCACGGCCCCCACTACACGATGCCCGTCCTGTGCCCGGTGCCGTCGGTGGTCACCGTCCACGACCTGACGCTGGTCGAGCATCCCGAGTGGCACGAGCGCAGCAAGGTGGTCGTGTTCCGCCGGGCGATCGCCCTGGCTCGGCGGCGGGCCACGGCGATCGTCTGCCCCAGTGCAGCCACCGCCACCCGTCTGGATGCCACCGGGGGGGCGACCGGGCGCGTCTTCGTGGTGCCCCACGGGGTCGATCACGACCGGTTCGGGCCACACGAGGCCTGGCCCGGTGCGGACGCCGCCGCGCTGCGCAGCACCGGCGTGCGACCGCCGTACCTGTTGTTCCTCGGAACCTTGGAGCCCCGCAAGGCGGTCCCGGTCCTCGTCGATGCCTTCGATCGGCTGGCGGGCCTGCATCCGGACCTGGCACTGGTCTTGGCCGGCGGGCCCGGGTGGGGGAGCGACGAGGTGGAGCGGGCAGTGGCGGCGGCCGTGCACCGGAGCCGGATCGTCCGTACCGGATACGTTGCCGAGACGGCTGTCCCGGCGCTGCTGCGCCGGGCGGCTGCGGTCTGCTATCCGGCCATCGAGGAGGGTTTCGGGCTGCCTGCGCTCGAGGCGGCAGCATGCGGCACCCCGCTGGTCACGACGGCCGGATCGGTGATGGCCGAGATGGTGGGCGATGCTGCGGTGCTGGCCGAGGCCGGCTCGGCCTCGTCGGTGGCGGCGGCGCTCACCGCCGTCCTGGCCGGTGGTCCCGACGGGGAGCGGCGACGCACCGCGGGACTGGCGGCAGCGGCGGAGCGGACCTGGGCCGCCAGCGCGGCTGGTCACGTGGAGGCGTACCGCTGGGCGGCCAGCCGGTCGCACCCCCGGGCCGGCGGCACGTGACCGGGATGGCGCCGGCGCGCGAGCCCGGGGGTGTCCGTCGTTCCACGTCCGGCGTGGCAGGCCCTAAGGTTCGTGCGTGCGAGCGTTCGTCACCGGTGGCAAGGGGTTCGTGGGTGCCTGGCTGGTAGAGCACCTCCGGGCGTCGGGCGACGAGGTGGTGGCGGTCGACCGCGACGTGGACGTCACCGACGCCGCTGCCGTGCGCCGGGCGCTGGTCGGCGCCGAGCCCGACGCCGTCTACCATCTCGCCGCCTTCTCGCACGTTGGGCGCTCGTGGGACGACCGGACGGCGGTGGTGTCGGTCAACACCGTGGGCACCGCAGCGGTGCTCGACGCCTGTCTGCGGTGCCCGACGCCGCCCCGGGTGCTGGTGGTCAGCTCGGCCGAGGTCTACGGGGAAGTGCCGGCGGACCG
The DNA here is from genome assembly GCA_021826725.1 of Actinomycetes bacterium. GTDB lineage: Bacteria > Actinomycetota > Acidimicrobiia > Acidimicrobiales > UBA8190 > JAJZYI01. Next base: position 12,912 of record JAKAYQ010000008.1, read on the forward strand.
CCAGCCGATCGACGAGGACCAGCCGATGCGGCCGGTGACGCCGTATGCCGCCAGCAAGGCGGCTGCCGAGATGCTGGCGGTACAGGCCTGCCTGGGTGACGGTCTGCCGGTGGTCCGGGTGCGACCGTTCAACCACATCGGGCCGGGTCAGGCGGACAGCTTTGTGGTGCCGGCCTTGGCGGCCAGGATCGTCGCGGCCCAGCGAGGCGGCAAGGGCGAGCTGACGGTGGGGAACCTCTCCGCCCGGCGCGACCTGACCGACGTGCGCGATGTGGTGCGCGCCTATCGCATGCTGATGGCCGGCGGGGGCGAGCCGGGGGCCGTGTACAACGTCTGCAGTGGGCGGGCCGCGGTCATCGAGGAGATCGCCGGCCGCCTGCTCGCGCTGGCCGGGGCGTCGCTCGAGCTGCGGCCCGATCCCGACCTGATGCGGCCGGTCGACGTGCCAGTGGTCCAGGGCGATGGCACTCGATTGGCCGGCGCCACGGGGTGGGGGCCGATCGTGGGGCTCGATGCCACGTTGCTGGACGTCATCGAGGAGCAGCGCCGGCGAGCGTGACGGCGGTGGTGTGCACACCGCCGAGCGGGGCTGCACGCGGGGTCGAAGCCGGCGAGCTTGATGCCGGCAGCGCCCCGGGCCGTCCGGCGACACCGAGCGGCCCGGGGCGCTGAGCGATCAGGCAGCGCCCCGCCGGACGCGGGCACGGAGCTGCTGGCGGGCGGTTCGGGCCTGCTCGCGAGCCTGCTGGACGGCGTCGCGAGCGACGGGCGGCAGGTGGTCTTCGAGCGGCTCCACCAGGGTCTCCAGCCGGGTGATCATGGCCTCGACGGCGTTGTCGACCTCGGTCAATGCCCGGCTGAGCTCGCCCGGCAGCTCGCCGAGGCGCTCGAGCCGCTGTTGCAGGGCGGTGCCGGCGCCGGCCAGGTCGGCGAGGCGCTCGATGCGCTCCTGCACGGTGGTCCCGGCGCCGGTCAGGCGCTGGGCCAGCTCGTGGCGGTGCACCTGCGCCTTCTGGAAGCCGAGCACGCCGAGCCCGACGGCGACGTAGGCGGCGTCCCTGGCAGTCTTGGACACGTCTTCGGCGATGGTGTGCCGGTCGATCATGGGGTTCTCCTCGGGGGGTGGTGGAGTGGGGGCCGGACCCGATGCGACGGACCCGGGCATTCGGCCGGCTCGCCGCCTGGGGCGAGCCGGCGGGTCTGCGGTGCAGGTGTCGGAGCTGCCCGCTCTCTGCTAGCTACTGTACACATCACTGCTAACTCTTGCAAACATGTGCAGAGCGCTCGTGCCCGCTAGCCTCGTTGCCCTGATGACGACGCGCACCGCGCCATTGGCGCGCTCTGCCACCGCACCGGCTGCCACCGCACCGGCTGCCACCGCACCGGCTGCCTCCGGGACGGCGCCGTGACGGACACGGTCGGTGCCGGCCAGGTCGATCACGGTGCGCCGCCGGTGGTGGCCGTGATCGTCACCAGGGATCCTGGCCCGTGGTTCGAGGAGACGCTGGCCGCCGTGGCCGGCCAGGACTACCCGGATCTGTCGGTGCTGGTGCTGGACGACGGCAGCGCCGAGGACCCGACGCCCCGGGTGGCGGTGGTGGTGCCCGGCGCCTTCGTCGCACACCTGCATGGGCACCAGGGCTTCGCCGCCTGCGCCAACCGCGCGCTCGAGATGGTTCAGGGAGCATCTCATCTGCTCTTCCTCCACGACGACGTCGCGCCCGACAGCGGCGCGGTGCACATCTTGGTGGAGGAGGCGTTCCGATCCAATGCCGGTGTGGTGGCGCCCAAGCACGTCGGGTGGCACGACGACGGCAAGCTGCTCCACGTCGGGCTGACCGTCGACAGGGGCGGTGCGGTGGTCGACAGCGTCATCCCCGGTGAGCTGGACCACGGCCAGCACGACACCGTGCGCGATGTGTTCGCCGTTCCGGGCGGGTGCGTGCTCGTTCGAGCCGACCTCTTCGAGGAGCTGGGCGGGTTCGACCCGGCGATCTCGGCCATGGGGGAGGATCTGGACCTCTGCTGGCGGGCGCACGTGGCCGGTGCCCGGGTCGTGGTTGCCCCCGTTGCACGTGTGCGCCACCTCGAGCCACTGGCCGGTGGCGCCCGCCCCCTTGCTGACGTCGCCGGGGACGCCGTCTCGCTCCAGCACCTCCAGCGCCGCCACGAGCTATACGCGCTGCTCAAGTCGTCCACCGCGCTCCAGCTGCTCCGCGTGCTGCCGCAGCTGGTGCTGCTGTCGGTGGCCGAGATCGTGGTTGCCCTGGCCACGGGGCACCGGCAGCGGGCCGCTGCGGTCATCCACGCCTGGCAGTGGAACCTCCAGCACCTGGCCGGGATCCGGCAGGCGCGCGCCGAGGTGAGCGCCCACCGGCGCCTGTCCGATGGCGATCTGCGGAAGCTGCAGGTGCGGGGCAGCGCCCGGATGACGACCTACCTGCGGCGGGCGGTGACGTACGGCCTGCATGTGGCGCACCTCGATGCCGAAACGATGGCAGCCCAGCCCGGTGCGCAGGCCCTCGCCGACCCGACCCGGGAGTCGCCGGGCGGAGAGGCCATCGCCGCTGGCGGTACCGACGCGGCTCCGGGGGCCGGTGCCGGCAGGATCGGGCGCCTGCGCCGTCCTGGTGCTGGTGGCCGCGACAGCCACGACGACTGGACTCCGGTCGCGCCGGCGACGGATGCCGGAGCGGAGGGTGGAGCCGAGGGTGGCCGAACCGCCGGCCCGGACGGCGGTGCCCCCACGCGGCCCGATGGCACCGGGAGCATCGTCGAGGCCGGGGTCGCCGGCACGCCGGCAGTGGGGCGAACCGGGCCGGGGCGGCTCCCGCACCGCCTGCTCGGGGTCGTGTCCCTGGCCAAGGGCGACGTCCCAGGACTGCGGCCGTCGTCTCGCCAGCCCAGCCGGTCGAGCTCGGCCGGGCGACCCGCCGACGCCAACCGCGCCCTGCGGGTGCATGCCCTGGTCTGGTCGGCTGTCGTGATCGTGCTCCTGTACGGGTCCCGGTCGCTCCTGGCGTCGGGCTTCCCCGCTGTCGGGCAGCTCCTGCCGATCCCGTCGTGGGGTGCCCTGTGGCACGGGTTTCTCTCCGGGTGGCATCCGATCGGCGTCGGTTCGAGCGCGCCGGCGAGCCCCGGCCTGGTGCTGCTCGGCGTCCTCGCCACCGTGTTCGCCGGTGCGGTGGGGTTCGTCCAGACCGTGGTCGTGCTCGGGTGCCTGCCGGTGGGTGCGTGGGGTGTTTCCCGGCTGATGCGCAACAGCGGCTCGTCCCGTGCCCGGATCGTCGCCACGATCGTCTATCTGGCGCTGCCGTTGCCCTACGACGACCTGGCCACCGGACGCTGGACGGACCTGCTGGTGTACGCGGCGGTTCCCTGGATCTTGGCCATCCTGGCCCGTTCCGCCCGTTTCGAGCCGATGGTCCGGCCTGCCGGGATCGGCGGCGCCGGCATGGTCCGGCGCTGGCGAAGCGGGCCGGTCGGGCACGTGGTCGCCCTGGGAATGGTCGAGGCCGTGGTCGGCTCGCTTGCCCCGCAGGTCATGGCGGTCACCCTGGTGCTCGCCGCCGGCTTGGCCCTGGGCTCGCTCGCCGTCGGAGGCTGGGGCTCGGCCCGGGCAGCCGGCCGGCTGCTCGCCGTCTCGGCTGGTGCCGTCGCCGTCGCCCTGGTCCTGCTGGCTCCGTGGTCGATCGGGGTGTTGGCCGGCGCCAGCCGCTGGCTGGTGCTGTTCGGCCCTCCGGGAGCGGCCGGTCCTGGGCTCGGCGCGCTCCTGCGACTGTCGGTCGGGCCCGTTGGTGACACCCCCCTCGCGTACGCCGTGATGGTGGCGGCGGCGCTGCCGCTTCTCGTCGGCAACCGGTGGCGCCTGGCATGGGCGACCCGCCTGTGGGCGGTCGCCCTGGTGGCGTGGATCGTGGCGTGGGCCGCGGGACGTGGCTGGACCGGCGCCGTCTCGGTGCCGGTCGGTGCCCTCCTGGCGCCTGCCGCGCTGGCCATGGCTGTGGCGATCGGTCTGGGAGTGGCGGCGCTCGAGGCCGACCTCCCCAGCTACCAGTTCGGGTGGCGCCAGGGGGTGTCGGTGGTGGCGGGGCTCGCCATCGCCGTCGGGATGCTCCCGGTCTTCGGTGCGGTCACCAGCGGGCGCTGGGATCTCCCGCTGTCGGGCTGGCGCCAGGCGACAGCGTTCATGGAGCAGCACCAGCGGTCCGGCGAGTACCGGGTGCTCTGGCTCGGGAGCCCCGGCGTGCTCCCCGGCTCGCCGTGGATGGTCCAACCCGGTCTCGGGGCAGTGCTGACCGACGGCCCCGTTCCAAATGTCACCTCCATGGCCCCGGCCCCGGCCCTGGCGCCGATGGCGCCGCTGGTCGCCGCCATCAAGCGGGCCGAGCGCGGTGACACGCTGCAGCTCGGGCAGGCGCTGGCGCCGTTCGCCGTCCGCTACGTCGTTGTCGTGCAGTCCCTGGCGCCGACGCTGCTCGGCTACGTGTCGAGTGTTCCTGCCCCCCTGCCCGCCAGCTTGCTGGTGGGTCTGAGCCGGCAGATCGATCTGCAGGCCACGAGCGGCGAATCCGGGTACTCGGTGTACGCGGATCCGCTGGCGGTCCCCGAGCGGGCGGTCGCCACGCCGGGCTCGTCGGGGTCACCGTCGGCACCCGCGGGCCACTGGCACGCGGTCCTCCCCGGTCCGGCTGGGGCCGGTTCCTACACCGGGACCGTTCCGGCCGGGATGCTGCGCGTCGACGCCGTGCCAGGATCGTCGTGGGCGGCGACCGGTCCCCACGGCCGGCTTGCGACGACCCAGGCGAGCGGTGGCGATCCCGTGGCGACGTATGCCGTGCCCCGGCAGCAGACGGTCACCGTCGCCTGGGTCGGATCGTGGGTCCACGGGCTCGCGGTCCTGGTGGAGGTCGTCCTGTGGGCTCTGGCCGTCGCTGCCATCGCCGGCCGGCGCTGGTGGCTCGACTGGTGGCTTCAGGCCTGGCGCCGACGGTACGCGACAGCGGCGCAGCCGCCGAACGGCACACCGGCAGGTCCCGCAGGAGCAGTTCCCGGCCGGTCGACCGCACCTGGCCCAGTGGTGACAGCAGGGCCTCCGGCGGCAGGGGAGCGCGAGGTCGCCGATCGCCGGCCTGCGCGCCGACCTGCGGGGGCGCCGGTGTCCGGGGGGTCCGACGAGTCCGATGCGCCGGAACCGGTCCAGCGCCGACCGGCGGTCACGCCGGGTCCGCCAGCGGCGGCTGGCCGCCGTAGCCCTCCTCGGACCCAGGTGGCGCCGTGACCCTGGCGGTGCGGCGTGCGTCGATCATCGCTGCGGTCGTCGCTGTCCTGCTGGCGGTCTCCCTGGCGGACGGCGCCATCGGCCGGGCTTCCCCGGGCGCGTCCGCACCCGTGTCGTTCGTGTCGGCGAGCGCAGTCGTCCCTGCCGGCGCTGGGACGTCGTCGTGGTTTTGCGCCGGAGGATCGGGACCGCAGGCCGGAGGGGAGGAGACGGTTGTCATCGTCAACTCGACTGCAGCTCCCGTCCACGGCACCGTGACGGCCATCCCGAGCCACGGAGCAACGCGATCGGTCGCCGTGACCGTTCCGGCCGGGGGGATGTGGAGTGTGGTCCCGGCGCAGGTGGCACCGGGACCGTGGGTGTCGGCCGCGGTCGAGATGGACCGGGGTGGGCTGGGTGTAGAGGAGACCGTGGCCACGCCGCTGGGCTGGGCGGAGACGCCCTGCTCGTCCACGACCGCGTCGAGCTGGTATTTCGCCTCGGGCTCGACGGCCGGAAACGACGGGGTCGCCCTATCGGTGCTCAACCCCGGCGTCACCGCCGCAGTGGTGGACACCTCGTTCGCCACCGCGTCCGGAGCGGTCCTGCGACCGGCCGCGTACCAGGGTGTCACCGTTGCGCCTGGATCGCTTGTGACCGAGTACGTGAGCAACCACGACGAGGGGGATCCCGCGTTCGCCACGACCGTGACCGCCGTCTCGGGGAGCGTGGTGGCGGCCGAGCTGCAGTCGTACACCGCTGCCGGCCACACGGGCGTGGCGCTCGAGACCGGGGTGCCCCAACCGTCGACGACCTGGTCGTTCCCGCTCACCGAGGAGATCTTCGGCGGTGTGGTGCGCTTCCACATCTACGATCCTGGCAATCGGCCCGCCCGGGTCTCGATGTCCGTCGGGTTCGCCCAGGGATCGGCGTTGCCCATGACGGTGACCGTTCCGGCAGGGCTCGCCACCACTGTCACCACCGAGCGCCAGTCGCGCCTGCCGGTCGGCACCCCCTACTGGGTTCGGTTCGCGAGCGCCTCCGGCGTCGGGGTGGTGGTCGCTCGCGAGGTCGAGGGTCCGTCGGGGGGATCAGCGCCGATCCACGGGCTCGTCCTGGGTGCGCCGGCCGGGTCCGACCGGTGGTTGCTGCCGGCGATCACCGGACCCGGTACCTCACCTTGGGGATTTGCCGTCGTCGACCTGGCTGGCCATCCCGTGTCGGTCCGGGTGTCGTCCGCCGCCGTGGCGGCCGGCTCGGCTCCGGTATCGGGGTCCACGGTGGGGCCCTTCACCGTCGACCCGTCGGCACCCCGGATCTTCACGGCGGCACCGCCGTCGCCCATCGGGCTGGCGCCGATCGTGGTGGCAGCGACCGGGCCGATCGCCGTCGAGCTGGATCCCGAACCGGTTGCCGCTCCGGGTGTCGTGGAGGTTCCGGCGATGCCGCTCGGCTGATGCGCCGCTCCCCGCTGGCCGCTGGGCTGATGCAGCCGCTGGGCCCTGGCCGCTGGCCGCTGGGCTGATGCGGCCGCTGGTCCCTGGCCGCAGCGCTCGGAGGGAGCACGTCCTGTCTTGCCTGCCGGGCCTGTCCGAGCAGGTCGGCTGTGTCGGTGGCGCCCAGGCTTCCTCGCCGCCGCCGGTCCCCGGACGGACGGACCTCCGGCGATCGGATGCGACGGTTCGGGGTGCCGGTGAGATGCGCAGGGGTGCCGGTGCGATGCGCAGGGGCGCCGGCGAGCGCTCAGCCTGCGCCGGGCTCGGGAGGTGTGCCCGGGTGCGCGTCGGGAGAGAACGTGGGAACCTTGGCGCTGCCGTTGCGGTGGACCGGAGCGCCATAGGCAGTGTCGACCAGCTTCCCCACTTCCTGCCCGTCGAGCGTCTCGCGCTCGAGGAGCCCGCGGGCGACGGCGTCGAGCCCGCCACGATGGCGGCCGAGGAGCTCGATGGCTCGCTGCTCCTGCTCCCGGAGGATCTTCGCCACCTCTGCGTCGACGACCCGGGCCGTATCCTCGGAGTAGTCGCGCGAGTGCATCAGGTCCTCACCCAGGAAGACCATTCCCTGGGACCCCCAAGCCATGGGCCCGAGCTCTGCGCTCATACCCCACTCGCGCACCATCTTCCGGGCCAGCTCGGTGTTGCCGACCAGGTCGTTGCTGGCACCGGTCGACAGGTCGCCGTACACGATCAGTTCGGCCGCCCGGCCGCCCATGCGGACGGCGAGCGAGTCTTCGATGACCTCGCGGGGATAGATGTGGCGCTCTTCGATCGGCAGCTGCTGGGTCACACCCAGCGCCATGCCGGTCGGCAGGATCGTCACCTTGTGGACGGGGTCGGCGTGCTCCAGGACGTAGGCGAGCACCGCGTGCCCGCCCTCGTGGAAGGCGACGCGCTCCTTCTCCTCGTCGGAGAGGACCAGGCTCTCGCGGCGCTGGCCCATGAGCACCCGGTCGCGGGCCGCTTCGAAGTCCACCATCTCGACCTGCCCCGCTCCGCGCCGAACCGCGTGCAGTGCGGCCTCGTTGACGAGGTTGGCCAGGTCGGCGCCGCTCATGCCCGGGGTGCCGCGGGCGACCAGTTCCAAGTTGACGTCCGGACCGACCCGCTTGTCCTTGCAGTGGACGCGCAGGATGGGCAGTCGCTCGTCGAGGTCGGGAAGCGGCACGACGATCTGCCGGTCGAAGCGGCCGGGTCGCAGCAGCGCCGGGTCGAGGATGTCCGGGCGGTTGGTGGCGGCGATGATGACCACGCCTTCCGTCGGATCGAACCCGTCCATCTCCGAGAGCATCTGGTTGAGGGTCTGCTCCCGCTCGTCGTGCCCACCACCAAGACCGGCGCCGCGCTTGCGCCCGATCGAGTCGATCTCGTCGACGAAGATGATGGCCGGCGCCTGCTTGCGGGCCGTCTGGAAGAGGTCTCGTACCCGGCTGGCACCGACACCCACGAACATCTCCATGAAGTCTGAGCCGCTCACGGACATGAACGGGACGCCGGCCTCGCCGGCGACGGCGCGCGCCAGAAGTGTCTTGCCTGTTCCTGGAGGGCCGACGAGCAGTATCCCCTTGGGGATCCGCGCGCCGACGTCCCGGAACCTGCCCGGGACCTTCAAGAAGTCGACCACCTCGCTGATCTCGATCTTGACGCCGTTGTAGCCGGCGACGTCGGAGAACGTGGTGCGGGGACGCTCGGTCGTGTAGAGCTTGGCTTTCGACCGGCCGATCGACATGATCCCGGACATCTGGCCTTGGGCTCGGCGCGAGAACCACATGAAGATCCCGAAGAGGAAGACGAGGAGCAGGATGGTGGGTAGCCACGTCGCCCAGGCGCTCTGGGTCGGGGTGCTGTAGCTGGCCGGGATCCCGGCCAGGAGCTGGTACTCGGTGCTGGTCACCGGCGACGGCCCGTTGACGGTGTAGGTATGGCCGCTGGTGAGCGTGCCGGTGATCACGCCGGTGTTGTTGTTGACGGCGGCGGACCCGATCTTGTGGGCGTGGACGTCGCGGACGAATTCCGGGTAGCTGACGCTGGTCACGGTCGACTTGTGGAGCAGCTGGGGGACGATGACGACGGCGACGAGCGCCAGGACGAGGAGCGCGAGCACCCACCGCCAGCTCTTGTCACCGCCGGGACCGGGGCGGGTGGACCCGCCCGGTCCGGCCATCGGTGGACGACCGCCGCGGCGGTCCGGTGTGGGCACAGGCATCACCCCATGGTATGTCCTGGCGGCAGGGCTCCATGCCGCGGCCACCCGGGTGGCCGGCGCATCGGGGCGGCCCTGGTGGCCGGGTCGGGGGCGGGTCGGGGGCGGCAGGGGAAGCAGCGTCGCTCTCGGTAACCTGAGCCGGTGGTGACGGGTGATCGTTCGCGCAGGCAACCGGGGCCGGCAGCGGGACCACTTGTGGGCGCGCCGCTGCCGGAACGGGCTGGCGACACGCCGGGCCGTGATCGGGGAAGCGGGGCCCGACAGCTCGGCGACCGCCCACCGCTCCATGTCGCCGACGCGCTGACCTGGCTGTTCCTGGCAGCCGCCGGCTTCGTCGTGGGGCAGGTCCTGGCGCTCCTGCTCCTGGCCGCGGTGGCAGCGTCGATCGGCCAGCTCGGCAACGTGGCGCACCTGAGCGCAGAGGCGGCCCCGCCGGCGTGGGTGGTCGTGTGCGGGCTGGTCGGTCTGTGGATCGGGTTCGTCGGCGCAGTGGTGCTGGCCAGCCGGCTGCGGGGCACGGGCCAGGTCGTCAGGGACATGGGGCTCCGGTTTCGCCCGGCGGACCTGCTGGTCGGGCCGCTGGCCGGTGTGGGGTCGCAGCTCGTGCTGGTGCCGCTGCTGTACCTGCCGCTCGAGCGGTTCATCCCGAACCTGCAGCACCGGCTGTCGGCCCCGGCGAAGCATCTCACGGGCGGGTTCCCGGGGGCTGACCTGATCGTCATCGGGGTGCTGACGGTCCTGGTGGTGCCCGTGGTCGAGGAGCTGCTGTTCCGGGGAGTCCTGCTGCAGGCCTTCGTCCGCCTGTTCGGCCGCGCCGGGCGGGTGGTGGGCCCCGTGCTCGCCGTCGGGTGCACCGGTGTCCTCTTCGGCCTCGCCCATGCGGAGACCCTGTCGCTGCTGGGTCTGGCCGCCTTCGGCATCGTGCTGTCGGTGCTCGCCTACCGCACCGGCCGCCTGGGGCCCGGCATCCTCGCCCACGGCGCCTTCAACCTGGTGGCCGTGATCTCCGTGGCGCACCAGGGGGCGAGCGTCCACCTGTGGTGACCGGCATCGCCGGCGATCGGGCACGGCACCCGGTGGCGGTACGGAGCGGGCCTGGCCGGCGTTTCGCCCGACCTCGCCACGGTCGGGCGGCCCGGCGCAGCCGGCTGCGCCGGCCGGACGGCGCTTGGTGGTGGCGATGGCGCTGGCCGCGGGTGCCCGTCGTCGCCACCGGTGTCGCCGTTGCCGGTGCGGTCGCCGTCGTCGTGTGGCAGCTCGACCCTCGCCTGCTGCTGTCGGGAACCCTCACCACCGGGGGTGACATGGGAGCGCACGTCGCCACGGTGGAGTTCCTGCGCACGTCGCTGCTGCCGCACGGCCACCTGACCGGGTGGGACCCGGGCTGGTACGACGGCTTTCCGCTCTACACCTTCTACTTCCCGCTCCCCGACGTGCTGGGAGCCCTGGCGGGCGACGTCATCGACCCGAACGTGGCGTTCAAGCTGGGGACGGCGCTCGGGTCGGTGTGCCTGCCGGTGTCGGCCTGGGCCTTCGGCCGGTTGGCCGGCCTGGAACGACCCCGTCCGGCGGTGCTGGCCGCTGCCACGCTGCCGTTCCTGTTCGACCAGACGTTCACCATCGACGGGGGGAACCTCTACTCGACGATGGCCGGCGAGTACTCGTTCTCCATCGGGTTGGCCCTCACGCTGGTCTTCCTCGGTCTGTGCCTGCGAGGCATGCGCACCGGGCGCGTTCGCGCCACGGCGGCGGTGGTGCTCGCGGCGGCTGCGCTCTGCCACCTCGTGCCGACCATGTTCGCCGTGGCGGGTGCGGTCGTCGTGCTGATCGTGAGCGGTCCCACCCGCAGGCGGTGGTGGTGGATGGTGTCGACCGGGGTGGTGGGCGGGGCCCTGGTGGCTGTCTGGGCCGTGCCGTTCGTCTCGCAGATCGCGTACACGACCAGCATGGGGTGGCACGACGTGCACACCTACCTGGCCATGTTCGCCCCTGGGACGGGGCTGTTCCATGGCGACCGGTGGGTGCTCTGGCTCGCCGGAGCCGGCATGGTGACCGCAGCCGTCCAGCGACGGCGGCCGGTGATCGTGCTGGTGGTGCTGGGCTGGCTGGCGTTCGCCCTGGTGGTCCTGGACCCCTTCGGCGCCGTCTACAACGCCCGGTTCCTTCCCATGTGGTGGATCACCGCGTACCTGGTCGCCGGGTCGTTCGTGGCCGAAGCCGGCGTGCTCGCGGCTCGGGGCTGGCGCCGGGTCCGCCGGTGCTCGGCGTGGCGGTTCGCTCCCGGCGCGGTGGGTGTGCCTGCAGCGGCGCTGGCGGCAGCGGTCCTGGTGGTGCTGCCCCCCCTGTACCCAACCACCGCAGCCGACCTCCACGTCGCCCAGAGCTCGGTGCCGTCGTGGATCCGCTGGGACTATTCGGGCTACCAGGCCAAAGCGGGGTGGCCCGAGCTGCGCGGCGTTGTCGGCATGGTCGACCGCACGGTGCATCGCGTCGGATGCGGCCGGGTCATGTGGGAGTACAGCCCGACGCTCGACCGGTTCGGCACACCGATGGCGCTCATGCTCCTGCCCATGATGACCGGCGGGTGTGCCGACACGCAGGAGGGGCTCCTGTTCGAGTCGTCGGCCACCACGCCGTACCACTTCATCGACCAGGCAGAGCTGTCGGCCGCCCCGTCGGAGGCCCTGGCCGGGCTGCCCTACCCTCGGGCACCCGACGTGGCGGCCGGGATCGCCCATCTCCAGCTCCTCGGCGTTCGCTACTTTTTGGCGTCGTCCCCGGCCGTGGAGACCCAGGCCGCAGCAGATCCGGCACTGTCGCTGCTGGCGACCAGCGGGCCGTGGCACACCCCGTACGACGGCCAGGTGCTGGACACGACCTGGGAGCTGTACCGGGTCAGCGGCGCGCCGCTGGTGGCGCCGCTGACCCGCCAGCCCGCCGTGTTGACCGGGGTTGGCGCGTCGCAGGCGAGCTGGCTCCCTGTGGCTCTCCGGTGGTTCACCCACCCCGCCCGGTGGCCGACCGAGATGGTGGCCGGCGGCCCAGCCGCGTGGCCGCGCACCAGCGGCGCCCGGCTCGCACCAGGCCGGCGGCTTCCTGCCGACCGGGTCACCGACGTCCGGATGGGAACCAACACGGTGTCCTTCGACGTCAGCCGGCCCGGCGTCCCTGTCCTGGTCAAAATCTCCTACTTCCCCAGCTGGCACGCGACGGGGGCGACGGGTCCCTGGCGTGCGGAGCCGAACCTGATGGTGGTGGTGCCGACCGGCCGGCACGTCGTGCTCACCACCGGCGCCACGCCGGTCTCGACGGCCGGTCTGGTCCTGTCGGCGGCGGGGTTGGCAGCCCTCGGCATGCTGATCGTCCGCCGTCGATCGCTCGCCGTCGTCTGACACCGTCGCCCGCTAGGGTGAGGTCGCCATGAGCGCTCTCGACGCCATCTTCAAGGCCTACGACGTCCGCGGCATCGTGCCCGACCAGCTCGATGCCCGCATCGCCAGGGCGGTGGGCTGGGCGTTCGCCACGTTCTCGGGGGCGCCGCGGCTGATCGTGGGGCGGGACATGCGGGAGTCCGGAGTGGAGCTGTCCGCTGCCTTCATCGACGGGGCTCGGGCTGCCGGTACCGGGGTGGTCGATATCGGCCTGGTGTCGACCGACCTGCTCTACTTCGCCTCGGGGCACTTGGATGCGCCCGGGGCTATGTTCACCGCCTCGCACAACCCGGCGGCGTACAACGGCATCAAATTCTGCCTGGCCGGGGCCAGCCCGGTGGGCGAAGAGTCCGGTCTCGGCACGATCCGGGACCTGGCGGCGGACGTGCTCGCCGGGTTGCCCGAGGATGGCGCCCAGGTCAGGGGGGCGCTGGAGCATGCGGATCTCGTCGACGCGTATGCCGCCCACGTGCACTCGTTCGTCGACGTGTCGGCGCTCCGGCCGCTGCACGTGGTGGCGGACACGGCCAACGGCATGGGGGGACTGGTCGTCCCCCGGGTGCTCGCCGGTCTGCCGGTCCGGCTCGAGGTGCTCTATGGCGATCTCGACGGGAGCTTCCCGAACCATCCGGCCGACCCGATCCAGCCCGAGAACCTCCGGGACCTGCAGGCTGCCGTCCTCGACCGGGGAGCGGACATCGGACTTGCCTTCGACGGGGATGCCGACCGGGTGTTCCTGGTCGACGAGCTGGCTCAGCCGGTATCGGGCTCGTTGACAACGGCGCTGGTGGCCCAGGCCATGCTGGCCGACCACCCCGGGTCCACCGTCCTGCACAACCTGATCTGCTCGCGGATCGTGCCCGAGACCATCGTGGCCGCCGGCGGCGTCCCGGTCCGGACGCGGGTGGGGCACTCGTTCATCAAGCAGGTCATGGCCGAGACCGGGGCCGTGTTCGGTGGCGAGCACTCCGGGCACTACTACTTCCGCGACAACTACCGCGCCGACTCGGGCATCATCGCGGCGATGGTCGTGCTCCAGGAGATGTCGCGGCGCGCCCAGCCCCTGTCCGCGTTGCTGGCGCCGCTCCGCCGGTACTGGGCGTCGGGGGAGGTCAACACCGAGGCGGCAGACCCAGCTGGGACCGTCGAAGTGGTTGCCGCGCACCTGGCTTCGGCCGGCGACGTGGTCGACCGGCTCGACGGCCTGACCGTCGACAAGGGCGACTGGTGGTTCAACCTGCGCCCGTCGAACACCGAGCCGTTGCTCCGGCTGAACGTCGAGGCGTCGGATGCCAGCTCCGGTGAGCGCCACGTCGACGAGGTGCTGCGTCTCGTCCGCAGCCTTGCCCCGGCATCCGCATGACGGGCCGGGCCACGCCGGCAACGGCAGCGCCGCACGCGTCGAGGGACGACAGCCGCCGGGGGTCAGCCGTGCTGCCGACCGGCCGGGCGCGCCCCGGCGGTGCGAGCCAGCCGGTGGCGCGTGCGCACCTCGCCGGCCAGGTTCGAAACGACGGCCAGATACGACACGACGGCCAGGTTGGATACGACGGCCAGGTTGGATACGACGGCCAGGTTGGATACGACGGCCAGGCACGACACGCCGGCCAGGCGCGACACGAAGGACGGCCCCGATGACACTCGACCCGATGCTCCTCGACGTGCTGGCCTGCCCCGAGGACAAAGGTCCCCTGCTGTACTTCGCCGACGAGCAGCGCCTCTACAACCCGCGCCTGCGCCGGAGCTATGCGGTCCGTGACGGCATCCCGGTGATGCTGGTCGACGAGGCGACGGCAGTCGACGTCGCCGAGCACGAGCGCCTGATGGCCAGGGCGGCGGCCGAGGGCATCCCGTCGACGATGGGTGCCGGGGATGCGGCCGGAGGCGAGCGGTGAGGGCTGTCCCGGCTGCCGACGGGGTGCTCGACACGCTCGGCATGTTCGACGCCGCGGCCGGGTTGCCCGAGCAGGTGGAAGCGGCGGCCGCCGCCGCCAGGGGCCTCGCCGGGTTGCCCGACCGAGCGTACGTGGAGAACGTCGTGCTCCTCGGTATGGGCGGGAGCGGCATCGCCGGTGACGTCATGGTCGCCGTGGCCGGACCGTTCCTGCCGGTGCCGGTGACGGTGGCCAAGTCCTACGACGCCCCGGAGTTCGTGGGACGCGGCTCGCTTGTGTTCGCGGTGTCGTTCTCGGGGGATACCGAGGAGACGGTCGAGGCGGCGGGGGAGGCGTACGAGGCCGGCGCCGATCTCGTGATCGTCACCACGGGTGGCGAGCTGGGCCGGCTGGCCGCGGACTGGGGCGCGCCGACCATCGCCGTGCCCGAGTCCATCCCCCAACCCCGTGCTGCTCTGGGTGCCATGGCGGTGCCTCCCCTGGTGGTGCTGGCGGAGATGGGCCTCTTCCCCGGCGCCGACGAGTGGCTCCGGCTGGCGGTCGAGCAGCTCCGGCGGCGTCGGGACCAGCTGGTCAGGCCCCGCAGCACGGCAGCCGCGATCGCGGACCGGATCGGCCGCACGATCCCGCTGCTCCACGGGGCCCAGGCCGTGGGGGCGGCGGCGACCACGCGGTGGCGGGCGCAGATCAACGAGAACGCCAAGACGCCGGCGTTCGCTGCCGTGCACCCCGAGCTGTGCCACAACGAGATCGCCGGCTGGGGCCAGCTGGGCGATATCACCCGCCAGGTGATGAGCCTCGTCAACCTCCGCCACGATGCCGAGCACCCGCAGGTGGCCCGCCGGTTCGAGCTGGTCGAGGAGTTGCTCAGCGAGGCTGTGGGCACCGTGGTTTCGGTCCGGGCCGAGGGGGACGGCGACCTCGCCCAGCTGCTCGACCTGGTCTTGGTGGGCGACTTCGTGTCGCTGCACCTGGCTGCGGCAGCGGGGGTCGACCCCGGGCCGGTACCCGTCCTCACCGACTTGAAGTGGCGGCTGCGCTCCGGTTGACCGGCGCTGCTGCCTGGTTCGGGACGCCCAGGGGCCTCAGGGCCACGGGTGGGGGCTGTGCGTCGGCGCCGGCCGGAACCGCGGGCGACAACGATCATGTAGGGATCCACTGGAACCGATGTGACGAGCAAAGGAGCTCCGATGAGCAGCGCCGCTGAGCGGCCCGCCTTCAAGGTGGCGGACCTGTCGCTGGCCGATTTCGGCCGCCGGGAGATCGAGCTGGCCGAGCACGAGATGCCGGGGCTGATGGCCATGCGGGCCGAGCTCGGCCCCGAACAGCCCCTGGCCGGGGCAAGGATCACGGGGTCCCTGCACATGACCGTGCAGACGGCCGTCCTCATCGAGACGCTGGTGGCGCTGGGCGCCACGGTGCGATGGGCGAGCTGCAACATCTTCTCCACGCAGGACCATGCAGCGGCTGCCGTGGCCGTCGGGCCGGGCGGCTCGGTGGCCGAGCCCGCCGGCGTGCCGGTCTTCGCATGGAAAGGTGAGACCCTCCAGGAGTACTGGTGGTGCACGCTCCAGGCCCTGCTGTGGCCGGACGGCGGCCCCAGCATGATCCTCGACGACGGTGGCGACGCGACCCTGCTGGTCCACCAGGGCGTCAGCATGGAGAAGGCCGGTGTCGCCCCCGACCCGGGCTCGGCGTCGTCGGAGGAGGAGGCGGTGATCTTCGCCGTGCTGGCCCAGAGCCTGCAGGACGACCCGAACCGGTGGACGTCGATCGCCGGCGGCATCCGCGGCGTGACGGAGGAGACCACCACCGGAGTGCACCGGCTGTACGAGATGCAGCGCCGGGGCGAGCTGCTCTTCCCGGCCATCAACGTGAACGACTCGGTCACGAAGTCGAAGTTCGACAACAAGTACGGCTGCCGTCACTCGCTGGTGGACGGGATCAACCGGGCTACCGACGTGCTCATCGGCGGCAAGGTGGCGGTCGTCTGCGGCTATGGCGACGTCGGCAAGGGGTGCGCGGACTCGCTGCGTGGCCAGGGGGGGCGCGTCGTGATCACCGAGATCGACCCCATCTGCGCCCTGCAGGCGGCCATGGACGGCTACCAGGTGGCCACCCTGGAAGACGTGGTCGGCACCGCGGACATCTTCGTGACCGCCACCGGCAACCGTGACGTCATCACCGCCGCGCACATGGCGGCCATGAAGCACCAGGCCATCGTGGGCAACATCGGGCACTTCGACAACGAGATCGACATGGCCGGCCTGGCCCGGATCGCAGGGGTGCGCCGCGAGCCGGTCAAGCCGCAGGTGGACAAGTGGGTGTTCCCCGACGGGCACGCCGTGATCGTGCTGTCGGAGGGGCGGCTCTTGAACCTGGGGAATGCGACGGGTCACCCGAGCTTCGTGATGTCCAACTCGTTCACCAACCAGACCATGGCGCAGGTCGAGCTCTTCACGCACCCCGAGCGCTACGGCACCGAGGTCCACGTACTGCCCAAGCACCTCGACGAAAAGGTCGCGCGGCTGCACCTCGACGCGCTCGGCGTGCGCCTGACCCAGCTCACCGCGTCTCAGGCCGCCTACATCGGCGTCTCCGTCGACGGCCCCTACAAGCCCGACGCCTACCGGTACTGACACGGGCCTGGCACCGACCGGCGTGGAGGGCACGGCGTGACGCCGATCGCGCTGGCGCGGCCGGCACCGACCGGCGTGGAGGGCACGGCGTGACGCCGATCGCGCTGGTGCGGCCGTCGGCGACCGGCGTGAGCGGCGGTGCGATCGCGCAACCCGTCGGGCGGGGGACCCCTGGGCGTTGCCGCCGACTGGTGCCGCGTCCCGGGGCGGCCGGTGCCGAGCCTCCGGGTCCGGCGCGATCGGCCATAGAAGACCCACAAGCGGGCGCGAGCGGGCGTAGCATCGGGACATGGGCCGTGTCCGGGTCTGTGGTTGCAAGTCGATGCCAGTCGCAGGCGAAACGACCCACGTAAGGCAACAGCTGGTTGCCGAGCATGGTGCGACTTAGGGGTAAGACCTGCCCGTCGCGGTGCCGGCAGTCGGCGCCAGGCGGAGAAGAGGCGAAGCCGGCTACCGCCGGCGCTGTTGGGCCGCGTGCGGTCGCCAGCGCCGGGCCGGGCACCTTCTCGGCAGGCGAGTGTGGGGCCAAAGACCAGGTCAGCCGGGCACGACCCATCTCCGCCGGTACCGCCGGCGGAGACGTCCGGGGCGGCATCCGCCGGCCGGGGCGAGTGACATCCACGCAGTGGCACGGAGGGCGCGAGCCAGGAGGTGCAAGGTGGACGTGGCCGTCATCGCATGCAAGGACGTCGTCCCCGAGGACGTGCAGGCGATAGCGAGATCCAAGGTGGCCAAGGTGGGCCGGCGAGCCCCCGTGCTGGAGCAGGCGCAGGTCCGGCTGGCCGAAGCCCGTGACGAGCCCGGCCTGCCGTTCGTGTGCGAGGTGACGATGGTCGGTCACGGGCACCGTGTTCGAGCCAAGGCGGCGGCCCGCGAGCTCGCGGCGGCTGTCGACCTGGTGGTGGAGAAGCTCGAGCACCAGGTCGAGCGGCTGAAGGGCAAGCAGCTGGCCCGAAGCCACCCGCGCCACCGCCCGCTCGCCGGCTCCGCCTGACCCAGGCGGGGCCCGATCCGGGCGCGTACGGCGTTGGCGCCCGGGGGACCGTGCCGGTTCTCGGTCCGGCTGCAGCCCGGCCACCGGGCGGGGCCGGGTGAGAGCGGGTGGCGCGATGCGGGCCCCGCGGGTCGTCGCGGCAGTAAGCTCGTCCTCCCATGAGTGTGCTGACACGCGTCCTGCGGGCCGGGGAGGGCAAGAAGGTCCGGAGGTTGGCGGAGCTCGTGCCCCTGGTCAACGAGCTGGAACCCGAGATGGAAGCCATGTCGGACGACGACCTGGCTCACCGGACCGTCCTGTTCCGCGAGCGGCTTCACAACGGGGAGGAGCTCGACGACCTCCTGGTCGAGGCGTTCGCCACCGTTCGGGAGGCGGCGGTCCGGGTGCTCGGCCAGCGCCACTACGACGTGCAGCTGATGGGGGGCATGGCCCTGCACTTCGGGTGGATCGCCGAGATGAAGACCGGCGAGGGGAAGACGCTGGTCTCCACCCTGCCCGTCTACCTGAACGCCTTGGCCGGCACCGGCGTGCACGTCGTCACCGTCAACGACTACTTGGCCCGCCGCGACGCCGAGTGGATGGGGCGTGTGCACCGCTCGTTGGGGGTGACCGTCGGCCGGGTCGGTCCGGACATCACCGACTTCGACGCCAAGCGGGACGCGTACGCCAGCGACATCACCTACGGGACGAACACCGAGCTGGGGTTCGACTACCTCCGCGACAACATGGCCCGCTCCCGTGACGCCATGGTCCAGCGGGGTCATGCCTTCGCCATCATCGACGAGGTCGACTCCATCCTGATCGACGAGGCTCGGACCCCGCTCATCATCTCCGGCCCTGCGGCGGAGTCCGCCAAGCTCTACTACCAGTTCGCCGGGATCGCCCGCTCGCTGGTGGCGGAGGACGACTACGAGGTCGACGAGGAGAAGCGGATCGTGGTGCCCACCGAGGCGGGGATCGCCAAGGTGGAGGGTCTGCTCGGCGTCGACAACCTGTACGACCTGGTGTCCATCAACTACCTCCACCAGCTCACCCAGGCGCTCCGGGCCAAGGAGCTGTACCGCCGGGACAAGGACTACCTGGTCGCCGGCGGCGAGGTGAAGATCGTGGACGAGTTCACCGGGCGCACGCTCGAGGGGCGGCGGTGGTCCGAGGGCCTGCACCAGGCAGTTGAGGCCAAGGAACGGGTGCAGATCAAAGAGGAGAACCACACCTGGGCCACGATCACGCTGCAGAACTACTTCAGGCTCTACAAGAAGCTCGCCGGCATGACCGGTACGGCCGAGACCGAGGCTGCCGAGTTCGCCAACACCTACGACATCGCGGTGGTGCCGATCCCCACCAACCTGCCCATGGTGCGGGCAGACCAGGCCGACCTGATCTACAAGACGGAGGAGGGCAAGTTCGCCGCCGTCGTCGAGGACATCGTGGAGCGCAACGAGCTGGGCCAGCCGGTCCTGGTCGGCACGGCGTCGGTGGCCAAGTCCGAGCAGCTGTCGCGGCTGCTGGAGCGGCGCGGCATCCCGCACACGGTCCTGAACGCCAAGCTGCACGCGTCGGAGGCGGAGGTGGTGGCCCAGGCCGGCCGGCTCGGCGCGGTGACGGTGGCCACCAACATGGCCGGTCGAGGGGTCGACATCCTGCTTGGCGGCAATCCCGAAGGCCTGGCGCAGCGCGAGGTCCGGGCCATGGGCCTCGACCTGGACAGCGACGAAGGCCAGCAGGAGCTCCACCGTCAGCTCGAGCAGCTGACCAAGGAGTGCGCCGAGGACGGCGACCGGGTCCGCGAGCTGGGCGGCCTGTATGTGCTGGGCAGCGAGCGTCACGAGAGCCGCCGCATCGACAACCAGCTCCGGGGTCGGGCCGGCCGCCAGGGCGACCCCGGGGAGAGCCGCTTCTTCCTGTCGCTCGAGGACGACCTGATGCGGCTGTTCGCCACCAACGCCATGCAGTGGGTGATGGGGCGGGCCCTGCCCGACGATGTGCCGATCGAGGCGAAGATGGTGAGCCGTGCCATCGAACGGGCGCAGAGCACGGTCGAGGGCCGCAACGCGGAGATCCGCAAGGACGTGCTGAAGTACGACGAGGTCCTCGACAAGCAGCGCAAGGTGATCTACGAGCGGCGGCTGCAGGTGATCGACGGCGAGGACCTGCAGGAGCGCACCGAGGAGCTGCTGGAGTCCGCCGTCGACGCGGTGGTCCGGTCGGCCTGTCCCGATGCCTACCCGGAGAACTGGGACCTCGACGGGCTCGTGACCGAGCTCGAGCAGTACTACCCGACGCAGTTCACGGCCGAGGACCTGGCCGACGCGTCGACGGTCGAGCAGGTGGCCGAGAGCGTGCTGGCCGAAGCTCTCGATCACTACCGTGGGCGTGACGAGGTCTTCCCCGGCGGCGTCGACGAAGCGCGCCAGGTCGAGCGCGAGGTGATGCTGCAGATCATCGACCAGCGCTGGCGTGACCACCTGGCGGAGATGGACTACCTGCGCGAGGGGATCAACCTCCGGGCCATGGGCCAGCAGGACCCGCTGGTGGCATGGCAAGCCGAAGGGTTCGACATGTTCGGCCGGATGATGGAGTCGATCGAAGACGACTACCTCCGGTACGTGCTGCACGTGCAGGTCATGGCCGAGCCCCTCGTCCAACCCGACTTCTCCCTGGCGAACTTCCAGGCGGCCGAGGACCCCGTCGGCGGTGGCGGCGTGCTCCAGGCGCTCGGCGCCTCCCTGCTGTCGGACCCGGCAGAGGTGGCGTTGGCGGCAGGCGATCCTCCGCAGGGCCCGGCGCCACGCGCCGGTGCGTCGGGCGCTCCTCCGACCCGGGGCGACCTGGCTGCAGGTGCAGTGGCCGGGGTCGGGACCGGGCAGCAGGACTTGGCGGCGGCCACCCGGGCGGCAGCGGGGCGAGCGGGCGTGCCTGCCGCGGCGCCGTCGACCGTCCGTTCCGGCCCGAAGGTGGGTCGGAACGACCCGTGCTGGTGCGGGAGCGGCAAGAAGTACAAGGTGTGCCATGGCGCGGTCTGAGGTGCTGGGCCGGTGTTCGCAGCCAGCGGTGCGGGGTCGGTGTGCGCGCGCTCGCACGCCTGGCTGCTCGTGAGCCAGGTGGCGGCGGCGGACGGGGGCGAGGGCCGCGACGTCGGCAGCGAGCTGGCGGCGCTCGAGCGACGGTTGGGCGAGGCTCGCCAGTACCTCGGCTACGACCGGCTGCTGTCCCGGCGTGACGAGCTCCAGGACGAAGCGTCGCGCCCCGACCTGTGGGACGACCCGGAGCGGGCCCGGAGCGTGACCTCGGAGCTGGGCCGGGTGTCCGACGACGTGGAGAGCGTCGATCGGCTGCAATCCTCGCTGGCCGACGCCGGGGTGCTGCAGGAGCTGCTGGCCGAGGAGGAGGATGTGGCGCTCGTCGGCGAGCTGGTCGCGACGTTGGACGCTATCGGAGCCACGCTCGACGAGCTCGAGCTGCGCTCGCTGTTCACAGGCGAGTACGACGACAGCGACGCCATCGTCGAGCTGCATGCCGGGGCCGGCGGCACCGACGCGCAGGACTGGTGCGAGATCCTCCTCCGCATGTACACGCGGTGGGCGGAGCGACGCGGGTTCGATATCGAGGTCGACGAGGCAACTGCCGGGCAGGAGGCGGGGCTCATGTCCGCCACGTGCATCGTGAAGGGCCGCTTCGCCTACGGACTGCTCACAGCGGAGCGGGGGGTGCACCGTCTGGTGCGGATCTCGCCGTTCGACGCGCAGCACCGGCGGCAGACGAGCTTCGCCTCGCTGGACGTGATCCCGCTCGTGGAGGACGCCGGGGGCGACGTAGACGTCGACGACAAGGACCTGCGCATCGACACCTACCGCTCGTCGGGGGCCGGCGGCCAGCACGTCAACAAGACGGACTCGGCCGTGCGCATCACCCACCTGCCCACCGGGACGGTGGTCGCCTGTCAGAACGAGCGGAGCCAGCACCAGAACAAGGCCCGGGCCATGCAGATCCTGCTGTCCAAGCTGGCCGCGATGCGCGAGGCGGAGCGCCGGGCCGAGCTCGAGTCCCTGTCGGGTCCCAAGGTCGACGTCGCCTGGGGAAACCAGACCCGCAACTACGTGCTGGCGCCGTACCAGCTGGTCAAGGATCTGCGGACCGACGTCGAGACGGGGAACGTGGACGCGGTCTTGGACGGGGACATCGACCGGTTCATCGAAGCCGAGCTGCGCCGCCGGCGCGGTGCGGCCGCGTGATCGTCCACCGGGTGGCCGGCGATCTGCCGGCGACGTCGAGCGCCATGCCGGTGATGGCAACGCCGCCGAGCCCGGCCGAGACCGCGGCGTGTGGATGTGTCGGGCGCGGTCGGTCGGGGGGTCGGTGACGTGAGCCGGCCCGCCTGCTATCGTCGTCCGCGGCCGTGTGCAACGCGCCGGGCGACCGTTCCGGCAGAGCGCCGTTCCGAGCCGATACCACCATGATCCGCTTCGAGAACGTCACCAAGACCTACAAGGCCGGCACCGTCGCACTCCAGGACGTGTCGATCGACATCGACAAGGGCGAGTTCGTGTTCCTGGTCGGGCCCTCGGGTTCGGGGAAGACGACCTTCATCCGCTTGTTGCTCCGCGAGGAGACGCCGGACCAGGGTCGGATCTGGGTCGCCGGTCGCGAGATCGCCCACTTGAGCCCGTGGAGGATCCCGTACCTCCGGCGCAACATCGGCTGTGTGTTCCAGGACTTCCGGCTGCTGCCGAACAGGACCGTCTTCGAGAACGTCGCCTTCGCCCTCGAGGTCATCGGCCGCCCCCGGCATGTGATCGAAGGCCAGGTTCCGCAGGTGCTCGACCTGGTGGGCTTGGCCGGCAAGCGTGACAGCCTCCCCGGCGAGCTGTCCGGCGGGGAGCAGCAGCGGGTGGCCGTGGCCCGGGCGTTCGTCAACCGGCCCCTGCTGCTCATCGCGGACGAGCCCACGGGCAATCTCGACCCGGCCACCAGCCAGGGGATCATGCGACTGCTCGACCGGATCAACCGGACGGGTACCACGGTGGTGATCGCCACGCACGACGCCGGCATCGTGGACCAGATGCGCCGGCGCGTCGTCGAGCTGCACCGCGGCGAGCTGGTCCGGGACCAGGAACGTGGCGTGTACGGCTACGGCACCTGACGGCGCGCCCCTGACCCCACCGGCACCGGGAGCGCCCGGACCTGACGAGACCGGTACCCGACGAGATCACGAGGATCCCTGAACCATGGCAGTTTCCGTCGAGTACGTGACCCGCGAGACCGCCACCAACCTGTGGCGCAACCGGCTCATGACCGTCGCTGCCGTGCTCACGGTGGCGGTGTCGCTGTCGCTCGTGGGCGTGTCGCTGCTGCTGCGCCAGGGGGTCGCCCAGGCCACCACCCAGTGGCAGAACGGCGTCAACGTCCTGGTCTTCCTTGACGCGGCGCCGTCGGCGCCGACAGTGCCGACCGCGCAGCAGCACACCATCTACCAGCAGCTGGTGCAGCTGCCCTACGTGAAGAGCTGCCTGTACCGGGACCAGGCGTACGACCTGGGCGAGGCGCAGCGGCTGCTCGACCCGAGCGCTGCATCGGTGTTGACCGTGGCCTCGACGCCGGCGTCGTGGCGGTGCGTGCTGAGCCAGCCGTCGGAAGCGCAGGCCGTTGCCCGCCAGTTCAACGGCTTCCCCGGGGTGGCGGAGGTGCAGTACCCGCAGAAGCAGATCCGGACGATGGAGACCGTCGTGCACGTGCTCGACGCCGTCTTCTTGGTCCTGGCCGTGATCCTGCTGCTGTCCGCTGCGGTGCTCATCCTCAACACGATCCGGCTGGCGATCTTCGCCCGGCGGCGCGAGGTGTCGGTGATGCGGCTCGTCGGTGCCACCAACTGGTTCATCCGCATCCCGTTCATGTTCGAGGGGATCGTCCAGGGCTTGGCCGGCGCTCTGGTGGCGGTGCTGGTGACGGTGGCCCTGCACGTGGTGCTCGACCACTTCGCCGGGCACAACGCCTCGTCGCTGCTCTACCGCATGCGCACGCCGGCCGGTGACGTCGCCACCACGGCCATCCTGGTCGGCATGATCGGCGTGGTGATCGGGGCTGCGGGCTCGGCGATCGGGATCCGGCGGTTCCTGGAGTCGTGACGCTTGCGCTGAGGCCGACCTGGGCGCAGGCGCCCGCGCTGCCCCTGTGACCGTGGACGACCCGCTCGCCGGATCTCTCGACTCCGTCGTGCGGGCAGCCGCGGCGTGGCCGGCGCCGCACGTCGCCGCCGGTGTCGTGGTCGCCGACCGCGCCGGCCGGGTGACCGTGGCCGCCCGGCACGGCGAGCACACCCTGGTGCAGCCGTGGGCGTCGCTGTCCAAACCTGTCGTGGCGCTCGCCGTGCTGGTCGCGGTGGAGGAGGGGACGCTCGACCTCGACGAACCGGCGGGGCCGCCGGGGAGCACCATCCGGCACCTGCTGGCCCACGCCTCGGGGCTCGCGCCCGACGGCAGCGCCGTGCTGAGCCAGCCCGGGCGTCGCCGCATCTACTCGAACGCGGGGTTCGAGGTGCTGGCCGAGGTGCTGGCCGAGCGATCGGGCATGCCCTTCGGGGAGTACCTGCGCGACGGCGTGACCGACCCGCTGGGCCTGACTGCCACGGTGCTGCCGCCCGGCGCGTCACCTGCCGCCGGCATGGTCGGCTCGCTCGACGACCTGCTCGTGCTGGCAGCCGAGCTGCTCGCACCGCGGCTGGTGGCACCCTCGACGATGGCCGCGGCCACCGCGGTGGCGTTCCCAGGTCTCGGTGGTGTGGTTCCCGGAGTGGGCCGGTTCGATCCCTGTGATTGGGGATTGGGCACGAAAAAGAGTGGAAGAGAAGAC
>JAKAYQ010000135.1:0-2404 GCA_021826725.1 Actinomycetes bacterium
CTACTGGCTGGTGGCCGGCGACGGCGGGGTGTTCGCCTTCGGCGACGCCACCTTCCTCGGATCGATGGGCGGCGAGCCGCTGAACCAGCCGATCGTCGGGATGGCGGCGGTCACCGGCGGCGGCGGTTACTGGCTGGTCGCTCGGGACGGCGGCATCTTCGCCTTCGGTGACGCCGGCTACTTCGGCTCCATGGGTGGACGGCCGTTGAACCAGCCGATCGTCGCGATGGCTGGGTTCGGCACCGGGGGCTACTGGCTGGTGGCGGCCGACGGGGGCCTTTTCGCCTTCGGGAACGCCCCGTTCGACGGATCCGCCGGTGCCCAGCGGCTCGACCAGCCCATCGTCACCATCGACACCGCCGCGAGCTGAAGGACCGACGTGGACAGCACACCTGCAGGAGGCCCGGGCGCGACGACAGACCCGCAGCCCGGCCCGGCGGAAGCCCGGCCGCACCACGCCGTCACAGGCGCGCGGCGCACCACAGCGGCAGGCCGGCCTCGGCGGGGCGTCCACGTCCGCAGGCGCCGCCGCGGGCTGCCCGTCGCCACGCTGGTGGTCGCCGGTGCGGTCGGGGCGCTTGTCGTCACCGGGGCCGTTCCCGGCACCGGTGGGCCGTCGGCGGCGAACGCGTCGGCCACCGCCGGGACCACCCCGACCTCCCCGTCGTCTCTGCCGGCGGCACCCGCAGGGTTCGCCGGCCAGGTCACCGGGCTGTACGACGAGATCTACCAGGCCAACGAGCTGCTGCAGCAGAACAGCGGCGGGTCGATCGGCACGGTGTCCCAGATGCCGAGCCAGACCAGCTTTGCGCAGTCGATGGCCAACCTGACGCCCCTGGCGCTCGACGAGCTCTACCAGGCCACCCAGAAGAACCCGCAGTGGGCGACCCTGCCGGCCAAGTACCAGCAGCTGATAACCGAGCTCCAGAGCCCGAGCGCCCACATCCGGCAGGCCGCGACGTCGCCGGTCCTGGCGCAGCAGGCCGTTCCCCAGCTCAGGCTGTCGGCGCATCAGGCGACGGCCTCGTCGTTCCCCCCGCCGCCGCCCATAGGGAGCTTTCCGGCGCCGCCAGCCGCGTTCGTCCCGTCCTCGCCGGTGGGTGCCTACACGCCGACGTCGTGCCCGCCGGGCGCGCCGGGCGGGCCGTCGGTCGCCCCGGGCGACAGCGCCATCTTCGCCGCCCAGCTCACCACCGATGTGGCCGCCAGCATCGCCGGTGCGGTGCCCGACATGATCCTGGTGGTCATCGCCGGCGAGGGGACCAGCATCCCCGACCCGGCCAAGTACATCGCCGAGGCCATTCAGCTCGCCGGCGTGATCACGCTCGACACGTTCAACTACGTGCAGGCGGTGGCCAGCGACTGTGACACCGCCAACCGCGACGGGTTCCTGGCCAACATCGACAACACCACCGTCAACGTCTACAACCTGCTGGCTTTGGTGCAGAGCACGCTCGCCAACGTCGAGAACAGCGTCAACACCATTGCAGGTCAGGTCGGCGTGCTCCAGCAGACGGCCGACGAGCAGCTGGTGCTCGGCATCGAGCAGGCGCTCACCGCCCCGCTGGGCTCCACGCCCAACGTCGCCTACGAACTTCCGGCATCGCTGGGCGGCAACCTCGACTCCACCCCCATCGGCGTGCAGGAGGTGGTGACCACCACCCTGAACGAGGCCAAAGCCGCCGGGGTGCCCGTCAACGCGGCAGCGGGCCAGTTCCTGTCCATGGCGAACGCAGCACTGTCCGCTGGCAACGACCAGCAGGCGTACGCCGACTTCCAGAACGCCTTCCAGCAGGCGGCCCAGTGATGCAGCCCTCCGACCACTTCGAGGTGCAGCCCATGCCCGAGACCCGTGGGCGCTACCGCCGCAGGCTCGCGCCCGCCGGCGTGGCTGCCTGCGCCATGGCCGCCGTCGTCGTGGCAGCCGTCGCCGTCGCCGGGCCCACCACCGGCTCGCCTGGGGCGAAAACGTCTTCGGGGTCGGCCGGCGCGCACGGCAGGACCGCCGGCACCGCGCCGGGCCATGGCGCCACACCCTCCCGCCAGGTGACAGCCCAGACCGCGTCGGCCCGGAAGCCGGCCGCCGCCGTCTCTGTGCCGGCTGGGTTCGCCACCCAGGTGGACGGCGTCTACGGCGGCCTGGTGCAGGCGGTCGGCATCCTGGACACGCGGGATCCCGCCCAGCTTGTGAGCTCCGGGCAGCTCCCGTCCGCGACCCAGTTCGCCAAGGACGTCGCCGGCCTGACACCCACCGAGCTCACCGTGCTGTACCGGGCGGTCCACCGGAGCTCACGGTGGGCCACGGTGGTGGCCGACGTCCGTCGGATGGCGGCCTCCACGACCGGTGCCGTCTCGACCGGTTCGGGTTCGTCGAGCACGTCGGGTTCGTCGAGCACGTCGGGTT
>JAKAYQ010000135.1:2414-8593 GCA_021826725.1 Actinomycetes bacterium
CCTCGGGGACCGTGCCGCAGGCAGCGTCGGGATCCAGCGCAGCAGCGTCGGGTCAGCCGCTGGCCGCCCACGCGGTCTCGGGGACGACCGCGTCGGGGGCCTTTCCCCCGCCGGACCCCGTCGGGAGCTTTCCCGCCCCACCGGCGGCGTACGTGCCGTCCTCGCCGGTGGGTGCCTACACGCCGACGTCGTGCCCGCCGGGCGCGCCGGGCGGGCCGTCGGTCGCCCCGGGCGACAGCGCCATCTTCGCCGCCCAGCTCACCACCGACGTGGCCGCGAACGTGGCCCAGGACGTACCCAGCACGATCACCGTCATCATCGCCGGCGAGGGCACCAGCATCCCCGACCCGGCCAAGTACATCGCCGAGGCCATCCAGCTCGCCGGCGTGATCACGCTCGACACCTTCAACTACGTGCAGGCGGTGGCCAACGACTGTGACACGGCCAACCGCGACGGGTTCCTGGCCAACATCGACAACACCACCGTCAACGTCTACGACCTCCTGACGCTCGTCCAAGGAACGCTCGACCACGTCGAGACCAGCATCAACACCGTCTCCCAGCAGCTCGGCGTGCTGCAGCAGACGATGGACGCGCAGCTCACCCTGGCCATCGAGCAGGCGCTCAGCGCTCCGATGTCCGCCGTGGCGAACCTGGCCTTCGAGCTGCCGGCATCGGTGGGCGGCAACCTCGACTCCACCCCCATCGGCGTGCAGGAGGTCGTCCGCGGCGCGGTGCAGGCCCGCCTGGCCGCCGGCGCACCGGTGAATGCCGCTGCCGAGCAGTTCCTGACCCTCGCAGATGCGGCGTTGTCGTCGGGCAACGACAAGGCGGCCTACGCCGACTACCACCAGGCCTACCTGCAGGCGGTCGGGTCGTGACGACGCCCGCCCGGCCGGCGCCACCGGCTGCACCGGGGCGCACCTGGACCACCGCCATCCAGCGTCGGTCGGTGACCGCCCGGGCTCGCCGAGTCCCTCGGGCATGCCGGCCCCCCCGTACGCTGCGGATCGCTCGGACATGCCTGCCCGGATGGGCGCCGTGCGCCCATGGCACCCAGGAGGCGCCGTGCGCCCATGGCACCCAGGAGGCGCCGTGCGCCGCTCCGACATCCCGGGACCAGCGGCTGGGGCCGGCTCCGGCCCGGCCTCGCCCCCGGTGCACATCCAGGTGGTCCTCACCACCGATCCCGGCGGCCGCCCGGCTGGCGTCGTCGAGAGCGACGACGGGCGCAGCGTCGCCTTCGTCGGCTGGCTCGAGCTCATGGCCGAGCTGGCCCGGTCGCTGGCCGACCCGAGCCATCCCAGCGCGGCTCGCTGAGCACCGACCGGCCCAGGGCACGCAGGGCGAGCCGAGCGCGCCGGGTGCGGCGTTCGCAGGAGGTGCTGCAGCCACACCCGATCGTGAAGCCGCACCCGCTGGACCCGCCGGATCACGGGCATGTGCCGTGCCGGCCGTTCCCGATGCACCCGCCGGATCACGGGCATGTGCCGTGCCGGCCGTTCCCGCTGCACCCGCCGGATCACGGGCATGTGCCGTGCCGGCCGTTCCCGCTGCACCCGCCGGATCACGGGCATGTGCCGTGCCGGCCGTTCCCGCTGCACCCGCCGGATCACGGGCACCTGCCGTGCCGGCTGCACCACGGGCCCTGCCCACCGCACGACACCACGTACCACCGGCAGTTGTGCCCCCTGGGCACGTGACGAGGAGCTGACATGCACGGACAGCCACAGCGACAGGCACTGCAGCGCCAGCGGGTGACCGCTGCGCCGGCGCGTCGGCGCCACCGCCTCGCCCAGGCAGCTTCGGCCGCCCTCGTCGTCGTGCCCATGGCGGTCGCCGGGCTGGTTGCCGGCACCGCCGGCACCGCCGTGGCCGCGGGCGGGCCGCCCGCCGGTCCCGACCCGACCCTGCTGGTCGGCTCCGCCCCTTCGCTGAGCCCTCAGGGCGGCTCCGCCAGCGGGGTGGTGCAGGGCTTCACCACCAGCACGGGGTCGGCAGTCGGCCCGGCCGGCGGCGTGGGCGTCGGCGGTGAACCGTGGACGATGGCCGTCACCCCAAGCGGCAGCACTGCCTACGTCGGCAACTTCGAATCGGGCACCGTCACCCCGGTGAACATCGGCGCGTCCACGCTGTCGACCGGCACCAACCTGTGCCTGCCCGTCGGCTCGTGCCCGGCGGACGCCAACACCGAGCCCGAGGCGGTGGCCGTCACGCCCGGCGGCACCGCCGCCTACGTGGCCAACTCTGCGGAGAGCACGGTCAGCGAGATCGTCCTGACCGGCAGCAGCGCGCCCAAGGTGACGAACACTCCCTTGGTCCTGCCTGCTGGCAGCGAGCCCGATGCGATCGCCATCACCCCCGACGGCGCCACTGCCTGGGTGGCGGACTACGGCACCAGCACCGTCGTGCCCATCGAGCTGAACAACAACGACACGGTCGGATCGCCCATCGCACTGCCCGCCGGCAGCCGCCCCACCGGACTGGCCGTCACCCCGGACGGCCAGCACCTGCTGGTTGCCGACTCCGGCAACGGCATGGTGAGTGACGTGAACCTGGCCGCCGGCACCGTGCGCAACGTCCCGCTGGAGCCTGCCGGCACCGCCAACCCACCCGCGCCATGGGGAATCGCCGTCACGCCCGGCGGCGCCACTGCCTGGATCACCGATGCCAGCAACAACGTGCTGGTCCCGTTCGCCGTCGCCAGCGACACGGCGGGCAGCCCGGTGGCGGTCGGCAAGCACCCGGTGGCGGTAGCCGTCGCCGCCACCGTCAACGGGCTGGCCGCCTACGTGGCCGACCAGTACTCGAGCGAGGTGTCGGTGGTCGACGTCGGAGCGGCGACACCGACGCAGACCGCCACCATCCCCACCGCCCCCGGGCCCGACACCCTGGCTGTCACGCCCGACCAGGCCCCGGTGGCTGCATTCACCGACACGCCCGGGACCACCACCAGCCCGACCGCCTTCGACGCGTCGGCATCTCACACCGTGCCGCCCGGCGGGGCGCTCAGCTACACGTGGGACTTCGGCGACGGCACCCCACCGGTGACGGTGCCCACCGCGACGACCACCCACCAGTACGCCACCCCCGGCGTCTACCAGGTGACCCTGACCGTCACCGATGCGCTCGGCACGTCCACCACCGTTGCGTACACAGGCCAGACCGTCAGCCTCGACGGCGGGCCGTCGGCCACCGTGACCCAGCCGGTGGCCATCGCCGCGCCGCTGGCGGGCCGGCCGACCGAAGCGCTCGTCACCGGCGGCACCGCCGGTGACGCCGTGCCCTACACCCTGGACCCGGCCACGCCGAGCGCCACGGCGGGGACGCCGATCCCGGTGGGGAGCGGTCCCATCCCGACTGGCGCCGACCCGACGGCGCTCGCCATCGGCCCGCGTGGGCACACTGCCTACGTCGTCGACACCGCCACCAACGAGCTCGTGCCCATCGACATGCAGACCGGGGTCGCCAGCTCCCCCGCGGACTGGATCCCCGTCGGGCAGGGGCCCGATGCGGTCGCGGTCACCCCGAATGGCTCGAGCGCCTATGTGGTCGACGGGGCCGACAGCACGGTGACCGACGTCACCCTGGCGACCGGCAGCACCACGCAGATCCCGGTGCCGTCAGCTGCGGGTGCGGACCTGAACGCCATCGCCGTCGTCCCGTCGGGTGCTGCGGCGTATGTCACCGACGGCACCAACGACACCGTCACACCCATCGACCTGAGCAATGGGCAGGTCGGCACACCGGTAGGGGCAGCCGGGCAGTTCCCGGCGCCCGACGCCATCGCGGTCAACCCCGACGGCGCCACCGCCTACGTCGTGGACGGCGGAGCGGCCGGCGCCACAGGCGGCGTCACGCCGGTGGCCATCTCCGGGCCGACCCCCCAGCCGGGGACGACCGTTGCAGTCGGAGGGCCGATGGACCACCCCGACGCCGTGGCCGTCAACCCCGGTGGGACCGCCGGCTACGTCGTCGACGCGCCGAGCAACGGCGACCCGGCATCCTTGACCCCGCTGGCGCTCACCGCCGGGGGCGTGACCGCCGGCCCATCGGTGGCGGCAGGAAGCGTCACCGTCGGTAGCCAGACCTACACCGTCACCAAGCTCACCGGCGTGGCCGTCACCCCCGACGGCACCGCCGCCTACGCCGTGGGCACCGCCACCGGCGCTGGCGGCACGTCCGTCGACGTGGTGGTCCCATTCTCCCTCGGTGCCGGCGGGCCGAAGGCCGGCACGCCGGAGGTGATGCCGACCGGGACGGGCCCCACAGCCATCGCCATCACTGCGGACCTGGCTCCGATCGCGAGGCTGCAGGCTCCCACCAGCCCGGTGGCGGCCGGTACGACGGTCGACTTCGGGGCGCTGGCGTCGTCCAACCCGTCGTCGCCCGTCGCCACCTACGCATGGAACTTCGGTGACGGCACCCCGGTTGTCACCACGGGCACGCCGGGTGTGGCGGCGACCTCTGCCGATGCGCAGATCACGCACGTCTACACGGTGGCCGGCAGCTACACGGCGTCGGTGACGCTGACGGACACGGCGGGGACGTCGACCACCCATGTGTTCACCGGCCAGACCATGTCCCGTGACGGTGGCCCTCAGGCCATGCAGTCGCAGCCTGTTGCCGTCTATCCGACGATCACCGCCGTCACCGACGCGGTGTCGACGAGCGACGTCGGCGACGCTGGGGACACGGTCACCATCACCGGCACCGGCTTCTCCACGGTGGCCGGGGCAACCGTGCTCGACTTCGGGAGCACCCCGGCGAAGTCGACCACCGTCACGTGCCGCACCACCACCTCGTGCACAGCGACGGTCCCCGCCGGGACCGGCACCGTCGACGTGACCGCAACCGTCGGCGGGCAGATCAGCCCGACGGTCGCCGGTGACCGGTTCACCTACCTTCCGACGGTGACCGCCGTCAGCCCGTCGAGCGGCGTGCCGGCCGGTGGCACCCACGTGACCATCACCGGAACCGGGTTCTCCACGGCGGCAGGTGCCACCGCCTTCGACTTCGGCGCCGGCAGCGCTGCCACCGCCGTGACGTGCGCGACCGTGACGTCGTGCAGCGCCACCACGCCCAAGGGGAGCGGCACGGTCGACGTGACCGCCACCGTGGCGGCGCTCACCAGCCGGCCCAACCCCCCGGCCGACCACTTCACCTACACCACGGGTGGCGGCGGTGGTGGTGGTGGTGTTCCGGTGGGGCCGCCGTCGACGACGCCGGTGGTCACCGGTGTGTCTCCGTCCACCGGACCTTCGGCCGGCGGCACCGCGGTGACGGTCACCGGCGACAACTTCTCGACCGGTGCGGGCACCACCACCATCGACTTCGGCCCAGGCAACCCGGGAACGTCGGTCGACTGCGTGACGTCGGTCTCCTGCACCGTGGTCTCCCCGGCGGGCACCGGCACCGTCGACGTCACCGTAACCACCTCGGTCGGCACCAGCGGGACCTCGTCAGTCGACCAGTTCACCTACGGCGCTACTGCGGCAGGCGGGTCGGGGACCGGGTCGGGGCCGTCGGTGACGTCGGTGTCTCCGGGAACGGGCATCCCCGGCACGGTCGTGACCGTCGACGGCAGCGGGTTCACCGGGACGACTGCCGTCGACTTCGGCGCGCTGGCCGCCGCGAGCTACACCGTGGTGTCCGCCACCGAGGTCACCGCCACCGTGCCGGCCGGCGTCGTGGGCACCGTGGACGTGACGGTGACCACCGGGTCCGGCACCAGCGCCACGTCGCCTGCCGACCGGTTCACCGTGGTTCCGCTGCGGGCTGCCGGTGGGGGCTCCAGCGGCTACCGCATGGTCGCAGCCGACGGCGGCGTGTTCGACTTCGGCTCGGCCCGCTACCTCGGGTCGTTGCCCGGCGCGCACGTGCACGTCACGGACATCGTCGGCTCCGCAGCCACCCCAGGCGGCGGTGGCTACTGGACGGTCGGTTCGGACGGCGGCGTGTTCGCCTTCGGCGACGCCGGGTTCTTCGGGTCGATGGGCGGCAAGCCGCTGAACCAGCCGATCGTCGGCATGGCGGCGGCACCCGGCGGTGGCGGCTACTGGCTCGTCGCGTCGGACGGCGGCATCTTCGCCTTCGGCGACGCCGGGTTCTTCGGGTCGATGGGCGGCAAGCCGCTGAACCAGCCGATGGTCGCCATGACAGCGACGGCCGACGAGATC
>JAKAYQ010000136.1 GCA_021826725.1 Actinomycetes bacterium
CCGACCGGTTCGGTCACCTTCACGCTGTACTCCGACCCCACCTGCACCACGGCAGTGATCGGCATGTCCGGGTCGGGCACCATCTCCACCTCGCACGCGGTGTCCACCGCGACCTGGTCCGCCGGCTGGACACCACCGGCAGCGGGCACCTACTACTGGCAGGCCACCTACCCCGGCGACGCCAACAACGCTCCCGTCACGACCGCCTGCGGCGGCGCCAACGAGGAGATCGCGGTGGCCGCGGCGCACCCCACCATCACCACCGTGGCAACACCCCAGGTGGGGGTGGCAGGAGCGCCCATCGCTGCAGCCGGGGACACCGCCACGTTCAGCGGTGCGTCATCACCGACCGGTTCGGTCACCTTCACGCTGTACTCCGACCCCACCTGCACCACGGCAGTGATCGGCATGTCCGGGTCGGGCACCATCTCCACCTCGCACGCGGTGTCCACCGCGACCTGGTCCGCCGGCTGGACACCACCGGCAGCGGGCACCTACTACTGGCAGGCCACCTACCCCGGCGACGCCAACAACGCTCCCGTCACGACCGCCTGCGGCGGCACCAACGAGGAGATCGCCATCAGCGCCACCGCGCCCAAGGTCACTACCGTGGCCAGCCCGACCACCGGCACCGTCGGAACACCGATCGTCGCCGGGGACACGGCCACCGTCACCGGGTCACCCGGAACGCCACCGACCGGTTCGGTGACGTTCACGCTGTACTCCGACCCCACCTGCACCACGGCAGTGACCGGCATGTCCGGGTCGGGCACCATCTCCACCTCGCACGCGGTGTCCACCGCGACCTGGTCCGCCGGCTGGACACCACCGGCAGCAGGCACCTACTACTGGCAGGCCACCTACTCCGGGTACACCACCCCCTGCCGTGACGCCAACGAGGAGATCGTGGTGAGCCCGGTGAGCCCCACCATCACCACCGTGGCGAGCCCCACGGCAGGAACGTCGGGCACGACCTTGACGGCTGGTGACACCGCGACGTTCCACGGGACCACAACGCCAGCGCCGACCGGTTCGGTCACCTTCACGCTGTACTCCGACCCCACCTGCACCACGGCAGTGATCGGCATGTCCGGGTCGGGCACCATCTCCACCTCGCACGCGGTGTCCACCGCGACCTGGTCCGCCGGCTGGACACCACCGGCAGCGGGCACCTACTACTGGCAGGCCACCTACCCCGGCGACGCCAACAACGCTCCCGTCACGACCGCCTGCGGCGGCGCCAACGAGGAGATCGCGGTGGCCGCGGCGCACCCCACCATCACCACCGTGGCAACACCCCAGGTGGGGGTGGCAGGAGCGCCCATCGCTGCAGCCGGGGACACCGCCACGTTCAGCGGTGCGTCATCACCGACCGGTTCGGTCACCTTCACGCTGTACTCCGACCCCACCTGCACCACGGCAGTGATCGGCATGTCCGGGTCGGGCACCATCTCCACCTCGCACGCGGTGTCCACCGCGACCTGGTCCGCCGGCTGGACACCACCGGCAGCGGGCACCTACTACTGGCAGGCCACCTACCCCGGCGACGCCAACAACGCTCCCGTCACGACCGCCTGCGGCGGCACCAACGAGGAGATCGCGGTGGCGACAAGTCCACCGACCGCGCCGCCATCCCCGCCGGCTTCGCCCACCACCCTGTCCACCCAGCAGTCGGCGTCGCCCACCGGTCCGGGCACCATGGCGCTGGGCGGCACGGTCACAGACACCGCCACGGTGACCGGCAGCCCGACGGTCGGGCCCCCGACCGGTCAGGTCGAATTCACGGTCTGCGGACCGGGATCCGCCGCCGCTCCCTGCCCGACCGGATCGGGCACGACCGTGGGGTCCGCTTCGCTCAGCCGGGCAACGTCCGGCTCGTCGACGGCGACATCGCCGGCGTTCGTACCGGCGGCAGTAGGCACCTACTGCTTCTCCGCTGTGTACGTCCCCGACGGAGCGACGAACTACACGGCGTCATCGGGGAACGTGTCGGGCAGCCCCGACACCGGCGAGTGCGTCACCGTAGCGTCGACCGCCCCGTCCGGATCGGGTGGTCCAGCGCTGTCGGTGGTGAAGAGCTCGGTGCCAGCATCGGGCTCGACTGTCCCTCCGGGCTCCACGGTCACCTACACATTGGCACTTCGCAACGCCGGCACGGCACCTGCATCCGGCGTGACGGTGTCCGACACGGTCCCCGCCGGCGCGACCTACCTGCCAGGTTCGGCAACCTGTGGCGCGATCGTCAGCTGCACAGTGTCGGAGAGCGGCGGAGTGGTGACCTGGATCGGCGTGAGCGTCGCAGCCCAGACCGGCAGCAGCCCAGGAACCGCCACGCTCACCTTCGAGGTCACCGTCGACACCGCGGACAGCACCGGACAGATCATCGCCAACACGGCCACCTTCACCAACGAGCACACCCCGTCCTGCACCACGACCACCTGCACCACCAACACGGTCCACCTGACAGTTGTGGCGCCAGCCATCGCCAGTCAGTCCAGCGGGCCGGCTCCCGTGGTGAAAGCAGCAACGTCCACATCCCCCACCCCGGCCGCACCATCCACAGCGATCACCGGGGCCACCACCGTCCACACCGGCAAGCCGTGGGCAGGATCGCAGCCCATCGTGGTGGCGGTGCTCACCGGCGCCCTCGCGTTCCTCGGTCTTGGCGAACGCCGCCGTCGACGGAGCCACCGGCAGGCGCACGAGGGAGGATCGGGACAACGGTGAGAGGGTCGGGACAACGGTGATCCGTCCGGGCCCAGCCGGGCCCGGACGTCTGACCCACGGCGAGCGACTTGAGCCCCGGCCATCGCATACGCGTACCGTTCGCGTCGATCACACGAGCCAACCCTCCGAAGATCCCTTGGCCATCGCGTGCACGGCGCGCTCGCCAGGTGAGCAGCCATCGCTGCATCGTGCACAAGTGCCGGCCGGAAATGGCGGCCACCACCGGAGCCTCGACGCACCCGGCGTCGATTCCAGTCGACCCTCCCTTTCGGTTCCTGGCGGCGTCCGATGACGATGCCCCCTGACCGGAGGCACCATGGCGACACGTGCAACCGACGACCCCAACGGGATCGCCAGCAGGCTGTTCGCCCGCCTGCCCGCCCGCTGCGACCGGCTGGCGGAGTTGCTGTCTCTGGGGCAGAACAGCCGACCGAGCTCGGAGCCCGGCACCCCACCAGGATCACCAGGATCACCAAGATGGAGTCGAGTGCGACGTCTTCGTCCAGGTCGGCCCGAGCGGCGCGGTCCTGCGGTGCACAGCCCACGGCAGGTGAGCGACGGTACCGGCAGTGGCACGTGCTCGCGTCACAGGGCCGCGAGCCTGCGGGGAGCCCGGACGACGAGTGGGCACGACGGCTCTGCGGCGGCCGGGGCGCTCAGCGGGCGAAGCCGGTCGCGGGGAGGGTGAGGACCTGGCGAACGTAGCCGCGGACCTGGTCCTCGTCGGTGACGTCCATCTCGTCCGACGGCAGCAGCACGAAGGTGAGGACGAGCCGCGCGAGCAGGTCGGCCGTTGCCCGGGCGCGCTCGGGCTCGAGGAAGCGCTCCATGTGCGGCGCCGCGCACTCGATGACCAGGTGCTGGAGCACCCGCAGCCCCGCCTCGCGCTCCGCCGTCTGCGGGTCGAAGAAGTGGGTCATGAGCGGCAGGAGCGCACGGCGCTCGATGATCGCCTTGCCGGCGGACGACATGCCGCGGACGATCACGTCCTCGAGCGTCGCCGCCGACGAGAACCGCTCGGCGAGGTCGTCGAAGAAGCGGTTGATCTCCAGGGTCGCGGCCCGCAGCAGCAGGCCTTCCTTCCCTTCCCGGAACGTCCGGTACAGCGTGGCCCGGCTGACGCCGGCCTCGTCGGCGATGTCGGCCAGGCTGGTCTTGGCCGTCCCCCAGCGCGCCACACACCTGAGCGTGGCGTGCACCAGTCGCTCGTCGACACTGCCGGGTTCGATGTCGAGCGGGTGCCGGTCGAGCAGGTGCTGCGAAAGCTCCGTCGATGTCACGGATGAGACACTAGCACTCATAAGTGTATTGACAGTCTCATATGTCTCATATACCGTCGTGGCCGGAAGGGGAGGCAGCGAGCCCGGCCATCGTGACCTCGGAGCGACCAGCCGGTGGGCGGAGCCCGTTCGGCACTGCCACCGCCCGGCCAGGTCGTGGTGCGTCTGCGGTCCGGTACTGGCACGACAGGCGAGAGGGGACGCAGTGGTGAAGGACATGGCGAAGGGGATCGGCCGGAGGGATCCGCTCGCGACACGGAAGTGCTGCCGAGCGGTCGGCGGAGGGGATGGTCGGTCGGACGTCGGCGGTCGCCCGACCGATCCGGTGACGCTCACCCGCGTCGCGGTCGGCTTCCGCAGCGCGGCGGCCGCCGTCGGCGCCACCGGGCGACAGGTGAGGTGAGGCTCATGGGGATGACCACCGAGTACGACGCCATTGTGGTGGGTGCCGGCCACAACGGCCTGTGCCTGGCGGCATATCTGCAGCGGGCGGGCTTGTCCACCCTGGTGCTCGAGCGGCGCCACGAAGAGGGCGGCGGCGTCAACACCGAGGAGCCCCTGCTCCCCGGCTTTCGGCAGAACCTGCACGCGCAGTACATGGAGTTCTTCGATGTGATGCCCATGATCAGGGATTTCGGCTTGGAGGACCTGGGCCTCCGGACCGTCATGCCCGAGGCGCAGGCGGGGATCGCCTTCGCCGACGGACGGCCGCCGGTGATCATCTTCCGGCCCGACATGCCCGAGGCCACGCACGCCAGCATCGCCGCGTACTCAGCAACCGACGCCGACCTGTTCGTGCAGCTGAAGAGCCGGGCGACGACCTTCGAGAGCATGTTGGCCGCCGGCATCTACAACCCCCCCACGCCGGAGAGCAACATGGAGCAGCAGGGGGAGATGCTCGCTGCCATGCTCGGCGACCTCGGCGTCGGATCCCACTTCGCGTGGAAGTCGCCCAAGCAGGTGGTCGACGAGCTGTTCGAGACCCCGGAGCTGCGCGCGCTCCTGTACCGGGTAAGCGTCGAGTTCGGCTTCCCGCTCGATCAGAACGGCACCGGCGCTGGCTTCCTCAGCTTCGTCATGTGGACGGCGGGCAACTGGAAGCTGACCCGCGGCGGCACCCACAGCCTCGCCAAGGCGATGACCCAGGCCTGCTACCGCGAGGGCGTGGACGTCGTCGAGAGCTCCGAGGTGGAGAAGGTCCTCGTCGAGGGCGGCCGGGCAGTCGGGGTGCGGGTGCGCGGCGGCAGGGAGTACCGGGCCTCCAGGCTCGTCGCCTCCAACGCCGACCTCCGCCAGACCTTGCTCGACATGGTCGGCGAGGAGCACCTGAGCCCGCTGTGGGTGAAGCGGGCCAAGGCCTTCCGCTACGGGCCGAGCCACGTGCTCGGCACGCCGATGTTCGCGCTGCGGGAAGCGCCGGCCTACACATCGGCCCGCCACGACCCGGCCATCGACCGGTGCTTCTACACCCTGGTGGGCTACGACGGACCCGAAGACATGGCCCGGTACATCCGCGACGCGTACAGCGACCTGCTCCCGCAGCCCGCAGCCGGGATATGGGTGAACAGCCTGTGGGACCGCTCCCAGGCGCCCGCCGGCGCGCACGCGGCAGCCGGCTGGTACTTCTTCCCGGTGGCGAGCGCCCTGAGCGCCGAGGAGTGGACCGAGGTCCGCGCCACCTACAACCAGCGCTTCCTGCAGGTCTGGCGACAGTTCGCGCCGAACATGCGGCCCGACAACGTGATCGCCGAACGCCTCTATACCCCGGAGCAGATGGAGCGGAAGAACCTCATGCGCGAGGGGGACTTCTCGAGTGGGGAGTTCTCCCCGGACCAGATGGGGGTGAACCGCCCGTTCCCCGAGGCGTCGAACTACCGCACCGAGGTGGAGTCGCTCTACCTGTGCGGTCCGTCCTCGTACCCGGGAGGGGGTGTGCACGCCGCCTGCGGGTACAACGCCTACAAGGCGATCGCCCAAGACCTGGGCCTGCCGAGCCCGATCGTCGACACGAGGGGGTACTGACGATGCCGGACATCTACACGCCAGACTGGTACGACGCGGTGGTGAAAGCCATCAACGGCCGTGTCGAGCAACTGAAGGACGTGCCTGCAGGCGCGTGGACGTGCAGGATCGAGATCGCCGGGGACGGCAGCTCGCCCTACGTGAGCGCAGGCGGGCAGCGGCACTTCCTGGTGCGCATCGAGAACGGCCAGTGCACCTGGTACCGCGAAGTCGACCCCGAGGACGACGGGACCGAGCTCGACTACCGCTTCCAGGGCCCGGCGACGATCTTCGACGAGATCGCCGCCGGCGTCCTCGACCCCATCGATGCCGCCCTGCACGGCACGGTCAAGGTGCGCGGGGACATGCGGTTCATGCTGCGACAGGCAGAGCTGGTGAAGACCCTGCTCGAGGCGTACGCCGACGGGGTGGAGACGACGTGGCCCGAGGGAGCGCCACCGTACGAAGGAGCCGCACATGCGTGACGCATGTGACATCGTCATCATCGGGGCCGGCCACAACGGCCTGACGCTCGGGTCGTACCTGGCCAGGAGCGGGCTCGACGTGATCGTCTGCGAGCGGCGCCACGAGGAGGGCGGAGGGCTGTGCACCGAGGAGCTGACGCTCCCGGGCTTCTTGCACAACGTGCACGCCAACTACCACACCTTCGTGGACATGGCGCCTCCGGTGGCGGACCTCGACGTGCGTGCCCACGGCGTGGAGTACGTGCGCCCCGAGGTGCAGATGGCCTCGGTGTTCGAGGACGGGACCGCGCTGGTCGTGCACGACGACCTCGACAAGACATGCGCGTCGATCGCCCGCTTCGACGAGGAGGACGCGGAGACCTTCCGCCGGCTGCACCGCGAGGCCCACGGCTTCATCGACCTGGTCCTCGGGACGCTCATGTACGAGCCGCCCATGGCCGTGAAGGAGCTCACCAAGGCGCTGGCGTCGTTCGGCG
This sequence comes from Actinomycetes bacterium, assembly GCA_021826725.1. Classification (GTDB taxonomy): domain Bacteria; phylum Actinomycetota; class Acidimicrobiia; order Acidimicrobiales; family UBA8190; genus JAJZYI01. The sequence goes on from JAKAYQ010000136.1 coordinate 6,970, forward strand.
TCGAGAAGCGCAGCGAGTTCCTGTCGGTGAAGCTTCGCGTCGAGACCATCGACCAGTTCCTCGCCCAGCACTTCCGCAACCCGAAGGTGAAGGCGCACCTCGCCTTCCACGGGGCGGTGTGCGGGTACACCAACGACGTGAAGGGCCTCGCCATCGGGTTCCCGCTCCTCGCCGGCAAGATCGACAACTGGCACCTGTGCGTGGGCGGGTCCCACCGGCTGGCCCACGCCCTGTGGCGCGACCTCGCCCAGCACGGCGGGGTGATGGTCTCCGACGCCGAGGTGTCGCGGGTCCTCGTCGACGGCGGCAGGGCGGTCGGGGTGCGCCTGGCGGACGGCACGGAGATCACGGCCGCGAAGGCCGTCGTCTCGACGGTGTCGGTGGAGCAGACGTTCCTGGAGTTCATGGACGGCCAGGCGGTCCCGGAGCCGTTCCGGGAAAAGGTGCGGACCGAGGTGCGGCACAAAGACTGGACGCTGTTCTCCGTCCACCTCGCCATGGACCGGTTCCCGGAGTACGAGGCGGCCGCCTTCGACCCCGACGTCGACCGGGCGTGGGTGGTGAACCTCGGCTACGGGTCGCCGCAGGAGCTCGACGCCGACTGGGCGGCCATCCGAGCCGGCAGGCTCCCCGACCCCCGCCCCAACGCCGCCGTCAATTCCCTGTACGACCCCACGGACGCCCCCGAGGGCTGCGCGACCGGACTGCTCAGGCAGTTCGCCCCGTTCGCGCTGGCCGAGGGGGGGGCGGGCGCGTGGGACGGCGTCGGACCGTACTACGGCCGTAAGTGCGTCGAGGCCTGGCGCCGCTTCGCGCCGAACCTGACCGACGACGCATTCCTCGACCGGGCGGTGTTCACGCCGCTCGACATCGCGCGCAAGCTGCCGAACATGGTCCGGGGCGACTGGATGATGGGTGAGATCAGCCTCGACAACATGCTCGACCAGCGGCCGCTGCCGGAGCTCGGCCACTACCGGACACCGGTCGAGCGCCTCTACATGGGGGGGTCGACCCAGCACCCCCACGGGTTCATCACGTTCGGGCCGGCGTACAACGCGCTGTCGGTCATTGCCGAGGACCTGGGCCTCGAGCACTGGTGGCGGAAGGTCTGATGCACGGCCGGCACGCGCCCCGACGGAAGGTCTGAGCATGGTGCGGCAGGCCGCCGACGGGCAGCAGCACAGCGGTGCCGCGGGCATGCACCCCGAGGTGGTGCTCGTCGACGGCGACGACGCGTCAGGACTGGCGGCCATGATCGCCGGGCTGCTCGAGGAGAACGTCAAGGAGTTCCGGAGCCGGGCCGCCGCGGCACGCCTGGCGAGAGGCCGCATCGTCCTCGAAGCATCCGACCGGGGGATGGCCGTGACGCTCTCCTTCGGCCCTGGGCGCGTCCTCGTCAGCGACGGCGCGGCAGGCGGCGCTCCGGTGGTGGCCGGCGACTGGCTGGCGATGGCCAAGCTGTGCAGCGGCCAGGCCTCGATGGTCGGCGCCGTCCTCCACGGTCAGGCCCGCGTGCGGGGCCGCAAGGGCCTCGCCGCGCTCCCGGCCGCCACGTTCGCGCTGACCGTGCCCCGGTCCTTCTACGAGGAGCGTGAAGGCGGCGGAGGCCGCGCGAGCCGGGGT
>JAKAYQ010000137.1 GCA_021826725.1 Actinomycetes bacterium
TCTGATCCACCTCGGACCACAGGGTCTCGATGACGCGCTCCACATGCGCGGCCCGGCCACTCGCCACCACCAACTTGACCAGCCTGCCGACTTGCGGAGGCAGCCGAACCGCCCGCCCCCCACGGCGCAGTTCGAAACGACCCAGCGTCTGCAACGACACCGACGGCCAACCCGCTTCCTCATGGGGGCTGGGCGGTCCCGGCCGCGCCGCGGCGGTCGCTCTGGCCAACGCGGCCGCCGGCTCCATCGCCGCGCCCTGCCGCAGCAGATCGTCGGCTTGCGTCCCCACCGCCGCCCTGGCCGGCGCTAGCGCGAGCTCCACGCGATCCGGCCAACCCGCAGGCAACGCGACCCCGACGCGCTCCTGGATGGCGGCAGCCAGTCCCAAGAGCTCCATGGAGAGCGAGGGCACATCGGCTGCGAGCACGGCGGCGAGCACCAGCAGGGCGAACCCCAGGCTGCGCTCGTCGCCCAGCGCCACGAACGCAGCGCCGGCGTGCTGCGCATCGTCGAGGCTGCACCGATGGTCCCCCGCGTAGTAGTGGGCGATGGCCCGGTGCAGACGGGTGACCGCCTCGCCGTGGCGATCCCCGAGGGCTGCCTGGACCGCCACCGTGGCGTCCAACACCCGGCAGGCCTCCGCGATGCGGCCTTCCGCAACCGCCACCAGACCCAGGTTCGCCGACGCGAGCGCTGCTTCGCCGGGCTCGTCCAGACGTTCGAGATCGGCCCTGCTGCGCTCGAAGAGCACCCCCGCCTCGCCGACGTTGCCGCCGAACAGGGCCACCAGCCCGATGTGGTTGACCACCCGTGCCGCCAGTCGAGGCGCGCCTGAGCGCTCGGCGAGAACCAGCGCCTGTTGCAATGCCCCGTCCGCCGCCCGGTAGTCCCCCTGGCGCCACGCGAGCATCCCCATGCCGTCGAGGAGGTGGGCCCGGGACCCCGCCGGGACCGTCTCCACGGCAAGGACCTGCTCCAACCAGTGGCGACCCTCGGTGAGCTGTCCCCGCAGCTCCCAGAACCGCCACAGACCGCGCCCGAGCGACGCCGCCGCATCGGCGTCACCCACATCGAGCGCGAACCGCAGGCCGGCTCGCAGGTTGACCTCCTCACCTGCCAGCAGCTCGAGCCACCTCGCCTGTCCGGACCCGGTGACCAAGGCCTCCTCGGCGCCGGCTGCCAGCCCCGAGCACCAGTGCAGCTGCCGGCGGGCGAGCGAGCGGAGCCGACCGGTTCGCGCCAGGTCGGCTCGGACACGACCACGAACAGCGCCCACAAGGTCGAAGCGGGCGACGCCGCCTGCCCCGCCGGTCGCCACGATCGACTTGTCGACCAGCCCGCACAGAGCGACGACCAGCTCGCCACGGCCCCCGCCGACGGCACCGAGGACTGCGAACATCGCTTCGACCACAGCCCCACCGGGGAACACCGACAGCAGCTCGAGCGCCCGTCGCTCGCCGTCGGACAGCGACCTGAGCGTCCACGCCAAGGTGCGGTCGAGGTTGTGCCGTTGCGAACTTCCTCCCACCGGGAGCTCGGCACCTGCCGTCTCCGCCTGCAACGCGTCGGCCAGCTGATCGAGGGGGAGCGCCCTCAACCGCGGTGCCACCAGCTCCAACGCCAGCGGCAAGCCCCCCAGGTGGCGGCAGATGCGGGCCACCGCGCCAAGGGCGGCGTCGTCCAGCACCAGGTCACAGCATGTACGACGAGCGAAGGCCACGAACAGCTCCACCGCCTCGTAGCCGAGCAGTGCGTCGACACCCGATGGCAGGTCGGGCGGCACGGCCAGCGGGCCCAGTCGGAGCACGTGCTCGCCGCCGACGTGCAGCACCTGCTGGCAAGTGACCAGCACCCGCAGTCCCGGGCAGGACCCGAGCACAGACTCGACCAAGATGCCCACGCCGTCGGCCAGCCCGTCGCAGCCGTCGAGGACGAGCAGCGTGGTGCGGCCGGCCACAGCGCGGACCATCGAGCTCTCTGCCGGACAGGCGCCGTGCTCGCCCAGCGCCGCCGCGACCATACCGGCCACCAGGCCAGGATCCGACACGGCCTCCAACTCGACGAGCACGACCGCGTCGAACGACACCCCTGCGCCGAACGACCCGTCCGCCACCCGCGTGACCACCTCGTGCACCAGCCGGCTTTTCCCGACCCCACCCGGGCCGGTCACCGTCACCAGGCGGGCGTGCGCCAGCGCATCCGCCAGGCACGCCAGCTCCTGTGCCCGACCCACCAAGCCGGTACCGTCACTGGCGGCCCCAGCCGCAACCGACGCCGTCGGCACCGAACGCTTCGCCATGGGCACCAACCATCCAGCTCGGCTCGATCACCTCGCACGGACTATCGTCCCAACGCTACGTTCCGCCACGAGCCGAGAGCAAGCACGCGGGCTCGCACCGGCAGCGTCGCGGCAACGGGCGGTCGTCGACCCACACACGAGAGCCGCTCCGGGACGCCATGGAGAATGGCCGCTCCCGGTGGGATGGGAAACCCTGCTCGGCGCTCTCGACGCACTCGCCCCGGACGCCTTGGAGAATGGCCGCTCCCGGTGGGAGCGTCGGGTTCCCATCCGATCCGACCGCGTGGAGCCAGGCTCCCCCTGCAGCTCCCTCAGGCAGCCCCGCCTGTGACCGCAGCCTGTTCGGTGGGAGCGCCCGCGCACCGGGAACGAGCCGCGATCAACGCCGGTGAAGTCCCCATGACCCAGCGGAGCGTGCCCAGCACGGCTTCGGCCGACGCTCGCAGCACCAGCCGCTCCGGAAGCAGCGGTCGGCGCAGACCGAGCATGGACGCTGCCCAACGAGGCAGCAGGTCGATCGCCGCCTGGACCAGCACCGCCCGAGCCGCTGCCGTCGTCAGCGGTGGCGCGGGCAGGCTCAGCCCCCCGACGTTGACGATGAAGGAGGCTCCGCTCAGCGCCTGTGCCCCAGCCGACAATTCGGGCTGCACGGAGCGAAAGTACTCATCGACCTCGGCGCAGGACTCGGGAACACCGGTCGCACCCAGGTACCGCGCGAGCATCGCCATCTCCGACACATACCGGTCGGCGGCCACAGCCCCGACCGGCATCGGGCCGAACCTGCGGTAGGCCCGCAAGAAGGACCGCACCTCGCAGACATGGACCCAGGTGAGCAGGTGCGGGTCGCTCGCGTCGTAGGGCGTGCCGTCAGGGGCGACGCCCCGGACCCGCCGGTGCACGGCGCGCACCTGCCGGAGCGCGCGTTGCGCCGCTTCGGTGCTGCCGAACGTGGTCACGCCGACGTAGGAGGCGGTGCGCCGCAGCCGGCCGAGCGGATCGCTGCGGTACGCAGAGTGCTCGGCCACGCCTGCCATGGCCAGGGGGTGGAGCGTCTGCAGCAACAACGCGGCAATTCCGCCGACCAACATCGACGGCAGGTCGCCGTGGACCCGCCAGGTGACGCTGTCGCTCCCGAACAGGCCGGGATCCCCTGGTGGTCCTTCGAAATCGCTGCCAGTCCCGACGCTCCCCATCCTGACTGCCGGCACACCAGCCAGACGGCCCGCGGCCCGCACACCAACCGGACCACAGCCGGCTGCGATCGGCGGCCCTCCCGAAGATGCCGGGACAGGCTCCGGCAGCTCCCGCCCCGCGGGGTCGCCGAACACCGATGCCTCCACCTGGTGGCGCATCGCCATCCGGAAGGTCTCCAACGTGGACGGAACGAAAAACATCCGGCACACCTCCGGTGCTCACGGGCCCTCCCCTCACCGGGCAGCCGGGCAACCCCGGCACTCGGCCCGCACACGGCTCATCATCGCACGCCGCCCCAGGACAACCCTCGCCCGACAGACGCAGCGCGCGGCTGGAGCGGGCGCGCTCGCCGGAGCGCGACGCGATCGGGCAACGGCGTGCGCCTGCCCTGCGAGCGACCCCAAGCGGCCCAGCGGATAGGCAGGGTGGACCAGGGAGCCGTTCCTCCGGGCAAGCAGCGCACGGCGAAGGAGGAACGCCATGTCGGAGCAGTGGCCGACGACGACAACGCCGCGATGTGCCATCCCCGGGGGCGGCGAGCCCGGACTGCACATCTGCCAAGGCTCTAAGGTCCGGCAAATGGACGACGCGCTCTTCGTGCCGAACGGTGAGGCCTGGCTCCCGACAAGCGCCAGCCGCGGACCGTGGTCGCCTGACGCGCTCCACGGTGGGCCTGTTGCCGCGCTCCTCGCCCGGGCAGTGGAGCAGTGCGACGAGCCCGGCGCCGGGGCCCCGGCCGCTGCCATGTCGGTCGTCCGGCTGACCGTGGAGCTGCTGCGGCCCGTGCCGCTGGCACCGCTGGACGTGCAGGCGCACGTGACCCGTCCCGGGCGAAAGGTCCAGATCGTCGACGTCCGGCTTGGCTCGGAGGGCCGAGATCTGGCGTGGGCCCGGGCGGTGCGGATCCGCCGGCTCGATCCCTCCGACCCCGAAGCTACGGCCTTCGATCGTCACCGGCCGGAGCGGGACGCGAGCGTACTGCCCGATCCGGCGCTCGGTGTCCCGGGCCCCACGATCCTCGACACCTACCCTGCGTTCCACAACGGTGGGGCCGAGCTGCGGTTCGTCACGGGCAGCTTCGACACGCCCGGGCCATGCACGGTATGGACCCGGCTGCTCCTACCGATCGTCCCCGGCGAGGAGCCGAGCCCGGTACAGCGCGCGGCCGCCGGCGCAGACTTCGGCAATGGCGTCAGCGCTGTCCTCCCCTTCGACCGGTGGCGGTTCGTGAACCCCGACCTGACGGTCGTGCTTGAGCGCCCGCCGGCCGGGCAGTGGATCGCATTGCAGGCAGTCACCGATCTCGGCGAGCCGGGGATCGCTGTCGCCCGCTCGGTCCTCTGGGACGTCAGCGGCCCCTGCGGAACAGCCACCCAGACACTCCTCGTCGAAACCCGCTGACCGGGGACATCAGCTGTCGATTCCACTCGGGCTCGGTGGCACGTCGACGGCGTGCTCCCGCAGCGCCGCTAGCGGCACGACGTCGAGCGCACGCTCGTGCGTCGATGCCAGGACCACGAAACACGCGGCGCCGTCGTGGTGGGCCCGCAGCCAGTTGGCCGCCGTCACGCACCACCGGTCGCCGGGAACCAGGCCGGGGAACCGGAACTGCGGCACCGGCGTCACCAGGTCGTTCCCGATCCTGCGCTGGTGGTCCAAAAATTCGGCGGTGACAACACCGCAGATGGTGTGGCTGCCCACGTCCTCCGGCCCCGTGCGACAGCACCCGTCCCTGTGGAAGCCGGTGACAGGGTCCGTGCCGCACGGTTCCAGGTCGCTCCCCAGCACGTTGCGGTCCTGCATGTGCAAAGTATCGCTCACCGCCCGGGCACGCCCGGTGCTCACCGGATCCAGCCGAGCACACAGCGCCTCGCCCCCACCGGCTGGCCGGGCCGGCTCGGCGTCACTTCCAGCGGAAGTGCACCAGGACGTGACCGTGGTTGTGCTGGTCCTTCTCGACACGCTGGACGAGTGCCTTCACGTCCTTGCGGTCGAGGAACCGCAGGACGCGCTTGCGCAGCTGCCCCGATCCCTTGCCCGGGATGATCTCGACCACCTTCGCGTGCGTACGGACCGCCTGGTCGATCACGTCCTGCAAGGCGCGGTCGATGGCCGCACCCTGGTCGTAGATGTCGTGGAGGTCAAGTGTCAGCTTCATCGGTGCTCCGGCCCCTCGGGATGTCGGTGCTCGTGCCGAGCGCTCTGGTCCACCCGACGGACCCGACTCGCTCCAGCATGGCTCACCACGCCGACCCCGGTCATCGCGCCAGTCAGGCTGGCGCCACGGCGAGCGGGTGCCGTCCGCCCACGAGGGGGGCAACCCGGGTGCCGCTCCACCTGCGCACCTCGCGTCCTAGGCTCTGCTCATGGTTGGTGCCACAACGTCGACAGGTGGGGCGACGGCACTCGAGACGTTCGCGATCTTCGCACTGTATTTCGCGGTCGCCGTCCTCGTTCACCGCTCGTCGAGCCGCTTCCGCCTGGAGACGGGTTCCACCCCGTGGGGCCTGCCCACATGGCTGTGGGTCCTTGGGGTCGTCCTTTTCCTCCCCGTGAGCCTTCTTTACCTGCTTGCACGCTTTACGACGTCGCGCAAGCTCCCGCCGCCAGCCGGCCCATGGGACCCGTCGCGGCCCTGGGGCCAACCCGGACAGGGACCCTACGGACAGGGACCCTACGGACAGGGACCCTACGGACAGGGACCCTACGGACACTCGCCCCAAGGCAGGACCGGTCCTGAGCCCCAGGAACCCTCCGGCCTCGGGCCTCAGGACCAGGCTCCGAGCCATCCTGGGCCGATCCCGCCGAAAGGCGGTCCGCCTGCCGGGTGGCTGCCAGGCGCGTGGCCTACGGGACCGACATCACCCCCCGGGAGGGTTCCTGCACCCGGCCGGGCGCCCTCTGGGCTGCCCGGATCGTGGGCGCCACCGCCGTGGGTGCCGCCAGGCCCCGGAGTTGGCAGCACGGCTGCTCCTCCGGGCTCACCCGTTCCGAACGGTGTCGCGAGCTGGCCCGGTTGGCCGCAGCCGGAGAGCCCTGCCGAGGCAGGCACCGCGCCGCAGGGCCCAGTGGCGCCATGGGGGACGCCCATTTCGCCGCGGGCGCAGGGCCTTGCCTTTCCGCCCAGCACTGCTCCGGGGTGGTATGTCGACCCGACGGAGCGGCACTTCGTCCGGTACTGGGACGGCGCGCGATGGACCGATCAGGTGTCCACGGGAGGAGTCCAGAGCATCGATCCCATAGACGCCACGAGCCAGTCCCAGGACCCGCACCCCGGCGGCTTCAGCCAGAGCCCGTGACCCGGCGCCGGCGCCGGGGAGCGAGCCCCGGGGCCCGAAGTGCCCGGCACGGTCCGTGGGAATAGCCTGGCACCGTGTCAACGACCGATATGACGACCGCCGAGGCGCTGGCCCGCCGCGTCGACGAGTTGCTGGCCAACCATCCCCCGTCGACAACGCCCGCCGCAGCGTTCCTCGGCGCCCGCTTCGACGCCGGCTTGGCCTGGGTCTGGTTCCCCGAGGGCGACGGCGGGCTCGGCCTGCCGCCAGACCTGCAGGGAGCGGTGGAACGCCAGCTCCGGCACGCCAACGCACCCGACGAGTCGGCGCGCAACGTCATCGGGTACGGCATGGGTGCGCCGACCGTCGTGGCCCACGGCACGCCCGACCAGCGCAGGCGGTGGCTCCGACCGATGTTCACGTGCGAAGAGATCTGGTGCCAGCTGTTCAGCGAGCCGGGCGCCGGGTCTGACGTCGCCGGGCTGGCGACACGGGCAGAGCGCGACGGAGACGAGTGGGTCGTGAACGGGCAGAAGGTCTGGACGACCCTTGCCCACACCGCCCGGTGGGGCATGCTGGTGGCCCGGACCGATCCCGACCTGCCCAAGCACCGGGGCATGACCTACTTCATCGTGGACATGCACGCCCCGGGCGTTGACGTGCGCCCGCTTCGACAGATGACCGGCGACGCGGAGTTCAACGAGGTGTTCTTCACCGACGTCCGCGTCCCCGACGCGTACCGGCTCGACGAGGTCGGTGCCGGCTGGCGGGTGGCGACCACCACGCTCATGAACGAGCGGGTGGCGATCGGTGGTGGCGTTCCTCCGCGCGGCGCCGGTCCGATCGGGGAGGCGGTCGCCATCTGGCGCGATCGTCCGAGGGGATCGACCGCCGAGCTCGACCGCCTGATGCGGCTGTGGGTCGAAGCCGAGGTCGCCCGGCTCACCAACCAACGCGCCCGGCAGCTCCGACAGATCGGCACGCCCGGCCCGGAAGGATCGGTGGCCAAGCTGATCTCTGCCGACCTCAACCAGCGCATCTACGAACTGTGCGTCGACCTGCTGGGCATGGACGGCACGGTGTCGCCGACCGGTTACGTCATGCGGCGGCCTGAGCGCGCCGGGTTCGTCGGCGAGGACGCCCGCTGGTCCTTCCTGCGGTCCCGAGCCAACACGATCGAGGGCGGCACGTCTGAGATCATGCGGAACATCCTGGGCGAGCGGGTGCTGGGGCTTCCCGGCGAGCCCCGGGCCGACAAGGACCGGCCCTGGTCGGAGGTCCCTCGGAACTGAGTCGGGCCGCCGGATGGGACAGCAGGGGGGGTAGCGCCATCCGGGCTGGGGCGCCAGGTCGAGTACGTCCGGAGCGCTTGTGGCGGGTGCACAGTCAGACACCCCCGGGCCTGGATCTTCGTGCGTGCCCATGTACCAGGCCGTGAGCCGGAGCGCACAACCGACCTGAGGCCATGCACAACCGGCCTGAGGCCATGCACGTGCACGTCTAGCCTTGGTCCGTGTATGTCGCAGCGCTGCGCATGGATCTCCACATCAGCCAGTCAGCGTCGCTGAAGCACCGGCGGTCGGTCGTCCGCCACCTCGTCGAGACGAGCCGCCACCGGTTCGGGGTGTCGGCTGCCGAGGTCGACCCGCACGACCTGTGGCAGCGGGCGGCCATCGGGTTTGCCGCTGTCGCCAGCACCCCCGCCCATGCCGAACACCTCGTCGAGCAGGCCGAACGCTTCGTCTGGTCCCACCCGGAGGTGGAGGTGCTGAGCTCCGAGCGCGGCTGGGTCGAGCTCGACTGA
>JAKAYQ010000138.1 GCA_021826725.1 Actinomycetes bacterium
GGCAGCTCGGTCGGCCACCGCCCCCCGGCCGCCTCGGCGGGCGCTCGCCGCGGGCGGCACCCTCAGCCGGGTCGAGCGCCGTCGGCTCATCGCCAGGCGGCGGGCGAGGGTCGCCCTGGCCGTTGCTTCGGTGTTCACTGCGGTCGTGATCGTGACCGGCCTGCCGGTGCACGCGCTGCTCCAGCAGCGCGCCGACGAGGCATCGACCACGGCCACTGTGAACCGCCTGGTCCGGCAGAACCGGTTTCTGGCCAGCCAGGCGGCAGCGTTGTCCAACCCGTCGACGGTTCGGTCCCTGGCGCACAGCGAGTTCGACTACATCCAGCCGGGCCAAAAGGCGTACGACGTGGTGCCCCCTGCTGGCGGTTCGAGCTCGGTGGCGGGCATCGGCCACGTGCAGCTGGGCCAGCCGGTCGTCGCCCCAGGTTCCGCAGCATCAGCGTTGGCCATCGGGGCGCTGGGCGGACCGTCTCCCGGAGCCGGCAGCGGCACGGGCGGCTCCTCCGGTGCACCTGGGCTGGGCGGGCGGGCCGCCCCTGGCGGGTCGAGCGGGTCGTCGGGCGGCTTTTTGGCCCGTCTGGTGCACACCCTCGAATTCTGGAGCTGAGATGACCGCTGTCACCCACCAGCTCGCCTCGGCGCCGGTCAGCGATACCGGTGTGTTGCCGGCCGAAGATGCTGGCGCGTCGCAGGTCGGCGATGCCGGCGTGCCTCCAACTGGCGATGCCGGCGTGCCTCCAACTGACGGTGCTGGTGTGTCGCAGGCCGACGACGCCGGAGCGGTAGCCCGATTGCTGGGTCGCCCCCCGGCCGGCTCGTTCGCGGTGGTCGTGCGGCGTGTCGACGGCGCTCCCGTTGTGATCGAGAACGAGCCATGGCTCGACGACGGCACACCCATGCCGACCCGGTACTGGCTGGTGGACCGCGCGGTGCGGGCCGCCGTCAGCCGGCTCGAGTCTGGTGGCGGCGTCCGCCGTGCCGCGGCGGCGGTTCCGGCCGATGCCGTCGCCGATGCGCATGCCCGCTACGCGTCGGGGCGCGGGGACCTGGCCGATGCCGTCGTGCAGCGTGCAGGCCGGGCTCCCGGTCCAGTACCTGCTGGTGGGGTGGGCGGCACCCGCCAGGGCGTCAAGTGCCTGCACGCGCACGTCGCCTGGTACCTCGCCGGGGGTGACGACCCCGTGGGCGCTTGGGCTGCCGGCGAGATCGACGTCGATTGCTCGGCGTTCACCGGTGGCAGGGCGGCGCGGTGACCGACGACCTGGCGCCGGGCGCCGCTGCGAGGGTGGAGGAGCCCAGCGCTCCGGGCACCGCCAGCCCCCAGGAGGCTCCGGTTGCCGCCATCGACTGCGGTACCAATTCGACCCGGCTGCTGGTGGCCGGCCCCAATGGCGTCGTGCTCGACCGCCGGATGCAGGTGACGCGCCTCGGCCAGGGCGTCGACGCCACCCACCGGCTCGATCCCCGTGCCGTCGAGCGGACGGTGGAGGTCCTGCGCGACTATCGCCAGGTGATGGACCGGTTCGGCGTGGGGCGGGTGCGGCTGGTGGCCACCTCGGCGGCGCGTGACGCCGCCAATGCCGAGCTGTTCTTCGAGCAGGTGGAGGCGGTCACCGGCGTGCGGCCGGAGCTGCTGTCGGGCAGCGACGAGGGTCGCCTGTCGTTCGCCGGTGCCACGGCTCGCCTGCCGGCGGCGTGGGATGTGGCACCACCGGTCCTGGTCGTCGACATCGGCGGCGGCTCCACCGAGCTGGCCGTCGGCACGGCCGCAGGCGAGGGCCCGGTGGCGATCTCCGTCGACGTCGGGTGCGTCCGCTTGACCGAACGGGTACTGACCGACGATCCTCCGACCCCGGCGCAGCTCGACGAAGCCCGCCGGGCGGTTCGCGCCGAAGTGGAGCGGGCGCGTCGTGTGCTGCCTCGGCCCGGGCCCGGCGGGTGGCTCGTCGGGCTGGCGGGGACGGTGTCGACGCTCTCGATGCTGGTGCACCGCACCGCCGTGTACGAGCGCCGCCTCGTCCACCACAGCGTTCTCTCGCTCGACGAGGTGGAGGAGTGGCTCGGCCGGCTCGCCGGCGAGCCGGCGGCCGCCCGGGCCCGGCGGCCGGGGATGGTCGAGGGCCGGGCGGATGTCATCGTGGGTGGCGTCGTGGTGCTCGCCGAGGTCATGGCGGTGTTCGAGCGGGATCGCTGCCTGGTATCCGAGGACGACATCCTGGACGGCCTGGCCGCCAGCCTGATGGCGCCTCGCTGAGGACGGCACCGGCGCGCTCCACTGCGCATGCCGGGCGGTGCCTGGCGCCCCGGTGGTGCCTCGCCCCCCGGCGGGATCCGGGCCGGTGGGAGGTGGGTCGAGGCGGGTGTGGTCCGGCGTGCAGCGGGCCGCGGCCGGCGGCGGCTTGGCGGAGCATGGGGGGTGCGTGCCTAGCATCGGAGGATGCCGCCGATCGTGGAGCGATTGCTCATGGGCCCAGGCCCGTCCAATCCGTACCCGGAGGTGGCCGCCGCGCTCGTCCGGCCCGTAACCGGTCATCTCGATCCAGCCTTCCTGGAGCTGCTCGATGAGACGTGTGAGCGGCTCCGCCGGATCTTCGCGACCACCAATGCGCTCACCCTTCCGCTGTCGGGCACCGGGTCCGCCGGGATGGAAGCGTCGCTCGTCAACCTGATCGATCCGGGCGCCACCGTCGTCGTCGGGGTGAACGGCCTGTTCGGCGAGCGGATGGCCGAGGTCGCACGTCGGGCCGGCGCCGCCGTGGTGCGCGTCGACGCGCCGTGGGGCGAGCCGCTCGACCCGAACGCCCTGCTGGCAGCCCACCCGGCTCCGGCGCTGATCGCCATGGTGCACGCCGAGACGTCCACCGGTGTCTGCAACGACGTCGCGGCGGTGGGTGCCGGCAAGGCCGACGCGTTGCTCGTCGTCGACACCGTCACCTCGCTCGGTGGGATCGACGTCCGGATTGACGACTGGGGTGTCGACGTGGCCTACAGCTGTTCGCAGAAGTGCCTCGGCGCGCCGCCCGGGCTGGCGCCCATCACGGTGTCGGAGCGGGCGCGGGCCCGGCTGGTGGCCAGCCCGCGGTCGTGGTACCTGGACCTGGGACTGATCGCCGGCTACGTCCAGGCCGGGGGCGGGCGCACGTACCACCACACGGCGCCGGTGACCATGGTGTCGGCGCTGCATGCTGCGACCGGAGCGGTGCTGGACGAGGGGATCGAGGCGGCCCACGAGCGGCACCGGCGATGCGGGCAGGCGCTGCAGGGCGGCCTGGAGCAGCTGGGCCTGACGCTGTTCGCTCCCGCGTCGTGCCGGCTGCCGCAGCTCGTCACCGTGCTCGTCCCCGACGACCTGCCGGCGGGCTGCTCCGAAGCCGACGTCCGGCGCAGGCTTCTCACCGAATGGGGGATCGAGATCGGCTCCGGACCAGGACAGCTGGCCGGCCGGGTGTGGCGGATCGGCTGCATGGGCAACACGGCGCGGCCCCGCAACGTCGCAGCCCTGCTGGCGGCGCTGGGCGAGGTGCTGGGCCGGTGATCGGCCGCTCCGATCGGCTGGCGGCCCCCGAGCTCGCCGGGCGGCGCGTGCGCCTGCGGACCTTGCACGAGCGGGACTATCCCGAGTGGCACGAGATCCGCTTGCGTTGCCGAGACTGGCTGATCCCGTGGGAGCCCCGTCCCGCCGGAGCCCCGGCGGCGCCCGAGGACCGGGGCAGCTTCGCGGCACGGTGCGCGGCGCGAGAACGAGAGCGTCAGCTCGGCGGCGGGTTCGGGTTCGGGATCTTCTTGGCCGGGGAGCTCGTGGGTGAGATCACCCTGTCGTCGATCCAGCGGGGACCGTTCCAGAACGGGTTCATCGGGTACTGGGTCGACGCTCGGGCTGCGGGCCAGGGGCTCGCCCCCGAGTCTGTCGTGGTGGTGCTCCACTTCGCATTCGAGGTGCTCCGGCTGCACCGGGTGGAGATCGCCATCGTGCCGCGGAACCGGCCGAGCCGCCGAGTGGTGGAGAAGCTGCAGCTCCGGGAGGAGGGTGTGGCCCTGCGGTTCCTGGAGATCGACGGTGTGTGGGAGGACCATGTCCGCTATGCCATAACAGTGGAGGAATGGGAGGAACGCGGCGACTCGCTCCTCCGTACTTGGGTGTCGGCCGGGGGTCGCCACACGGTCTGAGGATCGAACCCGGCGGGGGCGCGGCAGCTGTGCCGGCTGTAGTGGCACGGGGCCGTCCCGCTGCAGCGGTGAGCTCGATCGGGGCTGCAGCGGCCGGATCGGGTGGCGCGGGACCGCCTGGGGACAGACGGACCAGGACGGACCGGTGCGCTCAGGGAGCGAGGCTGGTGTCGACGACCGCCGGCGAATGGCGGAAGAACTGCTCCACGTCCTGTTCGAAGGTGTATGCGGGTGAGGCGTCGCCGACGCTGCGCCGGAGGCGGACCGCCCGGATGAAGCGGTTCAGCGCGCCGGCCGTTGAGTTGTGGAGGCGGAAGCCGGTCTGCTTCAGGCGGCTGGTGTCCACGCCGCGGCCGAACCGAAGCAGGCTTTCGAGCTCGGGTGGGAAGTCGATGACCCCGAGCTGGGCCAGTGGCGACGCGAAGAGCCCGGTGCCGATTACCGGCAGGGGGAGCGGGACGGCCCGGCAGGTGGCGATCACCTCGTGCCACGGCAGCTTGCCGTCACCTGCCACGTTGTACAGCCCGGGGACGCGGTGCCGGGTCATGTGCTCCAGGCATCGGACGACGTCGGACTCTTCTACGAATTGCAGCAGTGGGTCGAACCCGGACATCACCGGGGCCACCCGCCTCGCCAGGTTGGCGCTGATCGGCGTGACGATGTTGGGGCCCAGGACGTTGGCGAACCGCAGCACGGTGACGAGGGTGGAGGGGTTGTCGTCGGCGAAGTCGCGCACCAGGGACTCCACCTCCACGAGCGAGTGCTCCAGGCGCGTCTTCGGCGTGCCCGCCCGCCGGTGCTCCTCGCGGAACCAGTACGGGTCGCGTGAGGAGGCGCCGTAGACGAGAGTGGACGACTTGACGACCAGGTGCCGGACCGGTGAATTGGCCTGCCCGGCGGCGGCCAGGAGGTTCATGGTGCCGATGACGTTGATCTCGTGCAGGGCGCGGCCCGGTACCTGGGTGGAGTCGACCAGCAGAAAGGTGTGCACGACCGTGTCGACCTGGGTGGCGCGCACGATCCTGGACAGGATCGAGTAGGTCTGGTCCGCCCGGACGAACTCGGTGCGCTCGAGCGCAACGGTCGGCTCCTTGCGCCCCATGCCGATGATCATCTCGACGTCGGGGTCGGTCTCGAGCGCCTGGGCCATGCGACCACCCCAGAAGCTGTCGAGACCGGTGACGAGGACTCTCCGGCCCATCGCGCTCAACCGAACCAGACGCTCCGGCGATCCCGGAGCATGTCGTACAGGGTCTCCTGCAAGAGGAGCCGGATCCGCTCGGCCTCGTCCATCACGCGGCTTTTCGAGTAGCGCTCCTGTCCCGGCGGGACGTCGAAGTACACGGGGTCGAGAACCCGCAGGCGGAACTTGGCGGGGAAGTAGGTGACGATGCCGAGCGGTCCGAGGAGCAGCATGTTGGCCGTCACCGGCAGGTACGGCACGCCCAGGGCCCGTGCCAGCGTCGGAAGCCGCAGCATGATCGGCATGGACTCCTCTGCACCCACCACGGCGATCGGCACGATCGGCACGCCGGCCCGCATGGCGATCTCCACGAAGCCGCCCCGCCCGAAGCGGCGCAGCCGGTACCGGTCCCCGAACTGCTTGGACGGTCCTTTGACCCCCTCGGGGAACACCAGCGCGAGCTGTTGTTGGTCGCGCAGCAGCCGGAGGGCGTTGTCGGGGTGAGCGGTGACACCCCCGGCGCGCGCCCACATCGTGCCGACCCACGGTACGGTGCGGAAGAAGAAGTCGGCCATGCCGTAGACCGGGCGGCCCAGCTCCTCCTCGATCCCGTGCATGATCACCGGGGCATCGGATGGGATGGCGGCGGCGTGGTTCGCCACCAGCAGGGCGCCCCCCTCGGTCGGGATCTTTTCGAGGCCGTCCCATTCGGCCCGGAACCAGTACCGGTACAGCGGCGTGTACAGCAGTCGGGCCAGATGCCGCGTGCGCTCCGACCGACCCCACTCGTCGACGTCGGTCAGTCGCTCCTCGCGCGGGATCGGTTCCTCGGCCTGGAGCCGGGGGAGCGGGATGAGTGCTCCGTGTTGCCGCTGCGCGGCGGGCCGACCGCTGGTCACCGCGTCATGGTACCGCCATGCCCGGTGCCGGCGCCGGGTGTGGCGCCCAGCGGTGGGCCGCTGCTCCTTGCCGGCACACGATACGACGCCGGTGGGTTCCTCAGGGCATGATGGAGCGGCCGTGGTCGCCTTCAAGCCGGGCCGTCCGAGCAGTCTCCGGCACGGGATGCGGAAGGCACCGGATTGGGTGTGCCACCTGCCTGCAGGCAGAGCCGATCCCGGGGGTGTAGCCCAACAGGCAGAGGCAGGACGCTTAAAACGTCCGCAGTGAGGGTTCGAATCCCTCCACCCCCACTCGTGGTCCGCATTGGAGCTCGCACATGGCGAGCACCCCGTAGCTCACCCCAGTGTGCCGACGCCGGCCGACTCCGGCGGGCTGCCGGGGGATCCTGTCCGTGCTTGAGGGACGGGGGGCAGATGCTCGAGCACGCCCTCGAACGCCTGGGCGAGCACCTGGAGCTGGTCGCGCGTGAGACGCTCGACGAAGTGGCGGCGGACCTGGCGAACGTGCTGTGGTGCGGCGCGGCGGAGGCGGTCCAGTCCGGCCCCGGTGAGCACAGCGAACGTTCCCCGCCGGTCCTCCGGGCACAGCGCCCGCTCGACGAGACCCTCGCGGGCGAGGCTGTCGATCCGACGTGTCAGTCCGCTCGGGGAGAGCAGCATCCGGTCGGCCAGCTCGCTCATCCGGAGTCGATGGTCCGGTGCTTCGGAGAGGGTGACGAGCACCCCATAGTCGGGGATGCCGATCTCCTGGGTGGCCTGCAGCTCGGTGTCGAGCAGGCTTAGAAGCCTGCTGTGCGTAGCAAGATAGCCACGCCACGCTCGCATTTCGAGCGGGGTGAGCCAGCGGATGTCGTCGGCCATGCCAACGAGGTTAGCGTCCGGCGCCGGATCTACCAGGTCGTCTGTTCCCCGAATCCCGCTCCGGGGCTGGGAATTGCGCGAGCTTGGGGCACCGGTGCATGCGGGTGTGCGCCACGGCGTCGACCCCGGCGTGTCCGCTGCCCGGTCGTGCTCACGTGGTGGCGGTTCCCGTCCCGATCGGGGTGGAGCTCCCGAATCCCGACGACGTGGGCTCGTCCGAAGCGCCTTCAGTTCGAGGCCCGGCGACCTCGTCGGCAGCGGCATCCTCCGCGGCGCCGGCCAGGGGTCCGGTCAGCACCGGCAGGCGGTCTCTGCGGCGCCAGAGCACCGCGCCCATGACGACGCCGGCGGCGAACAGCGCCAGGCCTGCGATCTGGACGAGCGTGGATCCCAGGTGACCGGGGTAGCTGAGCCACAGGTGCTGCTCGACATACCGCTCCAATCCCCACAGCGTCATGGTGACGGCCACGAGAAAGCCACGCGGGCGTGTGGTTACCCGGCGCTCGACGAGCAGCAGCACACCGAAGACCGCAAAGGACTCGATGCTTTGGAAGATCGGCACGGGCAGCCGCTTGCCGACCTGGTCGGCGTAGTACATGCCGAACCACGCGGTGGTCGGGTGGCCACCGCCACGCACCATCAGCTGGGGGCCGAGGAGGCGGCCGACGCCCCAGGCCGCCATCAGCACCGGTGACACCAGGTCGAGGAGAGTGGTCGCCGAGAGCGATGGGCAGCGACGCCGGGCGAGGATGACGCCGGTGGGGATGGCGAAGATCAGGCCGCCGAACGACGACAGGCCCCCGTTCCACACGGCGAGGATCTGGGCCGGGTCGCTCGAGTAGTCGGACCAGTTGCTGGCCACGTGGAGCACGCGCGCACCGACGATGGCTGCGACGATGACCCAGACGAAGACGGCGGTCAGCCACTGGTAGGGGTACCCAGCCCGGCGCAGGCGCCGCTCGAAGTACCGGAACGCGAACCAGAAGGTGATGGCAAGACCGATGCCGTAGGTGTGGATCTGCAGCTTCCAGATGTGGAAGACGACAGGGATCGGTCGCACGGCAGTTCCTCGTCCGGTCGGGGTGCTGGGTCGATGAGCGGGTGTGGAGCGCCGCAGGCGGCTGCCGCCCGTTTCGGCGTCGCTCCAGCGTACCGTGGCCGGCCGGCCGGCGGGTTGCGGGAGCCGCGGGCAGGGCGGAGCCAGTGAGGGGTCGGCGGACTTCGGGCCGACGGGTCTCGGGTCGGCGTGCAACCCTGCGCCAGGTGACTGGCGGGCTGGCGGGCCATGGCATGCCGAGCTGGCGCACCCTATGGTGAGGAATCGGGCTCGCGCCGCGTGCGCCGGCTGGATCTGGATGCCGGGGCC
>JAKAYQ010000139.1 GCA_021826725.1 Actinomycetes bacterium
TCGATGCCGGCGGCGTCCAACGCCCGCACAGCCTGGATGACGGCCCGCGATCCTTTCGGGCCCACCGGAACGCTCACGTGCCCGGCCTCGCCATCGACTGCCGGCTCGGCGTCGCCGATGCCGGACATGACCCGGGCCGCGTCGGCCAGCCGTTCCCGGTCGGTGATGGCGAGCTCCAAGACGTCGCCACCGATCCGGTCTTTGAGGGTCTCCGCGGTGCCGGCCGCGATCACCAGCCCGTGATCGATGACGACGATCTCGTCGGCCAACTCGTCGGCCTCGTCGAGGTACTGGGTGGTGAGCATCAGCGTGGTGCCCCCGGACACCAGGTCGCGGATGACGGCCCACATCCCGATCCGGCTGCGCGGGTCGAGGCCCGTGGTCGGCTCGTCGAGGAACAGGACCGCGGGTTGGGCCACCAGGCTGGCGGCCAGGTCGAGGCGGCGCTGCATACCCCCCGAGTACGTCTTGGCGGGCCGGTCCGCACTGACGGTGAGGTCGAAGCTCTCGAGCAGCTCCTCGGCCCGTTGTCGTGCCCGGGTGCGGCCGAGATGGTACAGGCGACCCAGGATCTCCAAGTTCTCGCGGCCCGTCAGCTCTTCCTGGATGGCGGCCGACTGGCCCGCCAGACCGATCATCGCTCGCACGGCCTCGGGCGAGGCCACGACATCGATGCCCTCGACGAGGGCCCGACCGCTGTCGGGTGGCAACAGCGTGGTCAGGATCTTCACCACGGTGGTCTTGCCGGCGCCGTTGGGGCCGAGCAGGCCAAGGACGGTTCCGCGCTCCACAGCCAGGTCGATGCCGCACAGGGCGTGGACATCCCCGAAGGACTTGGCTACGCCCTCCACCACGATCGACGGCCCGTTCCACGTCGGTGGCGAGATCGTCACTGCTCCGACGGTACCAGTTCAGTGGCGCACTGGGTTCCTTGGCGTGCCCGGCGCCGGGTCGGGCGGGGCGAAATTGGAAGGCGGATGCGGCCAGTGAACGGTTGGTGCTGGCTGGAGTGCACGGAGGACGGAGATCGTCGCCGGAGGGCACTGGAGGTGGCGGGTGGGCGTGGCCGGTGACTGTGGCCAGCGGGCGGTGGCGGCTCCTGCGGCCCGGGTGGCAGCAGGCAACCATTTGGCGTCCCCGTGCGTCTGACAGGCTGTGACCCACGATGCGGTGCTCCTCGCCGCGGCTCCTGACCGAGGAGGGAGGATGGTGGCTTCCAGCGCGACGGCGGCGCTCACGGTGCTCTTCGACCGGCATCACGCCGTGCTGTGCCGCTTGGCCACCGTGCTCCTGGGCGACGCCGCCGCTGCCGAAGACGTGGTGCAGGACGCGTTTCTCCGAGTCCACGCCCGCTGGTGGCGCATTCGTGACCATGAACGGGCCTACGCCTACCTTCGGACCGCCGTGGTCAACCAGTGCCGGTCCCGGTTGCGGCGACGGGTGACGGAACGCCGTGCCGTGCATGCCCAGTGGGTGGAGGACGAGCGCCGGGCTAACACGACGGTTGTAGCGGCCGACCTGGCCGGTGACGTGCTCGTCCTCACTCGGGCGCTTCGGGCGCTGCCCGACCGCCAACGCGAAGCCGTGGTCCTCTACTACTACGAGGATCTGGCTGTAGCGGAGGTCGCTGCCATCCTCGGCTGCGCCCCCGGGACGGTCAAGTCCCAGCTGGCCAAGGCCCGGGCGACGTTGGAACGGGAGCTCGGCCTCCAGGGGTGGATCGGGTTGCCCGACGGGGACCAGCCGGACAGGAAGTCGTCGGGCGCCGGGTCGCTGGCCACCGGGTCGGCGGGCGCAGGTTCGCCCGGCGGCAGGTCAGCAGGTAGTGGGTTTTCGGGCGGCGCCGGGCGGCCGGCCGTCCCGCCGGACGGACCCGAGGAGCGGCGATGAGCATCGGCGATGGGACCGGCCGTCCAGAGGGAGCGGTGGATGGCGCCGCTGGTCCGCAGGACGCCTTCGACGTCCGGCTGCGCGAGGGGTTGGCCGGAGTGGCGCAGGTGTGGGTGCCCGGTTCTGCGGGCGGGGCCCGGTCGGTGCTCCTCGACGCGGCTCGCCGCCGGTCGCTCCGGCGGCGGGAGATCGGGGCGGCTGGGGCTGTTCTGTTCGCCGTGCTGGCAGTGGTCGGCGTGACCGGGGTGGGGAAGTCGAGCCGCGCCACCGAGGCGGTGGGCGGGAGCACCCGGGGCAGTGTGGCGTCGAATGCCCGACCGGCTGCGCCAGCCGGGTTGTCGCCAGCCTGCGTCCGAGTTGAGGTCGGAGCGGGGTCCGCACGCTGTGCCGGGCTGCTTTCAGCAAGCGGGAAGACGTCCACCGGGTCCGCAGGTCTGGCCGCTCCGGCGGTTCAGGCGCCTGCGCCTGTTTCCTCGCGGTCGGGAGCGGTCGGATCGGGGGGGAGCAACGCGTGGTTCGGCCCGGCGGCGGCATCGGTGCCTGGCGGCTCGTCGGGGCCGGCCCTGACCATCGGCGAGGGTCACGTGCTCACCGTGATCCTGCCGTTCCTGGCTGGTTCGGTGTGGTCTGCTCCATCGGTCGGCCCCGCCCCAGGGTCTCCGAACCTCAAGAGCGGGTCGACGGCGGCCCAGGTGGCGCGTGTGGTCGTGGTGTCGCGAAACCGGAGCACCGGGGTGGTCCAGGCCAGCGTGGAGGGCGTCGGGCTGGGAACGGTGCGGCTGCAAGCGACGGCGCATGCAGCGTGCCAGGCGGTGACCGGGTGTGGTCCGGTCCGGTGGCGGTGGACCGTGACGGTCTCCGTCGTCGCTTCTGGACGGGGGTGATCGGCGTGCAGCGGGTCGTGCGGTGGCGACCGGCGCAAGCAGCCCCGAGGTGTGGCGGTAGGCGGGTGTGGCGGTAGGCGGGTGTGGCGGCAGGCGTGAGCCGCGACAGGTCCGGGTCCGGGTGTCGGTGTCGGTGTCGGTGTGGCGTCAGGTGTGAGCCGCGACAAGTCCGGGTCCGGGTGTGGCTGTGGGTGTGGGTGCCACGGCGGCGAAGCGAAGCCAGTGTCGTGGTCGACGAGCGAGGAGGGCTGATGACGAACGTGGGTTCCGATCACAGGAGGTTCGCATTGTCGGTGGTGGCGATCGTGCTCGCCGCGTGCGCCATGGCGGGGGCGGCCGTGTCGTTGGCGCTCGGCCGCCCGGCTGCGGCACCTGCTGCGTTCGTCGGCTGCGGCGGTTCGGTACCCACGCTGACGCTGCACGGGAGCGGAACGGCCTCGTCGGCGCCCGATGTCGCCACCGTGGTGCTGGCGATCGACGAGACCCAGGCCAGCGCGCAGCAGGCACTGTCGACGGACAACACGGCAACCGGTGCGGTCGAGGCGGCCCTCCACGCGCAGGGCGTACCGGCCGCCGATGTGCAGACCAGCGGCCTGTCCATGCAGGCGCAGTACGCCTATCCGTCGATTGGCGGTGCGCCGCGGCTGACTGGGTTCCAGGTCGACGACACCCTGACCGTGACACTGCGTCAGCTGGGGACTGCAGGAGCGGCGATCGACGCCGCTGCCGTAGCGGCGGGGAGCGCTGCCAGGATCGACTCGCTCAGCGTTGCTGCCGGCGATACGCGTGCACTGCAGGACAAGGCTCGTGCCGACGCAGTCAGTCAGGCCATGGCCCACGCTCGAGCTCTGGTTCGGGCAGCCGGTGAGCGGCTCGGGCGGCTGTGCTCCATGACCGAGGATTCGACGCCAACCCAGCCGCTCCCATATCAGGGCTTCGCTCAGGCGGCAGGTTCCGCGGTTGCCGCTCCGGTGCCGCTGTCGGGCGGAACGGTGCAGGAGACGGCGGCGGTCACGCTCGTGTACGCCGTGGCGCCGGGGTGACGGCGCGGCCAGCGGTGCTGTCGGCCGGGCGCCGCCTCAGCGGGCGGTGATGTACTCCTCGAGCTCGCGCCGGTCGCGCTCGAGGTCGTCGATCCTGCTCTTCACCACGTCGCCGATGCTGACGATCCCGTGCAGCACCCCGTCGCTCACCACCGGGACGTGGCGGACACGGTGCTTGGTCATGGTGGCCATCAGCCCGTCGACCGTGTCGTCGGGAGCGCAGGTGTACACCGTCGTCGACATGATGTCCGACACCGGCTCGGTCCCGAGATCGCCGCGATAGGTCGCCATGCGTCGCACCACGTCACGCTCGGAGACGATGCCGTCGATGCGAGCACCGTCCGACGAGACCACCAGGGCGCCGATGCCTCGGCGTGCCAGCTCGCCGACCATGTCGGCGACGGTCGCCGTCGGGTCGATGGTGACGACCTCCGATCCCTTTGCCGCCAAGAGCGCAGCTACACGAGTCCCCATCTCTGGCCTCCTTCGCCTCCGGTGCGGTGCGGACCACCTGCACCGCACGACGCCGCTGTCCTTGGTGTTACCCGTGTCGCCCTTGCTGCCATCGTACCGGGACCCGATGGCGTACGCCCGGGTGGAACGAACCTGCAACGCGAGCGCAACGATGGTGCGGTTGCCGCACCGGCGTGCGAGCATGGGCGCACGGGAGCTCGGAGGGACCGGGCTGAGAGGGCGCCTGAGGCCAGTGGCACCGACCGTGAGACCTGAACCGGGTAATGCCGGCGGAGGGAGTGCGACATGCGACGCAAGATCTACGTAGAGGGTTCTGTGCCAGGCGTGCGGGTCCCGTTCACCGAGGTGGAGCTCGGAGCGTCCCCGGGTCCCCTCGGCGACGAGCCCAACGAGCCTGTCCGGCTGTACGACACGTCAGGGCCTGGCTCGGAGCCGGAGAAGGGCCTGCCGGCGCTGCGCCTGCGGTGGGTGCTCGACCGCGGCGACGTCGCACCGTGTGACGGGCGTGCCGCGACGGCCCGTGACGACGGCCGGGGTGCCGTGCGTGACACCGCTCGGCGGCCGGACCCGTTCCCCGGGACGCCTCGCACGGTGCTGCGAGCGTCGGCAGGGCGTCCGGTGACCCAGCTGCACTATGCCCGTCAGGGCGTGGTCACCCCGGAGATGGCGTTCGTGGCGACCCGCGAGGGCGTCGAGCCTGAAGTGGTGCGGGCCGAGCTGGCCGCAGGCCGTGCCATTCTCCCCGCCAACGTCAACCACCTCGAGTCGGAGCCGATGGTGATCGGCAAGCGGTTCCTGACGAAGGTGAACGCCAACATCGGCAATTCGGCGGTCACGTCGTCGGTGGCCGAGGAGGTGGAGAAGCTGACGTGGGCGACGCGCTTCGGGGCCGACACCGTGATGGACCTGTCGACAGGGCCGGCCATCCACACGACGCGGGAGTGGATCGTCCGCAACTCGCCGGTGCCGATCGGGACCGTGCCCATCTACCAGGCGTTGGAGAAGGTGGACGGCAGTGCCCCGGACCTCACCTGGGAGGTCTACCGCGACACCGTGATCGAGCAGGCCGAGCAGGGAGTGGACTACATGACGGTCCACGCCGGTGTGCTCCTGCGGTACGTGCCGATGACCGTCAACCGGGTCACCGGCATCGTCAGCCGGGGCGGCGCCATCATGGCCGCGTGGTGCCTGGCGCATCACGAGGAGAACTTCCTCTACTCCCACTTCGAGGAGCTGTGCGAGATCTTCGCCGCCTACGACGTGGCGTTCTCGCTGGGCGATGGTCTTCGGCCCGGCTCGGTGGCCGACGCCAACGACGAGGCCCAGTTCTCAGAGCTGCGCACGCTCGGTGAGCTCACTGCGGTGGCGTGGGAGCATGGCGTCCAGGTGATGGTGGAAGGCCCCGGGCACGTGCCGCTCGACAAGGTGGTCGAAAATGTCGTGCTCCAGCAGCAGGTCTGCCACGAGGCACCGTTCTACACGCTGGGACCGCTCACCACGGACGTGGCGCCTGGCTACGACCACATCACCTCGGCCATCGGCGCCGCGGTGATCGCCATGGCGGGGACGGCCATGCTCTGCTACGTCACCCCGAAGGAGCATCTCGGCCTGCCCGACCGCGACGACGTCCGAGCCGGCATGGTCGCCTACAAGATCGCGGCGCACGCTGCCGACGTGGCCAAGGGGCATGCCGGCGCGCGGGCGTGGGACGACGCCCTGTCGAAGGCGCGTTTTGAGTTCCGATGGGAGGACCAGTTCGACCTGGCACTCGATCCGGAGACCGCCCGGAGGTACCACGACGAGACCCTGCCGGCAGAGCCGGCCAAGACGGCGCACTTCTGCTCGATGTGTGGTCCGAAGTTCTGCTCGATGCGCATCAGCCAGGACGTGCGTCGAATGGCGGCGGACGACCCGGTGGCGGTCGGCTTGCGCACCAAGTCCGACGAGTTCCGGGACACCGGGTCGCAGCTCTACCAGGAGGTCGGTCGCTCCTCGTGAGGAACCGGGCGAAGCGAGGGTGATGGCGACGCGTCAGCGGCGGTCGAGGGAGAGCGCGATGGCGACGACGGCGATGCCGGCCACGACGGTGCCCGCTGCGCTCAGCGCCATCCCGATATGCCCTTGGGTGACGGTCCCGAAGGTGGAGAATTGCGCTTGGACCATGTGCCATTGCGCCCAGGCAAGCATGCCCTGGCCGGCGCCCCACAGGACGAGCGCGATCCCGGCCAATGCCAGCCAGGGCTGCCAATGTGGGCGACGGACGCTCGTGAGGGGCTGCGAAGCCGTATAGATGGAGGACGGAGCTGACGCGTCAGGCACGTCCGCTCGGGTCATCGGAGCCCCGCCGTATGTGGCGCCCGTCGAGCGCTGGGGCGGGATGCTCACATCGGTGACGCCGGCCGGCGACACGGGCGGGTAGGCGCCGGATCCCGTTCCATAGGCTGCTCCCGGTGCCGGCTGGTGCTGGGGAGTTGCCGGCGGATGGGCCGTGGCCGGAGCCCCATACTGGTCGGTGTGCTGGTCGCCGTAGGGCTGGCCGTAGGCGGGCGCTGTCCCGCCGCCCTGCTCGTAGTACGGCGACGCAGCGGGCTGGGCCTGCTCGTAGTACGGCGACGCAGCGGGCTGGGCCTGCTCGTAGCCGGGGTAGGCAGCGCCGGCGTCCGGTGGGAGCGTCGCTTGGGGAGCCGTGTGCGGGGGGTACCACTTGCCGTCCGAAGCCAGCCACCACCCCGGTCCCTGCGATACGTCGCTCATCGCCCCTCCTGTCCGACCGGACCCGTGGGTGTACGGGCCGATGCTGTCCCACCATCGTGTCACCGTAGGCGAGCTGTGTGTGGCTCCGCCGGCACAGCGCTCGTGCCCCGGCTGCACACCTGCGTCCGGGGCGTGGGCTCTTGCCGGCTGCACCGACGTCGAAGCAGCCCGGTGTGCTCGCCGACCGATGCGTTCAACGAGCACGCAGGCTCGCCGCCGATGAGCGCTGGCGTTCAGCCGCGAGTGGTGACCGCTCGGCGGAGCTTGTTGACCAGGATCCTCGGGGTCAGCTTCTCCTCGCGCATGTTGGCCAGCCGGACAAGCGCCATGCGCAGCAGCTCCCGCACGTCGTTGGCCTCGTCGGGGAAGCGGGCTGCGCCCCAGCTGAACGGGGTCGACACCTCGGTGCTGGGCAGGCGCTTGACCAGCTTGTCCACATCCTTGGGGCGCCCTCGGTCGAGGACGACGGCGACCAGTCCCCGGCCGATCGAATAGCAGGTGCCGCGGTCCGCTGATCGACGGGCCAGGCTCCACAGCAGGGCCCGGCAGGCTGCTTCCTCGGCCTGGTCGGCACCCGAGTCGTCGGGTACGCCGAGCGACGGTCCAGAGACCTCGTCGAGACCGACGAACGCCACGGTGAACTCCGTCCGATCGTCGACGAGGCTGCACACGGTGGATTCAAAGGTTGCTCGGTCCGCGACGGACACGCCGACGCCGCTCCGGGTCGCGTTGGGCAGCTCGGCGCTTTCCTGCTCAGCCGGCGTTGCCTGGGCGGGTGCCCCGGCATCCTCGAACTCGTCCGGCCACGGAGGCTCAGGCATACCGCGCAGGTTGTCGTCCGAAGCGCCGCTGGCGGTGGCCGAACCGGCAGCACCCTGCGACGCGTCGACTCGGGCCCAAAGCTCCGACGGCTTCTCGGCCGGACTGGAGGGTCCTGCCGCAGGAGCCGCCTGCTCGTCCGCAGGGACGATCCGATCGACGACAGAAGTCGTGCTGTCGCCAGCGCCCCAGGTGTGTTCGTCTGCCGGCCGAGGAGCCGGCGTTCCGGGCTCGGCTGCGGCGGCGGGAGCAAACGTGCCTGCCGGCTCGGGTTCGGGTGTGGGTTCTGCGGTGGCGGGAGCGGGCTCGGCTTCGGCGGGAGTGGGAGTGCCTGCCAGCTCGGGTTCAGCCGCGGCCCGTGGCTCGGGTGTGGGTTCTGCGGTGGCGGGAGCGGGCTCGGCTTCGGCGGGAGTGGGAGTGGGAGTGCCTGCCGGCTCGGGTTCAGCCGCGGCCCGTGGCTCGGGTGTGGGTTCTGCGGTGGCAGGAGCGGGCTCGGCTTCGGCGGGAGTGGGAGTGCCTGCCAGCTCGGGTTCAGCCGCGGCCCGTGGCTCGGGTGTGGGTTCTGCGGTGGCGGGAGCAGGCTCGGGTTCGGCAGCGGCGGCCG
>JAKAYQ010000140.1 GCA_021826725.1 Actinomycetes bacterium
GATTCCAGCCGAATGGCGGCGAACCTACATGCCGCGGCCGAGACCCTTCTGGCGTCCTTCGACGACATTCAGATGAGTGATATCGCCACTGCAGCGGGAATTGCCCGATCCTCGCTCTATTACTACTTCACGAGCAGAGACGACATCTTATTCTACTTCCTCAGAGCCATGCTCGATGAACTCGCCGAGGCCGCCGCTCTAGCAGCCAACGGTGCGGGTGACCCTCCAAAACGCCTGGTTGGCGTCGTGCGCGCTCAACGCGACCACTTCAATCGCCATCCAGCCGTCACCCATTGGCTGATCGCTCAGCTGGGACGGCCCGGGCGACCTGCCGATATGGCTGCAAGAATCAAGATAGGGTTCGAAGAACCGGTCTGCCGACTCCTGATCGAAGGGGCCGAGGATGGATCCCTTCGGAGCCTCCCCGACGCCGGGATCGGAGCCACCGCACTCTTTGGCGCGGTGTTGGTCATGGGATTACGCTTGCTCTCGGCAGAAGGACGCGTCGCCGTCGACAAGGTCCTCGATCTGCTCGGCTCGGTCTTCTGGCAGGGTATTGCGCCCACATCCGATTTCCCCCTTCCGGGCCTCGGCTGACCGATGTGCGCCGCTCCGCTGGCTCCCTTGATCCGAGACCTCCCAGCGGGTATCGATTCCCTCGCCCTGCCAACTCCGTTTCAAGTGGGCCCGAGCAACTGTCATCTGCTTCCAGGCAGGTCTCTCCCTGTGGTCGACCCGGGAATGGGTCGACACTGATGACATCCTCGTCGCCGGGCTGGCCAAGCACGGGCCAGGATCAGCGACATCGCTCGGATCATCGTCACCCAGCAGGCATAATGACAGTGACGCCGACCAGATTCATCAAGCAGTTGTCGATGCCGGCGCGCCGACCCGCATTCGAACTGGTCCGACCCATGTTACCGAAGCTCGAGGGGTTCGCCATCACGCTCGGCCTCTCCGAAATCGTGGGCCATCGCGACACCCGCGAAAGCGAAGGATACTCCCAACCGATACCGAACTGCAGGAGCAAGGAGAGAAGTCCGTGACCACTACCGTCCACGACCTGGAACTGCCCGAGGTCGATGTCCTCACGCTTGACCGTAAAGCTGTCCTCGACGCAATGGACGAGGCTCGTGCCCAACATTGGCTGGCGCGCACGCCGCTCGGCTACGCTGTGATGAACCACAGTGATGTGACTGCCCTGCTACGAGACAGGCGCTTCCAGTCGGCGCTTTCCCTCCTGCCTAGCATGGTAGGGGTAGAAGGTCCTATCCGTGACCGCCAGCAGCGCTCCATCCTCGCTATGGAAGGCGACGAGCACAACCGCCTGCGTCGGCTCGCCTCGCCTGCCTTCACGCCCAAGGCGACAGACAGGCTCCGCCCCTTCATGCGACAGGTCATCAACGATCTTGTCGATGCTGTTGCCCCAAATGGTTGCTGTGAGTTCGTGACAGACATTTGCGAACCGTACCCCATCCCTATCATCTGTGAACTCCTGGGAGCGCCGAAGCAGGACTGGAAGCTGTTCTCCGCGTGGGCGACAGACATCTTTCGCATGTTCAACAACGACATTGCGAATGATCAGCCGGCCATCGAGGTGGCAATGACCGAGCTCGACCAATACGTCATAGCCATGATAGACGAGCGTCGTCGTCGGCCAGCCGACGACCTGCTCAGCCGTCTCATCGAGGTCGAGGAGGCTGGGGACCGGATGACCACTGACGAGTTGACAATGATGACGGCGGCAGTGCTCATGGCTGGGACGGACACCACCCGCAACCAGCTTGCCTGCGCCGTGACCCTCTTCTCCCAGCACCCCGACCAGTGGAGGGCGCTCGCCGATGATCCGGGTTTGGCGCCTCAGGCCGTCGAAGAGGCGATGCGTCGCCTCGGGACAGTTCGTTCTACGTTGAGGGTGACGGCCGAGGACATAGAGTACCGGAAGGTGTCATTCCCGGCTGGGACGCTCGTAATGGTCAGCCTCGCCGCCGCTAACCACGATCCCCGCTTGTGGGCGGACCCTTATAGTTTCGACATCACCCGACCCCCCTCCGGTAGTCCGCAGATGACATTCGGATCGGGGATCCATTACTGCCTCGGTGCATCCCTCGCTCGAGCCGAGCTGCAAGAGGCCCTTCCGATATTGGCTCGGCGTATGCCGAATCTCGGACTTACCGGACCGATTCAGTGGAAGCCGCCGACCGTAGGTATCTGGGGTCCACAACTCCTTCCGATCTCGTTCGATGCGGCACACCGATGAACCCGCTGCGGTCACGTGGGACGCCTACGACCAGAAGCTCGGCGCCTCGAGGCCGAGCAGGCCTCGGCTCCTCTAGCGGGCCACCCAACCGACAGTCGATACGGAGGTTCGTGCTTGAGCGAGGTTGCGGATCAGCACTCCGAGGATCTTCACCGAAGCAAGCTCGATTCGTAGGTCGGGGTTCGCCAGATCGGCTGAAAGCGGCTGTGGCGTCGGTTGGAGCCCATGTCGAGATTGCAGCTCCTAACTCGAATAGAGGCAAGCCGGTGCTGCCACCGCTCCATGCACTCGCACTACACGGCGCTTTCCAACCTGCGGGGAACCGACCCTAACCTAAGCCAGCGACCTTGCCGAGCAGATCGTCGAAGGCTGCGGCGAGAAGCGGGGGGCGGGCACCCGACAATGTCGAGCCTGGGATCGCCATGCCCGGCGGTGTCATGCCGGGCATGGCGGAGCCGCGTGGAGGAGTCCAGGGATGCTTCGGATAGTGGGGGTGATCAGTGCGCTGGTTGTGGTGTCGGCAAGGTTCGGGGGCTGACGACGTGGACATCGCAGGGTGCGTGTTGGAGTAGTTGGGCGCTGGCGCTGGCGTCGAACAGCCCGGCGAAGCCGGCGTGGCGGGGGCTGCCGACGATGACCATTCGAGCCCGGCGCCGCTCGGCGAAAGCGGCGATGCGCCGCCCGACGTCTCCGTGGTCGCCGACGACGCCGAGTAGATGCCCGCTAGCGGCCACGCCTGCGGCGGTCAGGTGTTCTATCTGGTCGGTGATGGCCGCTGAGGCGGAGTCGGGGGTCTCGGCGTCTATGGCCGCTTCCATCGCTACATCGGTTTCGACGACATGGACGACCTCGACGGGCGCGCCGAGCATCGTGGCCAGTTCGGCCGCGACCGTGCAGAGCCGGTCGCCATCTGTCGTACCGTTGACTGCGACCAGAATGGGCCGAGACAGCTCCGGCTCTTTCTGCTGGATGGGGGCCGCGTGGGAGACCGGCACTGCGGCGGGTGCTGCAGCCCTCGGTGGCGCCTGGGTGGCCTCCGGTGCTGTAGTGACTTGCTGGTGATCGTTTTCGGCTTGTTCGGCGGCGGCGATGAGGGAGTGTCCCCGGGTGAGAACGACGATGCCGAGGGCGACCGCCCCGGCGCCCAAGTAGAATGGGACGTGGACGTTGAAGTGGGCGGCGAGCTTGGCGGCGACGTAGGGGGCCAGTCCACCGCCGATGAAGCGAACGAAGCCGTAGGATGCTGACGCGATCGGCCGTTCGACCGGCGCGACCAGCATGACGGCTTGGGTGGTGAGGGTGTTGTTGAGCCCGACGAAGGCCCCTGAGATGATCACCGCCACGATCAAGGTCGTTTGGGATGTGGTGAAGCCGGCGATGACGATCAGGTCGGCGGCGAGCAGGGCCAGGTTGACGTACAGGGTGCGGGGTGTGCCGAAGCGGCGCTGAAGGCGGGGGGCGACGAAGACGGCGAAGATCCCGACCAAGATCCCCCACCCGGTGAAGACGTAGCCGAGCTGGTGGATCCCCAGGTGCATGGGGAATGGGGTGTAGGCGAGCAGGGTGAAGAAACCCCAGTTGTAGCAGAGGGCGGTCACGCTCATGATGGCGAGCCCCCGGTGGCGCAGGGCGGTGACCGGCTCTTTGATCGACGTCCGTTTCGCCGGCAGGGGGGTGCGGTCGACCAGCACCACGGTGGCGATCAACGAGATCGCCATGAGCACCGTCACCCCGAAGAACGGGCCCCGCCAGGAGATACCGCCCAGCTCGCCGCCGACGAGCGGTCCGAGGCCGATACCGACCCCGAGAGCCGTTTCGTACAAGACGATGGCACCGGCGAACCCGCCGCTGGCCGAGGCGACGATCACCGCCAGGGAGGTGGCGATGAACAAGGCGTTGCCGACCCCCCACCCGGCCCGGAAGTCGATGATGCCGCCGATGCTGTTGGATGAGCCGGCGAGGGCGCTGAAGACCACGATGAGCACCAGACCGACTATCAGGGTGCGTTTGGCGCCGATACGGCTGGAGATCCAGCCGGTGACGAGCATCGCCACCGCGGTGATCACCAGGTAGCTGGTGAACAGCAGCTCGACGCTACTGGGGCTGGCCTTCAGCTGCTTGGCTAGGGCGGGCAGTATCGGGTCGACCAGCCCGATGCCCATGAACGACACGACGCAGGCGAAGGCCACCGCCCATACCGCTTTGGGTTGGCGGAACGGGCTGGCTGCGCCGGCGTGCCCGTCGGTCACCTACAGCCGCCCCCGGCGTGGGAGTGAACCGGCTCGGCTTCGTCGCTGTGGCGGTGGTCGAGTGCCGCCACAGCCTGCAGTGCTGGCAGGGCGTCTCGAAGGGACTTCGCTTGATCGGCGGGGAGGTCGTCGATGAGCCGGACCAGCCCGGCGGCACCGGCCTGGCGGCGCTCGCGCACGTAGCGCTCACCGTTACCGGTGAGGGCCACAAGCACGGCGCGGCCGTCAGTGGGATCCGAGCGCCGCTCGGCCAGACCGTCGTCTTCAAGTTTGGTCACCAGCGCGGTCATGGACGGCTGGGTGACCCCTTCGACGGCGGCGAGGCGGGTGAGACGCTGGGGGCCGTTGCGTTCCAGCGTGTTCAGCGTGCCCGCGGCGGTCAGGCTGATGTCGCGGGGCATGCGCCGCACCACTGACGCGGCCAGCGAGTACAAGGCGACGGCAACGGCGGTGTGCCGGGCGACGGCTTCGGATCCGGAGCGACTCATCGCTCAAACTATAGTTCCCTCTATATAGATGCGTCGAACGATCGCGAGGTGACCGCGGTGGGTGCAGACAAGCCGGTGGTGACCATTTCCGCCGCCTACGGGGCGGGCGGCGGCTTTGTCGGCCCCCGGGTCGCGGAGCGGCTGGACGTGCGGTTCTGGGACCGGGCCATCCCGGCCTCGGTGGCGGCCGAGCTGGCCGAACGTCCAGAGGAGGTGCTCGCCATCGAAGACGACCTGAGCCGGGGGATCAGCCACTGGGTGTCGTTCTTCTCCGCGGCGGGGATGGGCTGGGCGCCGATGCTCCCGCTCGACTGGCAGGGCCCCTGTGACGAGGCGTCGTACAAAGACCACATCGGTTGGGTGCTGCGACGCGAGGCGGACCACGGCGCGGTGTTCCTCGGCCGTGGGGCGGCGATCGTGCTGGCGGATCATCCCGGGGCGCTGCACGTCCGCCTCGACGGGCCCGTCGGACGGCGCATCGCCCAGGTGATGGACCTGGGCGGCTTGGACGAGCGCATCGCCCGCCGGGCCCAGC
This sequence comes from Actinomycetes bacterium, assembly GCA_021826725.1. Taxonomy (GTDB): domain Bacteria; phylum Actinomycetota; class Acidimicrobiia; order Acidimicrobiales; family UBA8190; genus JAJZYI01. Next base: position 5,533 of record JAKAYQ010000140.1, read on the forward strand.
ATCAAACCGACACCGCCCGGCATCGCTACGTCCACCGCCTCTACCACGCCGATGTCGCCGACCATCGCCTCTACCACCTGTGGATCGACGCCACCGCCGTCCCCCTGGCCACCTGTGTCGACATCATCGTCAGCGCCGTCCAAGGACGAGACCAGCTCCGCCAGCTCGGAACCGACGACCATGACCGCGCTTGAGCGGTCCGCGCTCGGGTCTCGGCCAGCGAGCATCACCCGCCTACAGACGGTCTCAGCTCATCAGCCCCTCACCACGAACCCGATCGTGCTTCCAGGTTAAGACGACGACGGGTTGGGCGCCGCCGCGGTGGCCCCGCCATGCGCGGGCCCCCAACCGACTGCCGTTTGCCCACTTCGTCAGATACGTCCCGCGACACGCCCGCCACCGTGCGCGCCGTCCTCTGATCTTATCCAGATTTCAGCCGGCTGCCGCCCCTTCCACCTGCTGACCCATGGGCGCGCCGGGGCCACATGATCGAGGCGGCCGGCCGGGGAGCACCGGGGCCACGGGGAGGCCGCGGAGGCCGTCGAGGGCCGGGCAGGCTGGACGGCTGGGCCAGCGTCACTCGTGGACCGAGTCTGAACTGAGCGAGACAATGCCCATTGCCTCGCTCTAGGAGGACCGGCGTCGTGCCGTCGCCTGGCCCTGAGCCTGCCTGCGGCTTGGACGGGCCAGACGGACCCTTGCCATGAGACATTGTACCGACACCATCACATGCATACAATGGGTCCCTACGGGCCGGGGGCCCGACTCAGGGGAGGGAACGTGACCCGTAGTTATCCCGTCATCTCGGCCGACTCGCACATCACCGAGGCGCCCAGGACCTACAGCGACTTTATCGACCCCGCCTGGCGCGACAAGGCGCCCCGTATGGTCGACGGGGGAGAGGGCGTCGGCGACCTGTTCGTCGTCGACGGTGCCAAGGCGCCCGTGCCCATGGGTCTCGTTGCCGCGGCCGGCAAGGATCCATCCGACATCCGCGTCAAGGGCGTCAAGTTCGATGAACTGCACCGCGGTGGGTGGGACCCGACGGCCCGCATTGCCGAGCAGGAGCGCGACGGGGTGTCGGCCGAGATCATCTACCCGACGGTCGGCATGACGCTGTGTAACCACAGCGACTTCGACTACAAGAAGGCCTGCTTCGACGCCTACAACCGCTGGATCGCGTCGTACTGCGATCACGACCGGGCCCGCCTGCTCGGCTGCGGTCAGACGGCCATGCGCTCCCCGGAGGAGGGCATCGAGGACCTCAAGGCCATCAAGGAGCTCGGCTTGCGGGGCGTGATGATGCCCGGCCAGCCGGCCGTCGAGGACTACGACTCGAAGATCTACGCCCCGTTCTGGGAGGCGGCCGTTGAGCTCGGTCTGCCCCTCAGCTTCCACATCCTCACCACCAAGAGCGAGCGCACCCGGGGCCCGGCGATCAGCGGGTTCCTCTCGATCGTGCGCGGCTGCCAGGACATCATGGCGATGCTGGTGTTCGGGGGCGTGTTCGAGCGGCACCCAGAGCTGAAGGTCGTCTGCGTCGAGGCCGACGCCGGCTGGGTCCCCCACTTCATGTACCGGATGGACCACGCCTTCAACCGGCACCGCTACTGGCTCAAGCCGGGAGCAGAACTGTCCCGCCTGCCTAGCGAATATTTCGCCGAGAACATCTACGTCACGTTCCAGGACGACTGGACGGCGTTCCGCTTCGCCGACGCCATGAACTGGCGGCGGCTGATGTGGGCCAACGACTTCCCGCACAGCGACTCGACCTGGCCGTGGTCACAGGAGTTGCTCGAGAAGCACACCGCCGAGCTCACCGACGAGCAGCAGAAGGCGATCCTCTGCGACAATGTCGCGGACCTCTACAAGATCGACCTATCGACCCTAACGCCCGTGTGATGGCCGACCACGATCTGGTCATCCGCGGCGGCACCGTCGTCGACGGCACCGGCTCGGCGCCCCGCACCGCCGACCTGGCCGTTCGCTACGGGCTGATCGTCGAGGTCGGGAAGGTCGACGGTCGTGGGTGGCGGGAGGTCGACGCCTCGGGTGCGCTCGTCGCGCCGGGTTTCGTCGACATCCACGCCCACTACGACGGCCAGGTCACCTGGGATCGGTCGCTGGCGCCGTCGTCCTGGCATGGCGTCACGACCGTCGTCATGGGCAACTGCGGGGTGGGGTTCGCCCCCGTCCGGCCGGCCGACCACGAACGCCTCATCGAGCTTATGGAAGGCGTGGAGGACATCCCAGGTGCCGCTCTCCATGAGGGGCTCAGCTGGGAGTGGCAGTCATTCGCTGAGTACCTCGACGCCGTCGACCGTGTGCCCCACGACATCGACGTGGCTGCGCAGGTGCCCCACGGGGCCCTTCGGCTCCACGTGATGGGGGAGCGGGGCGCTCAGCGCGAGCCGGCCACGTCGGAGGATATCGATCAGATGGCGGCGCTGGCCAAGGCTGCCGTCGAGGCCGGCGCCCTCGGGTTCACGACATCGCGCACCATGAATCACCGCACCAGCCGGGGCGAGCCGACGCCGACGCTTACGGCCTCGGCCGACGAGCTGGTGGGCATCGCCAAGGGGCTGGGGCAGGCGGGCCGCGGCGTGCTCCAGGTGGTGTCCGACCATCTCAACCGCGACGACGAGTTCGCCATGTTCCGGCGGATGGTGGCCGAGTCGGGCCGGCCGCTGTCGTTCTCGCTCGTGCAGAGCCCCCTGCAGCCCGACGCGTACCGCGAGGTACTCGGCCGGATCACCGCGGCCCGGGAAGACCGGCTGGAGATCACCGGCCAGGTAGCCACGCGAGCTGTCGGCCTGCTGTTCGGGCTGCAGTGCACGCTGCACCCGTTCATGGCCAACCCCGTCTTCCGGGAGATCGCCACGCTCGCGCCCGCCGACCAGGCCCGAATCATG
>JAKAYQ010000009.1 GCA_021826725.1 Actinomycetes bacterium
AGCTCGCCGTGGTCACCCACGGCGGCGGCAAGGAGCTCGAGGAGCCGGTGGTGGTCCGGCCGACCAGTGAGACGATCATCAACGCCTCGTTCGCCCGCTGGATCCAAAGCCACCGCGACCTGCCGCTGCTCATCAACCAGTGGGCCAACGTGGTGCGCTGGGAGCTGCGCCCCCGCCTCTTCCTGCGGACCACCGAATTCCTGTGGCAGGAGGGCCACACCGCCCATGCCACCGAGCCCGACGCCCACGAGCTCGCCCTGCGCGTGCTGCGCGAGGTCTACGACGACACGATGGCCGAGGTCATGGCCATCCCGGTCCTGACCGGTCGCAAGACCGAGCGCGAGCGCTTCGCCGGCGCCACGACGACGTGGACGTGCGAGGGCATGATGGGCGACGGCAAGGCCCTGCAGATGGCCACCAGCCACGAGCTCGGCCAGAACTTCTCGCGAGCCTTCGACATCACCTTCGCCGACGAGTCCGGCAGCCTGGTCCACGCCTGGCAGACGTCGTGGGGCGCCTCGACCCGCCTGATGGGCGCCCTGATCATGGCGCACGGCGACGACGGCGGGCTCCGCCTTCCCCCCGCCCTCGCCCCGGTCCAGGTCGTCGTCCTGGTGGCACGGGCGGACGAGGGCGTCGGCGAGGCGGCTACCGCCCTGGCCGACGAGCTGCGCGCCGCCGGTGTGCGGGCCGAGGTGGACGACCACACCGACACGTCGTTCGGGCGCCGGGTGGTCGACTGGGAGCTGAAGGGGGTGCCCGTCCGGGTGGAGATCGGACCCCGTGACCTGGCCGCCGGCCAGGTCACGGTGGTGCGGCGCGACACGGGTGAGAAGCAGGCTGTGCCGCGAACCACTGCCGCCGCCGCCGCGATCGAGCGCCTCGACCTGGTGCAGCACGCCCTGCTGGCCGAGGCGATCAGCCGCCGGGGAGCAGCGACCGTCGAGGTGGCCACCATCGAAGACGCGGTGGCAGCGGCCCAGACCGGGTTCGCCCGCCTGCCTGCCGCTCTTCTCCTCGACGGCGGCGAGCGTCGCTGCAACGAGGCCGGCGTGTCGGTGCGCTGCGTGCAGACGCCGGACGGCGACCTGCCTGCCGCCGGGGACGATCTCCGCGGCCTGGTGGCCGTAGTCGCCCGCGCCTACTGACCAGCTGCGACGTCCGGCAGGGCCACCCGCCGGTGCACCCATACCAGCCACCCGACGCCGTGCCCGGCACGATCGTCCTCGCCGGTGCTCCCGCCGTCAGCAAACCGTCGGAGCCGCCAACGCCGTCGACGAACCGCCTGAACCGCCGGCGAACGGTCAGCGAGCCCCGGCAGCGCCCTCGTCGCCCCCGTCGTCCCCACGCACCTTGCGGCGGATCCCCTCGATCCGCTCGCCCGTGCGGTTGGCGTCCGCCCCCTTGGCCTCGAACAGCGACCGGCGGTCAGCCTCCGCCTCCGCCTCGGCACCGGCATCCGCCGCCGCCAGGCGCGCCTCGACCCCCTCGGCGACGAGCCGCTCCGCCTCGTCGACCAGCGCGGCCACCATCTCGTCTTCGGGAACGACCCGGACGATCTTCCCCTTGATGAAGAGATGCCCCCGGTGGCGTCCCGCAGCGATGCCCAGGTCGGCCTCGCGTGCTTCGCCGGGGCCGTTGACCACGCAGCCCATGACGGCCACCTGCAGCGGCAGGTTCCGCTCCTCGAGCGCTGCCTGAGCAGCAGCAGCAACGCCGATCACGTCGATCTCCGCGCGCCCGCAGCTGGGGCATGCGATCAAGTCGAGCCCCTTGCGCTCCCGAAGGCCCAGGGCCTCGAGCAGCTGGCGACCGGCGCGTGCTTCTTCGACAGGGTCTGCCGTGAGCGAGAACCGGATGGTGTCGCCGATGCCCTCGGCCAGGAGCGTCGCTATCCCGGCCGTCGCCTTCACCAGGCCTGCCGGCGGTGGCCCCGCCTCGGTGACCCCGAGGTGCAGCGGGTGGTCGAAGGTCTCGGACGCGAGCCGGTAGGCGGCGATCATGAGCGGCACCGACGATGCCTTGACCGAGATCTTGACATCGTCGAAGCCGACCTCCTCGAACAGCGCCAGCTCCATGCGGGCCGACTCGACGAGCGCCTCGGGGGTGGCCCCGCCGAACCGGCGGTACAGCTCGGGGTGCAACGACCCGGCGTTCACCCCGATGCGGACCGGCACGGAGCGATCCCGGGCCTCGGCCGCCACCTGCTTGATCTCCGCTTCCTTGCGCAGGTTGCCGGGGTTGAGGCGAAGGCCCTGCACGCCAGCCTCGAGAGCAGCCAACGCCATCTCGTGGTGGAAGTGGATATCGGCCACGATCGGCACCGGTGAGCGGGGCACGATGTGCGCCAGACCCTCCGCTGCCTCCTCCTCGTTGCACGTGCAGCGGACGATGTCGGCTCCAGCGGCGGCCAGTGCGTAGATCTGGGCGAGGGTGCCCTCGACGTCGGCCGTCTTCGTCGTCGTCATCGACTGCACCGACACCGGGGCGTCGCCTCCGATGGGCACCCCGCCGATGCGGATCTGCCTGGTGCGTCGGCGTTCCGCCATTGTCACGATCGGCCGGCTCATTCGTACCTCCTGGTCGTCACCCACCATCTTGGCCTGCCCGGGACCCCCGGCGCGCCCGGGTCGCCTCGGCGACGCGGCAGGCGAGCGTCCAGAGCGGTTTGGCGCCCAGGTCACGGGATGAATTGCGGCCGGCTCACCCCAAACCGGTCGGCGGCCGGCTCACTGGAACGGGTTGACGACCGGATGGGTGATGTCGAGGAACACGGCAGAACCCACGAACACGAGCAGGAAGAGCACGAAGGCGTAGGCCACGGGCATCAGCTTCGTCACGTCGGCGACGTAGCGCCGGCCCCGGCGGCTGCGCAGGCGCTCGTACACCGCCACCAGGACATGGCCGCCGTCGAGCGGCAGCATGGGGAAGAGGTTGGCGATGCCGATGAAGACGTCGATGGAGACCAGGACCTCGATGAGGTACAGCGGCCCTGCCTGGGCACCTTGGGTGGCAGTCCGGACGACCCCGTAGATCGACTCCGGGCGAGTACCGTTCTGCGCTGCCTGGGCGGCCCGCTTGGAGCTCCCCAGCTGGGAGAAGAAGCTCGTCAGGCCATGGAGCGAGAACGTCGAGCCGAGAGCGGACATCGACGACGACACCACCCGTCCGAAGTCGACGCCGGCGACGCGCACCCCGGCGAGCGGTCCCATCGTGGCGAGCGGCCCCTGGCCGACCTGGACTCCGATCCGCCCTTTCGTGACCGTCGCACCGTTCGCCCCGGACCCCGACGTCGCCGGGACGGTGACCGCCGCCGGGGTGACCACCACCGCCCGGCGTTTGCCACCACGCTCGATGGTCAGCCGCACGGGCCGGCCCGCATGGCTGCCGATCACCTGGACGAGCGCCGACTCGGAGCCCACCGGCCGCCCGTCGACCTGCACGATGACGTCACCGGCCCGCAGGCCGGCGGCGCGTGCAGGGTCGACGCCGTGGGCGACCGGTGCCAGGCCGACGATGCTCACGGCGTCTGCACGCGGCACGCCGATGAACACGAGGAGCCCCCACAACATGAGCAGAGCGGTGAGGAAGTGCATGAACGAGCCGGCGACGGCCACCATCAGGCGGTTGTGGAACGGCTGCTGCCGGTAGGTGCGGGCCTCGTCGGCAGGATCGACCTCCTCCAGGCTGCTCATCCCGACGATCTTGACGTACCCCCCAGCCGGGATCGCCTTGATCCCGTACTCGGTCTCCCCCCGCCGCACCGACCACAATCGGGGTCCGAACCCGAGGAAGAACTCGGTGACCTTCATGTGGCTCCACTTGGCGGTCAGGAAGTGCCCCAGCTCGTGGAGCATCACCATCAGGATGATCGCCGACACCACGATAAGCAGCGCCGTCTGGTGGGCGACGATGGCCAGCGCCACGATCACGGCCACGACGACCCCGAGGCGGAGCAGCGCCCGTCGCTGACCGGCCGGCGCGCTCGGCGGCTCCCCGGGACCGCCATGGTCAGCGGTCACCGACGCTCGCTCACCCCGTTTGCTCGCCGCCAGCCTGCCGGAAGCCACGATCCCCGTCCGCGGTCCCCCAGATCCATCCGGTGCGGCCGCCCCTGGCGACACAGCCACATCCGGCGGCACAGCCACATCCGGCGTACCCGCCCCTGCCACCGCGCCAGGCCGTCTGTCCACCGAGCCGCCGTTCAGGGGCCGCCTCATGCTGCCCACTCCCGGTCGTCGACGATCGCCCCGGCCACGGAGCGTGCGTGGCAGTCCGATTCGACCACCTCCTCTACCGAAGCTGGGCTCCCCGTCTCGCACTGCGCCAGGGTCGCCTCCACCACTTCGGCGATGGCACACCAAGGCAGCCGCTTGTCGAGGAAGGCGTCCACCGCCACCTCGTTTGCCGCGTTGAGCCAGGCCGGCGCGTGGCCACCGGCCCGCCCCGCTGCCTCGGCCAGGGCCAGGCAGCGGAAGGCCTCGCGATCGGGCGGCTCGAAGTCGAGCCGGCCGAGCGCAGTCCAGTCGATGGCACCGAACAGATGGGGAAGCCGCTCGGGGTACCCCAGCGCGTACCCGATGGGGAGCCGCATGTCGGGCATCGACAGCTGGGCGACGGTGGACCCGTCGCAGAATTCGACCATCGAGTGGACGACCGACTGCGGGTGCACGACGACCTCGATGGCGTCGTAGTCGATGCCGAACAGCTCGTGGGCCTCGATGACCTCGAGGCCCTTGTTCATGAGCGTCGACGAGTCCACAGTGTTCTGCAGGCCCATCTGCCACGTAGGGTGCGCCAGCGCCTCGTCGACGCCGACGGCGTGCAGCTCCGCCAGGGTACGACCCCGGAACGGCCCACCCGATGCGGTCAGGACCAGCCGGCCCACCTCGCCGAACGCGCCCGCCCGCAGGCACTGGTGGAGCGCACAGTGCTCGGAGTCGACGGGGACGATCGAACCGCCGCTGGCGTTGCGGACGGCCTGCACCACCGGCGCCCCGGCGATGAACGACTGCTTGTTGGCCAGCGCCAGGCGTCGCCCGGCATGCAGCGCTGCCAGGGTGACGGGCAGGCCGGCGAACCCGACCACGGCGTTGAGCACCACGTCAGCACGTGACGCCAGCTCGCGCAGGCCGTCGACGCCGGCAAGGACCTCGGTCCCGGCCGGGACCCGGGCAGCCAGCGCACCGGCGAGCGTCTCGTCACCGATGGCGACCGCGTCCGGCCGCAGCAGGGATGCCTGCTCGGCCAGTCGGTCGATCGAGCGTTGCGCGCCGAGCCCGACGACCCGGAACCGGTCCGGGTGGGCGCGCACCACGTCCACGGCCTGGGTCCCGATCGACCCCGTGGAGCCGAGAAGCGCCACCGTCGTCTCGCCACCAGCACGTCCGCTCTGCGTCACCGCCAGGTCCGGCGCTGTCGGCTGCGTCCCTCGGTCCATCTCGTCCTCTCCATCGCCTCCGTCACCATCGTCGCAGGTCGGCCGGCGCTGAAGGGCGCGAGGAGCGGCAGTGGCGACCGGTCGGCTCCGATCTGCCTTCTCACCCGAGGTGCAGTGCTCGGACCAAGAAGAACGTCGCGGGGAGCACGAAGAACAGGGCGTCGAACCGGTCGAGGAGCCCACCGTGCCCTGGCAGCACGGTCCCCATGTCCTTGACACCGATCTCGCGCTTGATCAGGGATTCACACAAGTCGCCCAGCGGTGCCACCACGGCCACGATGGCGCCGAGCACCGCGGCGGTGCCCGGCGTCCAGGGGTGGACGTGCCCGGTGACGAAGATGGAGACCACCAGGGTCAGCACAGCACCGCCGGCCGCGCCCTCCCAGGTCTTGTTGGGGCTGACGCCAGGTGCCAAGGGGTGTCGACCGAGCCAGGCACCGATGGCGAGCGCCCCGATGTCGTTCGCCACCACGGCGGCGATGGCCCCGAAGATGAAGGCGACGCCATGGCGGTTGGGGAAGAGCCCGGGGGCCAGCAGCAGCGAAGCGAACGACCCGAGCAGCCCCACCCACGCGAAGGCCATGACCGTCGCGCCGATGCCGTCGATGGGCGACCCGCGGCCGATACGGAACAGATACCACAGCATCGTCGTGATCACCACCAGCACGGTCACCAGTGGCAGCGCACCAACGCCCCTGTCGTAGGCCGCCACCATGATGGCGACGGTGCCGACCAGACCTACCAGCGTGGCTGGGCGGTGGCCCGCCTTGTGCAGCGCGCCGTACAGCTCGGCCGCGGCGGCGACCACCACCACAGTCACCAGGATCATCACGTAACGCGGTCCCGCCGCCATGCTGGCCAGGGCGACGACAGCGAAGACGAGCCCGGTGCCGATGGCCATCGGCACGCTCCGCCGGCTCGGCTCGCCTTCGGCGACCGCCACCGGAGGCTCCCCTGTCCGAGATGCAGTCCGGGATTCGCCTGCTGGCCGTGCGCGGCCCCTCCGGGCCGCGCCACCACGGCTTCGCGCCGAGCGCCGGACGGCGGGCGCAGAACCACGCCCGACCGGGTTGCCGGACCGGTCATCGCCACCCGGAGCGAGGTCCGCGGCGGAACCGGTACCCGCACCGGTACGTGCCGGAGCCGGGTCGAGGGAGGTCGTCGCCGGGAGCGGATCGCCGGGACTGCTGTCGCCGGGCACGGCCGTCCCCTGGCCATCACCGGCAAGCCCCGACGGCGCACCGCTCCATCCGGCGCCGGGCTCCGGCGCATCGGAGGACCCGGTGATCCCCACCTCGTCCCATGCCCCGGCGGGCTCGTCGGCCTCGTCCCAGGACGGATCGAGATCGTCGTGGCCGGAGCCGAGGGCTCCTACCCGGGTTCCCTCGTCCGCCAGCAGCGACGGCTCGAACGACACGTCCTCCCACTCGTGCGGATGCTCACGCCACGCCGGCCCCCCCCCGAGCACGGCCGACCACGGGTCGTCGGGGTCACCGGCCCGGTCCAAGATGGCTGGCACCTGACCCGTGGGCGGGTCGGTCCAGTGCGGCATGTCGGGAGCCGTGAGCCGGCCCCCACCGGCCTCCGTGTCGCCGCCGCCAGCCCCGATCGGCTGCCCGCTGCCCACCTCGTCGAGATCCCCCTGGATCGCCGCCGGAGGCTGCTCCACCCACACGGCGTCGGCGCCGAGCCTCACCGCTGCCGCCCCCTGGACGCGGCCCACCGCCGCTCCGGCGTCCACCGGCTCACGCGGCTCGTCGCCGGCCGGCGCACCGCCGGCGAGGGCCTCGACGGCAGGCTGGGCCCCGACGATCCGAACCCGCTCGGTCACGGGATATTCGACGGGCACCGTTGCAGCGCCGGTCGTTTCGCGGTCCTCGACCTCGTGGTCGTCCACGTCGCCTCCTCGGTCGGCCGGATGAACCGGCCGACCCGTCAGATCTCGAGGAGCTCCTGCTCCTTGTGGGCCAGGAGCTTGTCGACGGCGGTGACCATGTCGTGGGTGAGCTTGTCGAGCTCTCGCTCCTGGCGCTCGAGCTCGTCGGCAGAGATGGCACCGTCGTGCTCGAACCCCTCGAGCTCGTGCCGAGCGGTGCGGCGCAGGTTCCGCACGGCGACCCGCCCCTCCTCGGCCTTGTGACGCACGACCTTCACCAGCTCGCGGCGCCGCTCCTCGGTGAGCGGCGGGAACGTCAACCGGATCACCGTGCCGTCGTTGCTCGGGTTGATGCCCAGGTCGGACGTGCGGATCGCCTTTTCGATGGCGGGCACCGTCGACTTGTCGTACGGCGAGATGACGAGCATGCGCGGCTCGGGCACGCTGAGGCCAGCCACGGTGCGCAGCTCCACCTCCGAGCCGTAGATGTCCACCCGCAGGTGCTCGACCAGGGCCGCGGTGGCCCGTCCACTTCGCACCGCGGCGAACTCCCCACGGGTGTGGTCGACCGCCTTGTCCATGCGATCGCGCGTCTCGTCGAGGACCAGCGTCGCCAGCTCGTCGTCGCTCATCGGATCAGCGTACCGATCTCGTCGCCCGCGAGCGCCCGGCGGACCGCGCCGGGCGCCATCAGGTCGAACACCAGGATGGGAAGCTTGTTGTCCTTGCAGAAGGTGATCGCTGTCAGGTCCATGACCCGGAGGTCGCGGTTGACGACGTCCATGAAGGTGACCTCGTCGAAGCGGACCGCGGTGGGGTCCAGCTTGGGGTCGGCGCTGTAGACGCCGTCCACCCCCGAGTGGGTGCCTTTCAGCAACATCTCCGCTTCGATCTCCGCTGCCCGGAGCGCGGCGGAGGTGTCCGTTGTGAAGTACGGGTTCCCCATGCCGGCAGCGAAGATGACGACACGGCCCTTTTCGAGATGGCGGATGGCGCGACGGCGGATGTAGGGCTCCGCCACCTCCGCCATGTGGATGGCGGTCAGCACCCGTGTCGGCTGGCCCAGGCGCTCGATGGCGTCCTGCAGCGCCAGGGCATTGATCACGGTGCCGAGCATGCCCATGGTGTCCGACGTGGCGCGGTCGATCCCCTGGCCCTCGCCCGTCGTCCCCCGCCAGATGTTGCCCCCGCCGACCATGATCGCCAGCTCCGGTTCGAGCTCATGGCAGACCGCCGCGATGTCGCCGGCCAGGCGCTCGACCACCACCGCGTCGATCGCCTCGTCGGATGCCGAGGACGCCAAGGCCTCGCCCGACATCTTCAGGACGAGGCGCCGGCCCCTGCGGACAGGGTCTCCGGAGGCCACGACCGGGCTCGACGGTTCCGACGCGCTCAAGCGCCGATCACGACCTGAGCGAACCGCAGAACCTCGGCACCACCGATCACGTCGGCGACGCTGCGCTTCTCATCTTTGGCGTACGCCTGCTCCAGAAGGCAGCGCTCCTTGAACCACCCGTTCATCCGCCCCTCGACGATCTTGGGCAGGGCTGCTTCGGGCTTGCCTTCATTGCGCGAGATCTGCTCGACCGTCGCTCGCTCCTCGTCCACCTCGGCGGCGGGCACGTCGTCACGCCGGAGGTAGGCGGGGCGAGCGAAGGCGATGTGGACCGCGATGTCGTGCGCCAGCTCCTCGGAGCCCCCGCGCATCTCGACCAACACCGCGTTCACCCCGCGGCCGGCCTGGACATGCAGGTAGCTGCCGACCACCGAGTCGCTGCCCAGCTCGAAGCGCACGACACGCCCGACCGAGATGTTCTCCTTCAGCGTCGTCTTCAGGTCGTCGACCACGTCGGCCCGCTCGGCCGCCGCCCCGTCACCCTTGGCCGCCACCAGCTGGGCCAGCTCGTCGACGAGGGCGACGAACCCGTCGGCCTTGGCCACGAAGTCGGTCTCGCAACGGAGCTCCACGATGGCGGCGTTGGCGCCGGTCACGGCCAGGGCGACCGCTCCCTGCGAGGCATCGCGCTCGGAGCGCTTGGCCGCGCCAGCGAGGCCTTGCTCGCGCAGCCAGCGCTTGGCCGACTCCTGGTCGCCGTCGGCTTCGACGAGCGCGCGCTTGCAGTCCATCATGCCGGCCCCGGTGGCCTGGCGCAGAGCCTGGACGTCCTTGGCGGTGAAGCTGGGCATGTGGCTCACGACTCCTGGATCTCGGTGGTGGTGGAACCCGAAGCCGGCTCGGCGCCGGCGACGTCCACGGCCGACCCGGCGTCTGCGACCGGCGCGCTGTCCGCAACGGGGCTCGGCACGGCGCTGCCCGCTGCGGGACTCGACACGGCCGTGCCCGCGGCAACCGGGGCGGCGCCTGCCGCGACCGAGCCGGGTTCCGCTGCCGGCGCCTGGGGCGACGGGACGACGGACGCGGGAGCGGCCACAGGAGCGGTGGACCCACCGCCGTTCGCTGCGCCACGAGCCGGAGCAACCGGGCGGGGAGCGGGCGTCAGGCCCGGACCGCGCCCCGGACGATCACCGGTGGCGGCGGGGGGGGCGACCGTCGGACGGTGGGCGGCGATCCACCGGCCCTCCTTGACCGCCTCGGCCAGCACGCTGCACATGAGCGTGCCGGAGCGGATGGCGTCGTCGTTGCCAGGAATGACATGGGTGATCACGTCGGGGTCACAGTTGGTGTCGACCACAGCGACGATGGGCAGGCCGAGCTTGTTGGCCTCGGTGACCGCGATGTGCTCCTTCTTCGTGTCGATCACGAAGACGGCGTCGGGCAGGCGATCCAGATCGCGGATCCCCCCGAGGTTGCGCCGGAGCTTGTCGAGCTCACGACGGTGGCGCAGCGCTTCCTTCTTCGGCATGGCCTCGAAGTCACCGGCCCGCTCCATGGCCTCGAACTCGCGCAGCTTGCCGGTGCGCCCGGAGATCGTTGCGAAGTTGGTGAGCGTGCCACCCAGCCAGCGCTCGTTGATGTACGGCATGCCGCAGGCTGCCGCGTAGGTGGCGATGGGACCCTGCGTCTGCTTCTTCGTGCCTACGAAGAGGACCACCCCACCGCCGGCGACCAGCTCGCGAACGTACGTGTAGGCGCTCTCGAGGCCGCGCAGGGTCTTCTGGAGATCAATGATGTAGATCCCGTTGCGCTCGCCCAGGATGAAGCGGCGCATCTTCGGGTTCCACCGGCGCGTCTGGTGACCGAAATGCATTCCGGCCTCCAGCAGCTGCCGCGTCGTCACGACGGCCACAGCTGGTCCTCCCATCGGTTGTGCTTCCCCGACGCAGCGCCGTTCATGGCGACCGTGGACGCGTCCGGGTGCTCTCGTGCAGCCGGTTCGGGACCGGCGCCCACCGGGCGGTGGGCACCGCTGATGCTAGCCGACCGGGCGGGGACCGCCGCGATCGCTCGTTCCGGGCCCGCCCACGAGGAGCCGGCAACGGGATCGGGGGGCAGCGTCGCCATGGGCTCGGTGGGCAGAGACGCAGCGCCCCGGCCGGCGGAGCCCGGCCTCAGCGAGCGGCCGCCCCGGCACGGCGAGCCCGGCCTGTCACGGTGCGGGACCCGGCGTCCTCGGGGGCGGCGCCGTCGCCCCTGCGGTCGCTCAGGCGGGACCGCAATTGCAGGACCGCCTTGGTGTGGATCTGGCAGACCCGGCTCTCCGTCACACCGAGGATCTCGCCGATCTCCGCCAAGGTCAGGTTCTCGTAGTAGTAGAGCGACAGCACCGTTCGCTCCCGGTCCCCGAGCTTGGCGATGGCCTGCGAAAGGATCTCCTTGGCCTCTTTGTCCTCGAAGAGGGCCACGGGTCCTGCGGTCGAGTCGGCGATGGTGTCGCCGAGGGTCGTCCGCTCGGTGCGGTCGCCCCCCACCATGAAGACCTCGTCGAGCGCGGCGACCCCGACGAACGAGATCTGCCGGAGAACGTCGTGCAGGTCGTGCTCCGACACCCCCATCTCGGTCGCGACCTCGGCATCGGACGGGGTCCGCAGCAGGGTTGCCTCGAGCGAGCTGTACGCCTGCTCCACCGCTCGGGCCTTGGCCCGCACCGACCGGGGCACCCAGTCGATGGCCCGCAGCTCGTCGATGATGGCCCCGCGGATGCGTGGGATGGCATACGTCTCGAACTTGACGGCCCGGGTGGTGTCGTAGCGGTCGATGGCGTCGATGAGCCCGATGATCCCGTAGCTCACCAGGTCAGCCCCGTCGACGTGCTGCGGCAGGCCAACCGCCACACGGCCCGCCACGTACTTGACGAGCGGCGAGTACAGGACGATGAGCTGCTGGCGGATGTCAGCATCGCCCGTCGACTTGTACCGATCCCAGAGCTGTGCAGACGCGTTGTCGTCTTCAGGTGCCAACGCTTGCTCCTCCCCTACGCCCGCGGATGGGTGGCCCCGTGGACGGCAAGCAACCGCTCCTTGCTCACATGAGTGTAGACCTGGGTGGTCTGCACGCTCGCGTGCCCGAGCAGCTCCTGCACCACCCGCAGGTCCGCCCCCCCGTCGAGGAGATGGGTGGCGAAGGTGTGGCGGAGCGCGTGGGGGTGCGTCGCGACCGGCGACCGGCGGGCCACCAGGCGGTGGACGTCGCGAGGACCGAGGCGCCGCCCGTGGCGGTTCAGGAAGAGCGCATCGGTCGCCGCGGCCTGGTAGCCGACCAGCAGGTGCCTGGACCGGGCCCACCGCTCGACGGCCCCGGCACAGATCTCGTGCATGGGAAGGCGACGACGACGCCCGCCCTTTCCGAGGACCGTGACGGTCCGGGCTCCGACGTCGACATCACCGAGGTCGAGACCGGTGAGCTCGGACACCCGCAGCCCACATCCGTACAACAGCTCCAGGACGGCGTCGTCCCGGCGCTCGACGGCCACCTCCCAGCCGGCCGCAGGCCCGACCCCGGACGGCACCTTGGTCGCCGGCTGGGAACCATCGCCGGCGTGAACCCGACCCTCGAGCATGACGGTCACGTCCCGATGGTCCAGGACCCGGGGCAGGCGGGCGGGACCGGACGGAACCGACAGGCGCCCGGCGGGATCATCGTCGAGGACACCACGTTCGACCAGCCACGCGAAATAGGTGCGGAGCGCCGCAGCCTTGCGGGCCACCGTCGCCCGCGCGTAGCGGCGCGTCGTCAGGTAGGCGAGGTACCGGCGGAGCACCAGCCGGGTCACCGTCGCCGGCTCCCCGATCCCGGCGCGGTCGCACCAGGTCACGAAGGAGCGCAGGTCGCTGCCGTAAGCTCTCCGTGTGGCCGGGGACCGGCCGTGGAGCGACCGCCCGAACTCATCGAGGCTCCACTCCATATACAGAGAGTAACGCTTTCGGCACAGATATCGACCCCTTTCTCGGGCATTAGACGCAAAGTGGTATAATGTCGCCAATTCTTCACTCAGGGAGGTCCACGTTGACCTGCCGAGACGCCAAGGACCCCGTGCGTCAAGATCGGGGGATGCTCGCTGCACCGCTCCCGACCCGCATGCGCCGCGCTCGTGCGTGCCGCCGGCACACGGGTATCGGGATCCCGTGGAGCGCCCGATGAGCGCGCGGATCCTGTTGGTGGAGGACGACGAGCGGATTCGCGCCTCGCTCCGGCTCGCCCTGGAGGACGAGGGCTACGAGATCGACGAGGCCGCGAGCGGTGAGGCCGCCCTGGAGCGAACGTCCGAGCAGGCCGCCGACGTGGTGCTCATCGACGTGATGCTGCCGGGCATGGACGGGTTTGAGTGCTGCCGGCAGATCCGGCGGGCCTCCACCGTGCCGGTCATCATGGTGACGGCACGGGCCGACACCCACGACGTGGTGGCCGGGCTCGAGGCCGGGGCCGACGACTACGTGACCAAGCCCTTCGTGACCAAAGAGCTCGCTGCCAGGATCCGCGCCCTGCTCCGCCGGGCCAGGCCGGCGGACGAGCCCAGCCTGCTCCAGTTCGGCGACATCGAGCTCCGGCCCGACGAGGGCATCGTGCGGCGTGCCGGCAAGGAGATCCACTGCACCCGGACCGAGTTCCGCCTGCTCTGCGAGCTGGCGGCCAACCCCGGCAAGGTCCTCAGCCGGGAACAGCTCCTCGACCGGGTCTGGGGGTACGACTACTTCGGGGACGGGCGGCTCGTCGACGTGCACGTGCGCCGTCTGCGGACCAAGGTCGAGCCGGACCCCGCCAACCCGCGGCAGATCCTGACCGTGCGGGGGCTGGGCTATAAGCTGGCGGTGTGATGCCATGACCGGCACCGTCCGCGTGATCCTGCGACCACCAGCGGCTGCGTAGCGCCATGATCGGCACCGCTCGCGTCGCTCCGTGATCGGCACCTCCCGCGCCCGCCCACGCCAGCGATCGGCGTGCTCGCCCGTGGCGGCACGACGGCGGTGTCGCCGCAGCTGGGTCGTTCGAGCGAGTGCTCTGGTTCGCCATGGGCGAAGCCACCGTTGCCGGTTCCGGGGCTAGCGGCCCGCATCATGGCCATCCGACACCGCGACGGGGGCAGCGCCGCCGACAGTCCCACCCGGAGCGGCCGTCGGGACCCCGCGCGCCTGGTCGTCCGCCTGGGACTGACCCCGCGGCGTTCTCCACGAGCCGGCGCGGCCACCGCTGCACGCGATGGCGACCCGACGGCACCAGCACCCACCGGCGGCAACCTCGTCCGGCGGATGACCGCATGGATGCCGGGCAACCAGGTCGGGCTCCGCGCCCGGATCACCACCATGTTCGGCCTGGGCGCCCTCCTGCTGTCCGCGCTGATGGGCGTCGGCACCTACCTGGTGGCACGCCAATTCACCCTTCACCAACGTGAGTCGTCGGCCGTGCACGAGACCTTCGTCGACGCTTCCCTCGCCCGCTCATCGCTGCGGGGACCCAACCCGGACGTGGCCGCGCTCTTGGAGTCGCTCGACACGTCGGGGTCCCGCTCGGTGCTGGAGCTGCGGGGACGGTGGTTCTCGGCCTCGGTACCCGTCGGCGAACGGTCGATCCCCACGGCGATGCGGACGCTGGTGGGATCGGGCACGGCCGCCACCCAGCTGGTCAACCTGGGAGGAAATCCCGTTCTGGCCGTAGGTGTCCCCATCCCGAGCGTCGGGGCCCTGTACTTCGAATTCGTGTCCTTCGAGGATGTGGCGCGGTCCCTGCAGATCCTGGCCCTCGTCCTCACCGGAGCCGGTGTCGTCACGACGGTGGCCGGCACCGTGGTAGGCCGCTGGGCGAGCGGACGAGCGCTCGATCCCTTGAGCGACGTGTCGCACGCGGCAGAGATCATCGCCCGCGGCCAGCTCGGCACACGCCTGCAGGCCGCCGACGACGCCGACCTGTCGCCGCTGGCCGAGTCCTTCAATCGGATGGCCGATGCCCTCCAGGAGCGCATCGAGCGCGAGGCCCGCTTCACCTCGGACGTCAGCCACGAGTTGCGATCGCCGCTCACCACCTTGTCCACCTCGCTGGGTGTGCTCGAGGCCCACGGGTCCGGCCTCAGCGACCGGGGCCACACCGCGCTGCGGCTCCTGGGAACAGAGGTCCGGCACTTCCAGCGCATGGTCGACGATCTCCTGGAGATCAGCCGGGTGGACACCGGCGCCGCGGTGCTCTCGCTCGACGACGTCGAGGTTGCCGAGCTGGTCGACCACATGGCGGCGGCGGGCGGCGCACGGGGCATTCCCGTCGCCATCGACCCCGCCGTCGCCCGCCTGCACCTGTCGGTGGACAAGCGCCGTATCGAGCGGGTGATCGCCAACCTGGTGGCGAACGCCGCCCAGTACGCCGGCGGTGCGACGCTGCTCTCGGCCGAACCGGGCGGCTCGGGACCGCCACCGAGCACGCTCCCCGGTACCGGCCCCCCAGGCCCAGGAGCGAGCAGTACCTTGCCCGCCACCGGCGGGGCCGCGAGCAACACCACTCCGCCGTCCACCGGCGAGACCGCGACCGGCATGCCGGGGGGCGTGGCAGTCGCCTTCGACAGTCCGACGAGCCGCCGCACCACCGGCGGCAGTGCTGCGGATGTCCCGGCCCGATCAGCCGGCTCCTGGGTGAACCTGGTCGTGACCGACCGTGGTCCCGGCATCGCCCAGGACGAGCGGCAGACGATCTTCGAGCGGTTCTACCGGGGCAGCGCCGCGGGCCGACGCGGCACCACCGAAGGCACGGGCCTTGGTCTGTCGCTCGTCGCCGAACACGTCCGGCTGCACGGCGGCTCGGTCTGGTTCGAGAGCGGCCCCGACGGCGACAACCGCTTCGTGGTGGCATTGCCGGCCCATCGGGGGGTATCCCGTCCGCCGGCGTCGCTCGCGTCGGGCCCGGCACCGGCAAACGGGGGGCGCCGCTCGTCTCCGGCGCCGGGCTCGGGGTACGAGCCCCCGGAGCCCCAGGAGCCCCACGAGCCCCCGGAGGCGTTGTGAGCCCACCGAGCCCTGCAACCGGCGACGCCCGCCGGCACCCGGGGGGCGCCGACGTCTCCCGACGCGGGGGGCCGGCCGCCGGATCGGGCGAGCGACCCGGACGACACCGGTGGCCCACCACGGCGACCGTCGCGCTCGCCATGGCCGGATGCCTGCTCGGGGGAGCCCTGGTCGCCGGCTGTGGGGTGCCGATCGGGACCCATCCGTCGCCGATCACCCACGCCGCCGTGCCGTTCTCCCTGCTGGACCCGGCCGCGTCAAGTGGTGCACCGGGTGCCACCACCACGATCGCGCCCTACACATCGCAGCGGCTGACCCTGCAGATCTACCTGGTCGCGCCCGCCTCACGGCTGGTGGCGGTCGATCGGGTCGTCCCGTCACCCAGCGACCTGGTGTCGATCCTGCAGGCGCTCATCGCCGGACCGACCAGCACCGAGGCCGCCGCCGGCCTGCAGGGCCAGATCCCCTCGCAGACGAAAGTCCTAGGAGGTACCCAGATCCTCAACGACGTCGCCACGGTCGACCTGAGCGCTGCCTTCGGTCAGCTGGCCGGGCAGGCACAGATCCAGGCCATTGCCCAGATCGTGTTCACCATCACCGGCGACCTGTCGGGGGTCACCGGGGTGGCCTTCGAGATCGCCGGCCAGCCGGCGTCGGTGCCCCAGCCCGACGGCGCACTGGTGAACGTGGCCACCCGGGCACAGTACGCAGCACTCGCGCCCGCCTGACGCCCGCTCGTCGGGCTGGGATCGTCGCCACGGACCTCGGCGCCGTCGCCGGCGCCTCGATCCGGGGAGCACGCTCTCGATCCGGTGCGCGCATGCCCTGCCGGTGCGCGGTGGCGCCAATCATCGCTGGGCGGGCCGGGATGGTGGGGGCCTCCGTCCCGTCCGGGGTGTGACACCCACGCGCCGTCAGGGCTTTGCCCCACGCCCGCTCGAACCCATGGCCCAAGCCAGAGGCGTGCGCCCACGCGTTGGTCAGCTCGACGACACTCCGGCGACAGCATCGGACCATTCGACCCGCGGGGCGTCACCCCACAGGCGCTCGAGGTCGTACAGGTCCCGTGTGTCGTCCAGGAAGACGTGGACGACCATGTCGCCGTAGTCCATGAGCACCCATTGGAGGTCGCCGAGTCCTTCCACCCGCCGCGGGGAGATGCCAGTCTGGCGCTTGACCTGGGCCTCGACCTCGTCGACGATGGTCTTGACCTGGCGCGTGTTGCGCCCCGACGTGACCACGAAGGCGTCGGTGACCACCAACAGCTCGCCCATCGCCAGGACAGCGGTGCGCTCACCCTGCTTCGCATCGGCGGCGCGGGCAGCGACAAGCGCTGTGGCCGGCACATCGGGCTCGTTCGCCGTCACGTGAGCCGCGGCGCCCCCGTCGTCCGACGTCCGGGCGAGGTCACCGTCGCTCGCTCGATACGGCAGGCCCCCCGGCTCCGGTGCACCACCGGTCCCTCGCTCCGGGCTCACGCGGCACCCGCCAGGGCCGCGCCGGCCATCACGGCGCGCAGCGCCCGAGGCGCCTGGTGCTCGGCACGGCTGATCACCACGACGGTCAAAAGGACCAGTCCGGCCAGCAGGGCGATCGCCGCGATCACGAGCGCTGTTTCCGCCGGCGCCCGCCGACGGCGATGCCCTGTTGCGACGTGGAGGCCGGGAACGTGGGCCGCGCGTGCGGAGTGCCCGCCGGTCGACCGCCCGGCACCGCCGGCAGCGGACCCCGAGCCGGCAGCGGCGCACCAACCAGGGTTCGGTCGACCCGCAGCGCGATCACCGGCAGGCCAGCTCCAGATCTCCCCCGAGCGGGGTGAACCGCTGGAACGCCCTCCTCGCCACGTGGCGGCCCCCCTCGGCGGGGACCCAGTGGTGGGCCATGCGATGGCGGACCCTGCAATTGCCGACGCGGTCATCTTGGTCCAGCGTACAGACCGCGGGCGACGATGCAACGGATGGCAGCCGCCGGGACCAGGAAGTCGACCGGAGCGCCTGCGGCAAACCTGGCCCGAATCCCGCTGCTCGACACGTCCAACCTGGGCACCGGCAGGTGGACGACACCCCAGCCACCGGGATCGGGAACCTTGGGCGTCCCCGCCCGGCGGGCAACCACCAGGGTGGCCAACGACGGCAGATCGGCGGCCCGGTGCCACGTCGGCAGGGTCGGCACGACGTCAGCCCCCACCACCAGGAAGAGCGCCGCACCGGGCTCGGCTGCTGCGATGTCGTGCAGTGTCTCGACCGTGTAGCTGGGCCCGCCCCGGTCGATCTCGATCCGGCTGGCCTGGATGCCGGGCACGCCCGTCACCGCTGCCTCCACTACGGCCAGGCGGTCTTCGGCCGGCGTCACGGGCCGATCGCCGCTCTTCTGCCACGGATCGTTGGCCACCACCAGCAACACCCGGTCCAACGCCAGCGCGGATCGGGCCTCCTGGGCGACGACCAGGTGCCCGATGTGGACGGGGTCGAACGTCCCACCGAGCACGCCGATCCGCGGCACCGGTGCCGGCCCCGGCTCGGATCGGCCTGTTGGCCGAACCCGGCGCCCGACCGTCGATGGGCGCAGGTCCGACCACGCATCGCCGGCCGGTTCCCTGGGCACGGCCGGAGCCTAGATCCCGACCGCGTACGCTGGTGCCATGTCCGCCACCCGGTGGTCCCCCCAAACCTGGCGCACCCGCACGGCCAGCCAGCAGCCCGAATGGCCGGACCCGGCCGAGCTCGAGCGCTCGGAGAAGGAGCTGGCCGGCCTGCCCCCCTTGGTGTTCGCCGGTGAGGCGCGCCGCCTGCAGAGCCAATTGGCAGCGGTCGCCGAGGGGCGCGCGTTCCTGCTGCAGGCCGGTGACTGTTCCGAGTCATTCGACGAACTGTCGGCCGACGCCATCCGGGACAAGTTGAAGGTCATCCTGCAGATGGCAGTGGTGCTCACCTACGGAGCTGGCGTGCCGGTGGTCAAGGTGGGCCGGATCGCCGGCCAGTTCGCCAAGCCACGGTCGTCACCCACCGAGCGCGTCGGCGACCTGCAGATCGGCTCCTTCCGCGGGCACATGGTGAACGACGACGCCCCCACGGTGGCCGCCCGCCGAGCCGACCCCCGACGCATGGTCACCGCTTACCACCACGCCACGGCCACGCTCAACCTGGTCCGGGCGTTCACCAAGGGCGGCTTCGCCGACCTGTCCCAGGTCCATTCCTGGAACCAGCAGTTCGTGGCCTCGAGCGACGAAGGGCGCCGCTACGAGCAGATCGCCGCCGAGATCGACGCAGCGCTGCGCTTCATGACTGCCTGCGGCATCGACCTCCACGCCGAGCAGACGCTGCACCAGGTCGACTTCTACACGAGCCACGAAGCACTGATCCTCGAGTACGAGGAGGCGCTGACCAGGCAAGACTCGCTGTCGGGTGACTTCTATGACTGCTCGGCCCACATGCTGTGGATCGGCGAGCGCACACGCCAGACCGACGGCGCCCACGTCGAGTTCCTGTCCGGCGTCAACAACCCGCTGGGCTGCAAGATCGGTCCGTCGGTCGAAGCAGACGAATTGGTCGGGCTGTGTGAACGCCTGAACCCGGAGCGGATCCCCGGCCGGCTGACGCTCATCACCCGCATGGGAGCGGACCGCGCCGCCGACCTGCTTCCGCCGCTGTTCGCGGCAGCGCGCGACGTTGGGCACCCCGTGGTATGGGCGTGCGACCCCATGCACGGCAACACGTTCGCCAGCGACAGCGGGCACAAGACCCGGCGCTTCGACGACATCCTGAAGGAGCTTCGGGCGTTCTTCGACGCGCACCGCCAGATCGGCACGTGGCCTGGCGGGATCCACGTGGAGCTGACCGGAGACGACGTCACCGAGTGCCTGGGCGGTTTCGGCGACATCGTCGAGGACCAGTTGCACCTCAGGTACACGACCACGTGCGATCCCCGCCTGAACGCCCGCCAGGCCATCGACCTGGCCTTCCGCGTCGCCGAGCTGCTGCGCTCCTGACGCTGCGGCTGCTCCGGCTCCCGTTGCGGCTTCGGCGTCGGCGCGGCCGGGCGACCGCCCGTGTCGCCAGAAAGGAAGCCGCACGACGGCACCCTGTCGTGCCACCACGACCGAGCGACAACACCAGCCCGGATCGCCACCGGGCGTGGCGTACGTCCCCTGGACGCCCACCCCGGTCACCTGGCGCTCCACGACGTTCCTCGCATCGCGGCCCCAGGACGCGTAGGTCGCTCCGAGAAGTTCCTTGCATCGAGACGCCAAGGCTCGCAGAATGAGGCGACTGCATCGTCACGGCTCGGCGTCGCTGTGCCGCGCCATCACCTCATTACGCGTCGCGGTTCGTCGCGACCGCCCGACTACTCGTGGAACTGCGTGTGACATCTCGTCTCTTCGAACCCAGTGACCACCCCACCTACCGTGGTGATCACTGGTCGCGGCAGCGACACCGGACGTCGCCGGGCTCGTCGCGTTTGACGACCTCACGGCGCAGCGGGACACCTGGCAGCGCGACATCTTCTGGTGGTGCGTGCCGACCGGTCCGGCGGGCCATGGCCGTCGCCGTCGCAGCGGTCCTCGTCGCACTCGTCGCACCCACAGCGCTGGTCGGCGGGGGAGCTGTTCTGACCGCATCGTCCTCCAGCAGCGGCACAGCCGGCACCGGGACCAGCAGCGGCACGACCGGCACCGGGACCAGCAGCGGCACGACCGGCACCGGAACCAGCAGCGGCACGACCGGCACCGGCGGGCCTCAGACGAACGCGTCGTACTGGCTTGTCGCCAAAGACGGCGGCGTGTTCGCCTTCGGCGGGCTGCCGTTCTACGGCTCGATGGGCGGAAAGCCCCTCAACGAACCTGTCGTCGGCATCACCCCGGCACCCCATGGCAGCGGCTACTGGGAAGTGGCTTCCGACGGCGGCATCTTCGCCTTCCACGCACCGTTCTACGGTTCGATGGGCGGCCAACACTTGAACAAGCCCATCGTCGGGATGGCCACTGATCCCGCCACGGGCGGCTACTGGATGGTGGCATCCGACGGCGGCATCTTCTCCTTCGATGCGCCCTTCTTCGGGTCAATGGGCGGCCAGCACCTGAACAGCCCGATCGTCGGCATGGCCGCCACTCCCGACGGCGGTGGCTACTGGATGGTGGCGGCAGACGGGGGCATCTTCTCCTTCGGCGACGCAATTTTCCAGGGGTCGATGGGCGGTCAACCGCTCGGTAGCCCGATCGTCGGCATGGCCGCCGCCCCGAACGGGGGCTACTGGCTCGCCGGCGGGGACGGCAGCGTCTACTCCTTCGGCACACCGTTCGAGGGGTCACTGGGCGGGGACCCGTTGACATACCCGATCGTGTCGATCGCCGGGACCGGCGTGACCAGCACCGGGTACTGGATGACCGACGCCAACGGCGCGGTCTCGTCGTTCGGTGATGCCGGCAACTTCGGCTCTGCCCCGCAGCACCTCAACTCGCCGATCGTCGGCATCGCCGACGGCCCGGGCAACGGGACGGTGACCAACACCACCGTCCCGTCGGGATCGTTCGGGTACGACGTGTCCAATTTCCAGTGCGGCACCACCCTGCCATCCGGGCACACCATCGGCGTCGTCGAGGCCACCGGGTGGCCGAAGTCAGCACCCAACCCGTGCCTGACCAGCGAGGCAACCTGGGCGGGTGGCGGTCTTCAGCTCTACACGTTCCTGGCCGACGGGTCCGACTCCACCAACCAGCCTGGATGCAACGGCGACCCCCAGTGCAACTTTGGTTTCGAGGCCGCCCAGTACGCCTTCCAATACGTCCAGGACCAGGGCGTCAATCCAGACGTCACCTGGTGGCTCGACGTGGAGCCGGCCAACTGGTCGTCGGACGTGAGCGCCAACGCCCAGGTGGTCACCGGTGCCCTGCTCGAGCTGCGCGGTCTGGGCATCAACACCGTCGGGATCTACACATCCCCGCTCACCTGGGGGAACATCGTGGGCGACTACCAGCCACCGGTG
The DNA here is from genome assembly GCA_021826725.1 of Actinomycetes bacterium. Classification (GTDB taxonomy): domain Bacteria; phylum Actinomycetota; class Acidimicrobiia; order Acidimicrobiales; family UBA8190; genus JAJZYI01. Next base: position 21,681 of record JAKAYQ010000009.1, read on the forward strand.
CCGATCTGGTTGGCCTGGTACACCGGCCAGCCGACCAGCAATTGCACCACCGGCTTCTCCTACGCAGCAGACCACGGCGACAACCTGCCCACCGGCGGGATCCTGATGACCCAGTACACCGACAGCGCAAGCAACACCGGCGTCGACGGCGACTACGCCTGCTGAGGGTCGGCCACGGGCAGAAGTCGCACGAGACCGCGGCGGTTCGCGCTGGTCGGCGTTGACGTGAACGCTCGATCGGTCGTACAGCCGGTGCTTTGGGCTTGCCGGGAAATTGGTCGCTCCGTAGCACAGCCAGCGACAGGCTCGGGTGCGAATGGAACCGCCCAACGTGCTCTGCGGTGAACCCGTAGCTGCGCCTGCTGAGCCGCGCCTCCGAACGCGCCCGAACCAGACCCGCATCGTCCCAATCGGCGGCAGCCACGGCAACCGGTGCTTCCGCCGCTCAGCGGTGGACCATCACCGCAGGTGCCTGCCACAGCCAGCGGCAGCTGATGGGGCCGCGGTCGTGCAGCCCACGCTGCCGACACGTGACCGCCCGCAGGCGTGCCGGAGCGTCGCGCACCGGGTCCCCTCGCGGCCTCGCGCACCGGGTCCCCTCGCGCCGTCGAGCTCAGCCCAGGGCGGCCACGTGGGCAGCGTCGTTGTAGCGCAGCAATCGCCACCCCGCCGCGTCGCGCTCCCATTCCGTCATCGACGCATGCCCAGTTCGCAACTTCAGGCGCGGCCGGGGAACCCCCAGCCAGGCGATCAAGGTGGCCTCGACCACCCCGGCATGGCAGGCCACCACCACCGTCTCCCCCGGATGCCGGTCGGCGACGCCTTCGACCCCACCGGCGGCGCGCCGGACGAACGCCGACCAGCTCTCGCCCCCCGGCGCCAGGGGCGTCGTCGGGTCCGCATCCCAGTCGGGCTCACCGAAGCGGGCCACGGCATCGCCCCACGCGAGCCCGTCGCTGCCTCCGGGGTGCAGCTCGCACAGTGCGCAGTGCGTGTCGATCCGCAGCTGACCAGTGCCGACCGCCGGAGCCAGGATCGCGGCGGTCTCGACCGCACGCTGCAGGATGCTGGAGTACAAGGCAGTGGCGCCACGCAATTCGCCGCTGGCGGTCAGCCGTGCGGCCAGCGCATCGACCTGGGCACGGCCCCGGTCCGTCAGGCCAGTGCAGCCCAGTGGCCCGCCCACCACACCGTTCACATTGCATGCGGCCTCGCCGTGCCGGACCAGCACGACCCGCGTGGCCCCGTCCACTGCCGGAGCCACTGTCCTGATCCCGGCCGGGACTGTGCCGCTCGTGCCACCCGCATCGCCGCTCATGCCACCACACCCGCAGTCCTGCTCATGTCAGCTGGCTCACGAAGTGCTCGAGCTGTCGCAGGTTGCGAACCTCCACCACCTCGTCGCAGTGTGCGCCGTAGACGTCGACCACCGAATCGCCGCTGCCCCAGTAGGAACGGGGCTCGGGGTTCAGCCAGTAGAGGTGGCGGGCCCGCAGGCCCACCTCCTGGAGGACCCAGGCCTGCGGCGCGTGGTAGTTGTTGCGAGCGTCGCCGAGGACGAGCACGCTGGTCCGGCTGGTGATGGCGTGGCCCCATCGCTCCCAGAAGACGCCCAGCGCGTGCCCGTAATCGGAGTGGCCGTCGACCCACACCACGTCGGCCTCGGTGTTCACCCGGTGCACCGCCTCGGCGACGTCGTCGGAGCGGTCGAAGATCTCGGTGACCTCGTCGATCCCGTCGATGAACACGAAGCTGCGGACCTTGGAGAACTGGTCGCTCAGCGCGTGCACGAGGTGCAGGGTGAACCGGGCGAACGAGGCGACGGACCCGGAGATGTCGGCGATCACCACGAGCTCGGGCTTGGCCGGGTGCGGGGGTCGGAACCGGAGATCGACAGGGACACCACCGGTAGAAAGGGAGTGCCGCACTGTGGAGCGAAAGTCGAGCGGACCGGTACGCCCCCGGCGACGCTTGCGGGCCAGTCGCACGGCGAGCTTGCGGCTGAGTGGGCGGATCGCCCGCTGCAGCGCCAGAAGCTCGTCGCGCGTCGCGTGCATGAAGTCGATCTCCTCGGGTAGTGGGGACCGAAGCGAGCGGGCCAGGGCCTGCGCACCCCGGTCGGCCACCAGCCGCCGCCGGATCTCGTCCTCCACCGCGTTGCGCAGCCGGGTCAAGCGCTGCTGCATCTCGTCGCGCAGCAGGCGCTCCTCGAGCGGCGAAAGCGCTCCGCCCGGGGCCTGTGCGCGAGCAGCATCGAGCAGGCGGTCTCGCAGCCCATCGATGTCGAGCTGCCGGAGGGTCCGGTACAGGTAGTACGTGCCGCCCACCGGGCGACCTGGCTCCATGCCCGCGAACCGGCCGACGGCCATCCGGGCCAGAGCGACGAGGCGCCCGTCGTCCCCGGTGAGCAGCGCCCGGTAGAGCTGCTCGGCGAGCTCCTCGGCCGAGATCGCGCTGCCGCCGCCCGCCCCCGCTGCGTCGGCGGCCTTCTGCTGGCCGCCCGAACCCGTCGCAGCGGTCTCGGCGGAGCTGCCGCCAGGATCGGCGTCGATCCCGTAGCGCTCGCCGCGAAGCGAGAAGAACACCTCGAACGCCGTGTCGAACGCCCGCCAATGGTCGGCAGACTTCACCAGCGTGGCCGCCAGGGCATACTTGAGCGCTTGCCGGTCCTCCATCGGCACGTGGTGCACAGCGGCGGCGGCATCGATGGACTCCGTGAGCGACACCGGCAGGCCGGCAGCCCGCAGCTCCTCGACGAAGCCCGTCAGCAGCTCGAGCACGGCCTACCGGCCGTCGGTTCCGGTCATCTCCAGCTCCTTCGCCGCCCGCTCCAGGTCGCTGCGGTACTTGAGCAGGACATGCAGGGTGGCCCGGGCGCTCTCCGTGTCGACCTGCTCGATGCCGAGCAGGACCAGGGTGCGGGCCCAGTCGAGCGTCTCTGAGACCGACGGCGGCTTCTTGAGCTCGAGCGTGCGCAGCGATCGCACGATGCGCGCCACCTGGTCGGCCAGCTCGTCGCCGATCCCCGGGACCCGGCTGGTGACGATGGCCCGCTCACGCTCCAGCGTCGGGTAGTCGAGATGCAGGTACAGGCAGCGGCGCTTCAGCGCCTCGGAGAGCTCGCGGGTGTTGTTCGACGTGAGGAACACGAGCGGGACCCGCTGCGCCCGTACCGTGCCGAGCTCGGGGATCGACACCTGGTACTCGGAGAGCACTTCGAGCAGGAGCGCCTCGGTCTCGAGCTCGACCCGGTCCACTTCGTCCACCAGAAGCACCACCGGCTCGGTGCTGCGGATGGCCTGGAGCAGGGGCCGGGCGAGCAGGAACTCCTCGGAGAAGATGTCCTCCTCCACGTCCCGCCAGGTCGACCGGCCGGGTCCCCCGTTCGCTTGAGCCGGGACCGGATCGCCGCCCGAGGCCGAGGACACCGTCGGCGATGCGTCACCCGCTGGTCCGGCGTCGAGCACCTGCTGCGCCTGGATGCGGAGCAGCTGCTTGCGGTAGTTCCACTCGTACAGGGCCTTCGATTCGTCGAGCCCCTCGTAGCACTGCAGGCGCACCAGTCTGCTGCCGGTGACCCGAGCCACGGACTTGGCCAACTCGGTCTTGCCGGTGCCTGCCGGTCCCTCGATCAGCACGGGCTTGGCCAGGCGGTCGGCCAGGTGGACGACACCGGCGATGGCGTCGTCGGCCAGGTACCCGGCAGTGGCCAGCCGGTCCCGGACGTCGTCGACACCGGCGAAGCGAGCCGGTCCCGGATCGGGGAACCCGAGCGGGCCGAGGTCCTCCGCCAGCTCGGGCCCACGAGCCACGGGCGTCACCGGCCCGGACGCTTCCGACGTCACCGCCGGGTCCCCTCGACCGCTCGACGTGGCTCCGGCGATCCCGGGAGCACCCCGTGCCGGTGCTGCACCGGCGGCCGGCGCATGCCCGTCGGGCTCCGGCGCGCTCACGACCGCACCTGGCCATCCCCACGCACCACGAACTTCACCGACGTGAGCGCCCGCAGCCCCATCGGGCCCCGGGCATGCAGCTTCTGGGTGGAGATGCCGATCTCCGCGCCCAGGCCGAGCTCGGCGCCGTCGACGAACCGGGTGGAGGCGTTCACCAGCACGGCGGCGGCGTCAACCTCCTCGACGAACCGCTCGGCCGCTTTGAGATCGCCCGTCACGATGGCTTCCGAGTGCCCGCTGCCGAAGCGGGCGACATGGCCGATCGCCGCGTCGAGGTCGTCGACCACGGCGACCGACAGCTTCGGACCGAGGAACTCGGTGGCGAAATCCTCGTCGGTCGCCTCCGCCATCCCGGCGACGAGCGAGCACGCCCGGGCATCCCCGACCAGCTCCACCCCGTCGAGAGCAACGGCCGCCCGCGGCAGGAGCTGCGCGGCGATGGACCGGTGCACCAGCAGCGACTCGGCCGCGTTGCACACACCCGGCCGTTGCATCTTCGCGTTGACCAGGACGGCCAGCGCCATGTCGATGTCTGCCGCCGCGTCGACGTAGACGTGACAGTTGCCATCGCCATCGATGACCGTCGGCACCGTGGCATTCGCCCGCACCGATTCGATGAGCGACGGGCCACCACGGGGGATGAGGCAGTCGAGCGCGCCGAGCTGCATGAACGTGACCGCACCGGCGTGGTCGGTGTCCTCCACCAACTGCACGGCGTCCTCGGGAAGCCCGGCCCCGTCCACGGCCTTGCGCAGCAGGTCGACCACCACCCGGTTCGACGCCAGGGCGCTGGAGGAGCCCCTGAGGATCGTGGCGTTGCCCGACTTCAGGCACAGCCCGGCTGCGTCGCTCGTGACGTTGGGGCGGTTCTCGTAGATGATGCCGACGACACCGAGCGGCACCCGGACCTGCGTGACGTGCAATCCGTTGGGCCGGACCCAACCGGCGACGACCTCGCCCACCGGGTCCTCGAGGTCGGCAACAGCCCGCAGTCCCTCGGCCATGCCGGCCACCCGACCGGGATCGAGCCGCAGGCGGTCAAGACCGGTGGGCACCATGCCCTGCTGCTCGGCGGCACGCATGTCGGCCTCGTTGGCCGCCAGCAGCTCGTCGATCCGGGCGCTCAGCAGATCGGCAGCCGCGTGCAGCGCGGCATCCTTGACCCCGGACCGGGCCGTGGACAGGACCCGGGATGCCGTCGTGGCGCGGCGCCCGAGGTGCTCGAGGGTGGCATCCATCTTCTCAGGGTAGCGCCCTCGACGTTCTGCGCACGCAGCCCGAACGCGGCGCCGACGCCTTCGGGTCTGTCATCAGGCCGCGGGTGCCGACAGCACAGGCGAGGCCGACACGACGGCGGAGACGGGCGACACAGGCGGGACCGGCACCACGAGCGAGACCGGCTGCACCACGCATCCCGGCCGCACGAGCGAACCGGCCCGGACCTCGTGCGACACCGTCACGCCGGCATCGCCGTCGATCCCGGTTGGACGACCCGAAGCCGGACGGTGGCGTCCAAGGTGTGGAGCCCCGCCAGCAGCTCGTCTGGCAGGCCACAGGCCAGGTCGATGATCGCGTAGCCGATCTCCCCTCGCGTGCCGAGCAGCTCTCCCTCTACGTTCAGCCCGTACCCGGCAATGCGAGCGTTGACCTCTGCCAACACCCCGGGGACGTTGCGGTGGACGTAGAGCAGGCGGCACCCCCCGGGTGCTTCGTGCGCGTCCACGCCGGGCAGGTTGACGCTCAGCGTCGTCGAGCCTTCGCCCAGGAACCGCCCGAGCTTGCCCGCCACGAAGTTGCCGATGTCCTGCTGTGCCTCCTCCGTGGAGCCACCCACGTGCGGGGTCAGGATCACGTTGGGAAGCCCGCGGAGCTCAGAGACGAACGGATCGGCGCTGCTGGCCGGCTCCTGAGGGAACACGTCGACCGCGGCGCCCGCCAGGTGGCCGGACTCCAGGTGCGAGCGGAGCGCGCCGTGGTCGACCACGAAGCCGCGGCTCAGGTTGAGGAAGAGGCTGCCGGGCCGCATGCGAGAGAGCTCCTCGTCGCCGAACATCTGCCGGTTGGTCGGGCGGCCGTCCACGTGCAGGGTGACGATGTCGACCGTCTCGAGCAGCTCGTGGAGCGTGCCGCACGGGTGGGCGTTCCCGAGGGCAAGCTTGTCGGCCGTGTCGAAGAACCGGACTCGCATGCCCAAGCTCTCGGCCACTACGGAGAGCTGGCTCCCGATGTTCCCGTAGCCGACGATGCCGAGGCTCCTCCCGCGGATCTCGTGGCTACCGGCAGCCGACTTGTCCCATACCCCGGCGTGCATGGCGTTGCTCTTGTCGGTCAGCCGGCGGGTGAGCGAGATCATCTCGGCGATGGCCAGCTCGACCACGCTCCGGGTATTGGAGAACGGGGCATTGAACACGGCAACGCCCCGCCGGGTGGCCGACGCCAAGTCGATCTGGTTCGTCCCGATGCAGAACGCTCCCACGGCCAGGAGGTCGGGGGCCGACTCCAGCACCAGGTCGGTCACGTGGGTCTGCGACCTGATCCCCACCACGTCGACGCCGGCCAGTCGCTCGCACAGCTCGGCCTCCGTGAAGGCACGCTTCGCCGTTTCGACCGAAAACCCCGCCGCCGTCAGCACCGACACAGCGTCCGGATGGATGTTCTCGAGCAGCAGAGCTCGGCGCCCACCGCTCACGGGCGCTCCTCCACGTTCCATCGCACCTCCCTCGGGCATCGTGTCACCACCTTCTCATTCGACCCCCGGCGCGGGGCTGTCGTCCACCAGCAGATCCAGGAGCACGCCGGGGTTCAGGAGCCCCTCGGGGTCCAGCGCGTCCTTCACCGCCCGCATCGTGGCCAGCTCGGCCGGGCTCCGGCTCAGTCCCAGCCACCGGACCTTGGCCCGCCCGATGCCGTGCTCGGCACTGATGCTGCCGCCCAGGCTCGCCACCAGCTCCAGCACAGCAGCGTCGACCCGTTCGTCGTCGGGGGGCGGTCCCACCACGTTGACGTGCAGGTTGCCGTCACCGACGTGACCGAAGAGCACCACGACGGCGTCGGAGGACACGCCGGCCACGGCCAGCCGCACGGCACGCTCGAAGTCGGCCAGCGCGGCGATCGGCAGGGTCACATCCAATTTGTGCGGCACGCCGATACCCGAGACTGCCTCGGTGTGCCGCTCCCGGTAGGCCCACAGCCGTGCCGCCCCGGACTCGTCCTCGGCGACCGCAGTTGCCTCGTCGTCGATGCCGGCGCCGGCCAGGACCGACGCCAGCTGGTCGATCACGTCGTCCCGGCCGACGGCCTCGACCAGGAGGTAGACGGGACGTTCGGCCGGGAACGGGGGGTCCAGTCTGCAGTGATGGCACACCAGGTCCAAACCGTCCTGGTAGAAGATCTCGACCGCGCTCAGCCCGTCGGCCCGTCGTCGCAGGTCGGACGCAACGGCTACGGCAGCAGCAGTCGAACCGACGCCGAGCAGGGCAACGGCCCGCTGCGGCTGGTGGGGGACGAGCCGAAGGCGCACCGCGGTGACCACACCAAGGGTCCCCTCGCTGCCCACCATCAGTTGAGAAAGGTCGTAGCCGGTGTTGTCCTTCACCAGGCCTGACATGCGCGACAGCACCTGTCCGTCGGCCAGCACCACCTCCATGCCCAGGACCTGGCTGCGCATGGCGCCGTAGCGAATGACGTGGAGACCGCCGGCATTGGTCGCCACCATCCCGCCCACCGTCGCCGTGTCACGGGCGGCGAGGTCGACAGGGAACGACAGCCCGGCGGCGTGTGCGGCGGCCTGCACGTCGGCCAGCGTGGCACCTGCCCCCGCCGTGACCTGGTTGGACACACGGTCCACAGGACCGATCGCGGCCAGGCGGACAGTGCTCAGCACCACGGGCGCCGGCCGTGGTGCGCCGCCGGCGGGCGGCGGTACCGAACCGCCGACCAGGCCGGTGTTGCCGCCCTGGACCACCACAGGCAGGTGCGCTGCCGCACAGGCCTGAAGCACCTCCGCGACCTGCTCGGTCGTCGACGGGCGAACCACCAGGGTCGCTGGCCCCGAGAACCGGCCCGTCCAGTCTGTCGTATAGCTGCGGACCACCTCGGCATCGACGAGCACGTGCGCAGCGCCGACGATCGCCGCCAGGCGCTCGACGAGCCCGGGCGGCACCAGGTCGGATCCAGCCGGCGGTCCAGAGGCCGGCGGTCCGGGCACGGGCACGGGCACCTGGCTCGATGAGGTCGTGGCTGAGGGATCCAGCAGTGGTGGCGTCCTTCGCGAGGCGGTGGGACAGCGGCGTCGGGCACACATTACCCGGGGGGCGCCCGCTTCCCAGCAGGTCCCGCCCGAGCCCCCGACGTCCGAGACGTCCTGGACCGGTCCTGTGGACGGCCGGCGACCCCTCGGGCCACGGGTTGCGGCGACTGCGCTGTCGGCTGAGCCCCCCAGTGCCCTCGGGACATCCTGATGGCGGCGCCGGCAGCGCAAGCCGGACAGGCGCTTGCGGAGGACCAGACCAGCACGACCACGGGTTGCGGTGCACGACTCCTCCCCTGTCCTCCCCGGCCAGCTCGGATGCCCGCCGCCCCGCCCAGGCAGGATCAGATCAGCACGACCAGGTCGTCGCGGTGCACGACCTCTCCCCTGTCCTCCCCGGGCAGCTCGGATGTCCGCCGCCCCGCCCAGCTCCGAACCTGGTCGGCAGCGAGCCTGGCCAGGCCCTTGGCGAACACGACGCCGTCAGGTCCGGCGATCTCCACGGCTTCGTCGGCGTCGAAGCGCCCGTCGACGAGCACCACGCCCGCTGACAGCAGTGACGCGTCGTGCTCGAGCAGGGCCCGCCGGGCTCCGTCGTCGACAACCAGCCGGCCGGCAGGGGCCACCGCGAACGCGATCCAGAGCTTGCGCGCCGGCAGCCGGCGACCGCGGGCGTGGAACACGGTGCCAACGCCGGCCTCGCCTGCCACTGCCGACGCCAGCACACCCGGGCGGGACGCGTCGGCGATCACCGTCCGCACCCCGGACCAGCTCGCGATGCGCGCCGCACCCAGCTTGGCCGCCATGCCGCCGCTGCCCACCGCGGATCCTGCGCCACCGGCTACCGCTTCGAGCGCGTGGTCGATCTCGGCGACCTCTTCGATGAGCAACGCCTCGGCGTCGACGCGGGGGTCGGCCGTGAACAGCCCCGGCGTGTCGGTCAGGAGCACCAGAAGGTCGGCAGACACCAGGTGGGCGACCAGTGCCGCCAGCCGGTCGTTGTCCCCGAACCGGATCTCGTCGTCGGACGTCGCGTCATTCTCGTTGACCACGGGAACGACACCCAGGTCGAGCAGGGTGGCCAGTGTCCGGCGAGCGTGAAGGTACTGCTGGCGGTGAGCGAAGTCGAGGGGGGCCAGCAGCACCTGTCCGACCACCAGGCCGGCCCCGGCGAACGCGTCGTCGTACACGCGCATCAGCCGGTGCTGGCCTACCGCCGCCGCCGCCTGCAAGACGACAGGATCGGTGGGACGCGGCCCACCCCCCAGGGCTGCCCAGCCGGCCGCCACCGCTCCGGAGGTGACCACCACGACCTGGTGGCCCCCCTGCCGGACCCCGGCGACGTCAGCGCACAGCTTGGCCACGGCACCGGCGTCCACTCCTTGGTCGGCAGTCACCGACGACGAGCCGATCTTGACCACCACCGTGCGGGGCGACGCCGATGCCGTCATCGGGAGCTGCCCCCGGCCGACGGGTCAGCATCCCCGTCGTGCTCGCCGCCGGCTCCGGGGTGCCCACCGGCACCGGGATCCCGACGAGCACCGGGGTCCCCGCTGGACGTGCCATCGTCTGACGGTCGTCGTGGGCCTCTCCGGCGCCGGGAGTCCTTGCGACGGTCGGCGGCGAGCCGGCGCCCGGGCGCTTCGGAAACGAGGACCTCGTCGCGGTGGTAGACGAATTGCAGGGTCCCGATCTCGACCAGGTCACCCTCGGCCACACCGGCACGCACGAGAGCCCGCTCGACGCCCAGGCGGCGCAGCCGCCCTTGGACGACGTCGAGTGCCTCGTCGCCGGTCATGTCCGACAGGGAGACGGCACGGGATGCGGCCCGCCCCCCCACCACGAAGTGGTGCGGGGCCACCTCGGTCACCTCCACCCCTTCAGGTGCCGGGCGGTGCACGACCATCGGCGCACGTGACGGCGCCGTCTCCGCCTGGCGAGCCTCGGTCACAAGCTGCGCCAGGCGCCCGGTCAGCGACGCCAGGCCCATCCCGGTCACCGCCGAGATGCTCAGCTCCACGAGCCCCTCTTCGGTGACGGCGCCCGGTGCGACGTCGGCCTTGGACCCGATCACGACACGCGGGCGCTCCAACAGCTCAGCCCGGTACCGCCCGAGCTCGTCGAGCAGCACGCGCAGCTGGTCGCGCGGGCTGCGGCCGTCTGCCGGCGCCAGGTCGAGCAGCACCACGAGCGCTCGGGCCCGTTCGACGTGGCGCAGGAACCGGTGACCGAGCCCCCGGCCCTCTGCTGCACCCTCCACCAGGCCGGGAACGTCCGCCACCACGAATTCGATCTGGTCGACCATGTCACCCAGGCGGACAACCCCGAGGTGCGGCTCGAGCGTGGTGAACGGGTAGTCGGCGATCTTCGGCTTGGCCGCCGAGATGCGCGAGATGAGCGTGGACTTGCCGGCATTCGGGAACCCGACCAGCGCCACATCGGCCACCAGGCGCAGCTCCAAGTTGAACCAGCGCTCCTCGCCGACCTCCCCCTGCTCGGCGAAGTCCGGCGCGCGGCGGCGGTTGCTGGCGAACCGGGCGTTCCCGTGCCCGCCACGCCCGCCCTCGGCGGCCAGCCACCGGTCACCGGCAACGGCGAGGTCTGCCACCAGGTCACCGTCGAGCGCCCGCACCGTGGTGCCCACCGGGACAGAAACGTCCAGGTCGGCGCCGCGTGCCCCGTGACGCTGCTTGCCCTGGCCGTGCCGGCCGTCTACAGCTCGCCGGTGCGGATGGTCGCTGAAGGCCAGAAGTGACGCCTGGTTGGTGCTGGCCACGAGCCAGACGTCGCCGCCCCCGCCGCCGTCACCACCGTCGGGGCCGCCCATCGAGACATGTGCCTCGCGGCGGAAGGACACCGCTCCGGCACCGCCGTTGCCGGCCTTCACATGCAGCTGCGCTTCATCGACGAACCCGGCCATCTGATCGATCCTAAGCGGGGCCGAGAGATCCTCCGATCTGGTCGATCCTCAGCCAGGCCGGGCTACCCTCCGACCGCCGCCGCCAGCCGCGCCGCCCGGGCCTGCACCTGGCGTGCCGCCTCGGCGACGTCGACCGTGGCGCACACCCCAGCCACCACCACCTGCCGGCCACCGACCCAGACGTCGGCGACCAGATGGCTGGCCGATGACCAGACGAGGTGCGCCATCAGGTCGGCGTCCGCCAGCACGGGGACGAACCGCGGGTCGTCGGTCCGCACGTGGACCACGTCGGCGAGCCAGCCCGGCGCCAAGACCCCGGCGTCGATGCCGACCGCCGCTGCTCCACCACGAGTGGCGAGGCCGAACGCGCTGACGGCGTCGATGACGGAGGCGTCTGCGGCTCGGGCCCGGGCCAGCAGCGGTGCCAGGCGGAGCTCCTCCCACAGGTCGAGGTCGTTGTTGGATGCGGGGCCGTCGGTGCCGAGCCCGACGGTCACACCCGCCTGCAGGAGGTCGACCAGGCGGGCGATGCCGCTCCCGAGCTTGGCGTTGCTCTGCGGGCAGTGCGCCACGGCCACCCGCCGCTCGGCGAGGAGCGCGACGTCCGCGTCGGTGAGCCATACGGCGTGCGCCGCAAGCACCCGGGCATCGAAGACCCCGATCTCGTCCAGAAGCGCCGGGACGGTCATGTTGTGCTCGGCCTGCAGCTCGCGGTCCTCCGACGCCGTCTCTGCCAGATGGATGGTCAGGATGGTGTCGAGCTCGCGGGCCAGGTGGCCCGCAGCGGTGAGCGCCTCGACCGGCAAGGTGTACGCGGCGTGGGGACCCAGGCCGACACGGACCAGTCCGGCACGACCGTCGGCTTCGGCGTGCAGCTCCCCCGCGGCGTCGAGCATCGCTCGCCAGCCTCGCCCGGGTCCCGTGCCGGGGATGTCGAGGATCCCGGGCGTCACCAGGCACCGCATGCCGGCCTCCACCACGGCGTCGACCACTGCGGCGTCATGAAAATAGGTCTCGCACGAGGTCGTCACCCCGCAGCGGAGCATCTCGCCGCAGCCGAGCGTCATGCCCCAAAAGACATCCTCGGGCGTCAGGTGCGCCTCCCGGGGCCAGATCGCGTGCCGAAGCCAGCGGTCGAGCGAAAGGCCCTCACCCACACCGCCAAGCAGCGTCATCGGTGAGTGGCCATGGGTGTTGACCAGTCCGGGCATCACCAGCCCGGGGCACATCACGGTCCTACCGTGATGCTCGGGAGCGCTCGCGGAAGGCCCGACGTGGACGATGCGGTCTCCGTCGATGTCGACGACGCCCGGACGCCAGATGCTCCCGGCAGCATCGCCGGTGACAACGGCACCGGCGGCCAGCCGGACCCTCCCCGTCGAGCATCCGTCGTCGTCTGCGGGCACGCCGGCATGGTAGCCACGCGAGCGACAGACCGCGCCCGGCCGGTTCCGACCACAGCACCAGCACTTCCGGCCTGCGCTGCCGCGTCCGAGCACCTGCCTGCCTGCCCGATGGCTGCATGCCATCGACGGAGACAGCGTTGCGCCGATCCGAGGCTGGGCGGCGACGATCCGGTAGCGACGGACCAACGTGCTGCGGCTATCCCGCTCCAGCCGTGTGCGGATCGCGGACCGGACCAGGAACTGCCACCGCAGCACCTGCCGCCGCAGCACCCGGGAGCCGGGCCGACGGTACGTCAGCCACCAGAGGAACCCGTCGGAACCAGGCCCACACGCTGACGTCGTACGCGGCCTTCAGCCCTCCGGAGATGATGAAGGGAGCCCCCAGCGTGACGCTCTGCGCAAGTCCGGCCAGCGCGGGGCCCGCCGGCCGGGCCATAGCCCTGGCCAACGTCGTGGTGCCCGCCGCCCAAGTTCGCTCCCGAGGAGGCACCAACGCCATCACGTACGCCTGTCGAGTTGGAACATCCATCTCGGAGGATGCTGCCCGCAAGCACAGCAGCACGGCAGCGACCGGCAGGCTGGGAGCGAAGGCCAGCGCGACGAGGAACCCGTTGGAGAGAAGGTGGGTGAACACCATGGTGACGAGGATGCCGAACCGCTCGCCGAGCCGAACGGCGATGCCCATCGACACGCTGTGGAGGATCCCCACGGCGAAGAAGATCGAGCCGATGGCGAGCGGACCTGCGCCGTAGCGGGCTTGGAGCCAGTACGCCACGAACGCCTGGACGGTGAAGCCTGCCCCGAAGGAGTCGAGCGCGAAAAGAGCGGACAGCCTCCCGACAACAGCGCCACTCGACCGGGAGCGGCCGGCGCTCGTCGCCGGCTGCCGATCGGATCGGGCGAGGGAAGCAGCAGCCACCGGCTCGACTGCAGCCGACAGGCTTCGTGCGCAGACAGCGCCGATGACGGCACAGATGACGATGGGCACGAACATCGGTCCGGTCCCCGCATGCTCCCCACCGAGGTCGACGATCCCGGCGCCAAGAGCACCGAGCGATCCGGCGGCTGCCCCAACGGCCCCGGTGCAGCCAAAGCTCCGCAGATGCCGATGACCGTCGACGGTGCTGGCGATCATGACCTGCTCCAACGCGCCGAACGGGCTGGCATCGACGACCTCCGCCGACAGCGACCCGCTCAGCCCGACCAGCGCCAGCAGCCACCACGAGCTCGAAACGACGAGCACCACACCGGCGGCAGCCTGCAGCACGTAGCCTGCGAAGCAGACGCGCCGCCGGCCAAGTCGATCGCCATACCGCCGCACGGCGATCAGCGACAGTGTCGCTCCGCCCACGAAGGCGCTGAGCACCACGCCGGCGAGGGCAGCAGACAGGCCCCTACGCCGCAACTCCACCCCGAGCACCACCGCGAGGTAGCCGAACGCGAGCCCCCGAGCCGCCCGGGACACCACGATGAGCCGGACATCCCGCCCAGGTGAGCGAAGAGCGTCGCCGGTTCCGCCGCCTCGAACGCGACTGGCGCCAGCCACACCCGTGCTCCGAGCCAGCCCGGCGCCCATACCTCGGGCTCGACGTCCAACCCTCATGCTGCGATCCCCAGGCCGGGCACCCCTACCCGTGCCGGGCCGAGCCGGCAGGTGCAGGGGCGCCCTCGGGTGGCGCAGAACCCAGAGCCACGGGACACGGGCCTCACAACCATCAGCTGCGGCTCACTGCGCCTCGGGGAATCGACGGAGCGGAACCACCCGTCGCTTCCACAGCAGCAGCCCCATCGACAGCAGCAGCCCCATCGACAGCAGCAGCCCCATCGACAGCAGCAGCCCCATCGACAGCAGCAGCCCCATCGACAGCAGCAGCCCCATCGACAGCAGCAGCCAGAGCATGGGCAAGGGCCGGCACCACGAGGCGCCAATCGCCGACAAGTCCGACGTCGGCCCATTCGAACACCGGGGCGCCGGGATCGTCGTTCACCACCACGATGGTTCCTGCACGGCGCACGCCGATCATGT
>JAKAYQ010000141.1 GCA_021826725.1 Actinomycetes bacterium
CGAAGTCGCTCGATGGACGTGAACCCCCGCCACCAAGTACGGGCGTTTCTCGCGCCTCGTTGCGTATGCACAGGCCGCTGACCAGCATGTTTGGTCGGCGGCTTCTGTGTTTGTGGGGACAGTTTGTGGGGACCTACTCAGCCCTTGCGTATGCAGCCTACGCAGGGTGGCGCGAGCGCGAGCGGCCCGTACGCTGCGCTTTCGCGACCGAGGCGTCAGTCGGTGAACGGTTGCATGGGCGTGCCCTGTGCATGCCTATGCAGTTGCCCTACTCAACGCTGCTCCCGGGCGACGACCCTCCTCAAGGTGCGCGGTGGGACGTGCTGGCTCTGAGGCCGCACGTCGCGGTTGGCCCGTGGACGTGACTTCGCGGTTCTGCGTGACGATGGGAGGGGTCGGTCACCACAACGGCCGCAGTCGGCCGGGATCTGCGAGTGCCCCGAGGGCTGCTGTCAGCTGCCGGTAGGCCCCCTGGGCCCGGCTGGTGTTCCCAGCGTGCGACGGTCTCGGCGGCAGCCTGCTCGGCGGCCGCGGTGCATGCCCATCCACGCTCGGTGAGCACGAGCAGTGGGGCCGCTTGTCGCGTGGATCCGGGTGGCGCTCGACGGAGCCGCTCTCGACCAGGTGGTCAACGAGCTGGGCTGCAGCCTGCTTCGTGATCCCGAGGTGGACGCCCACGTCTGCGGTGGTGGCGTCGCCGGTGCTGATGCGGGCGAAGGCGAAGCCGTGGGCGGGGGCCCAGGGATATTTTGCTAGGACAGACTAGATAAACTGTGGGTGAGCTGGTCTCGTCACGGGCACGGGACGCCTGGGAGGTGGCACTATGGCACTCCAGAATCCAGTGTCGTCGCCGGTGGACATCGACGACGGAGAACTGGTCGAATGGCGGGACTCGGTGGATGCCGTGGTGGCGGCGCACGGCCCAAAGGCGGCAGCCCGGGTGCTCGGGGCGGCGTGGACACGAGCACGGTCCCTCGGCCTTGTCGTGCCAGGTATGCCCGTGTCCGACTATGTGAATACCCTCCCGCCGGGAGCAGAGCCGGTCTTCCCGGGCGACGAGGTGCTCGAAGCCCGCATCCGCCACTACGTACGGTGGAACGCGGCGGTGATGGTGGCACGGGCGAACCGGCGGGCCGACGGCATCGGCGGCCATCTCGCTACCTATGCGTCGGCGGCCACGCTCTATGAGGTCGGCTTCAACCACTTCTTCCGGGGCGCCGATACCGGCCCTGGCGACCAGGTGTACTTCCAAGGCCACGCCGCTCCGGGGATCTACGCCCGGGCGTATCTCGAGGGACGGCTGGCTGAGGCGGACCTCGATGGATTTCGCCGCGAGGTAGGCGGTGGTCTGCCGAGCTATCCCCACCCCCGCCGCAGCGACTTCTGGCAGTTCCCGACGGTGTCGATGGGCCTCGGTCCCTTGATGGCCGCCTACCAGGCTCGCTTCAACCGTTACCTGACCGACCGGGGGGTCGCAGACGTCTCGGGGTCGCGGGTGTGGTGCTTCGTCGGCGACGGCGAGATGGACGAGCCCGAGTCGCTGGCGGCTGTCGCCATGGCGGGCAGGGAGAAGCTGGCGAACCTCACCTTCGTGGTGAACTGCAACCTCCAGCGACTCGATGGCCCGGTCCGGGGCAACGGCAAAGTCATCCAAGAGCTCGAGGGGCTCTTCGCCGGGGCGGGATGGAACGTGGTGAAGGTGGTCTGGGCTCGCGAGTGGGACCCCCTCCTCGCCGCGGACGTCGACGGTGTGTTGCTCGACAAGATGAACACGACCTTGGACGGCGAGTACCAGAAGTACCGGGTCGAGAGCGGCGCCTTCATCCGTGAGCGGTTCTTCGGTCCCGATCCGCGCCTGACCGGCCTGGTCGCTCACCTCTCTGACGATGACCTGCGACGGTTGCGGCGTGGCGGTCACGACCCCAAGAAGGTCTATGCCGCTTACCGCGCCGCCGTCGAGCACACGGCAGGCCCCACGGTCGTGTTGGCCAAGACCGTAAAGGGCTGGGCGCTCGGCCCCGACGTCGAGGCCCGCAACGCCACGCACCAGATCAAGAAGCTGACCGAGGCTGAGCTGCGGGTGTTCCGGGACCGCCTGGAGCTGCCGATCCCCGACCGTGCGCTCGCAGACGACTTGCCGCCCTATGCCCATCCGGGCTTCGACTCCGAGGAGTACCGCTACCTCGCAGAGCGCCGCCGGGTGCTCGGCGGCCCCCTCCCGGCCCGCCGCTCGACCAGTGGGACGCTGGCCGCGCCCGAGGACAAGGTCTACGAGGAGTTGTTGGCCGGCACGGGCCCCAAGGTGGCGGCCTCGACGACGGGCGCGTTCACGCGGCTTCTGCGGGGGCTCCTTCGCGATCCGCATCTCGGCCGGCGGGTGGTGCCGATCGTGCCCGACGAGGCAAGGACCTTCGGGATCGACGGGCTCTTCCGGGAGGTCGGCATCTACCAGCCTGGCGGCCAGCGCTACGAGCCGGTCGACGCCGGTCTGCTGCTCTCCTACCACGAGGCCCCCGACGGCCAGATCCTCGAGGAGGGGATCACCGAGGCCGGGGCCATGGCCTCGACGCTCGCGGCGGGCACCTCGTACGCCGCCCTCGGAGAGGCGACTGTGCCGTTCTTCGTCCATTACTCGATGTTCGGCTTCCACCGGGCCGCCGACTTGTTGTGGGCGTTTGGGGATGCCCGGGGCCGGGGGTTTGTGCTCGCTGCCACCGCGGGGAGGACGACCTTGCAAGGCGAGGGTCTCCAGCACTGCGATGGCCAGAGCCTGCTGTACGCGTCGGCGCACCCGTCGTGTCGGGCCTACGACCCGGCGTTCGCCTACGAGGTGGCGGTCATCGTTCGGGCCGGGGTGGCCGCCATGTACGGCTCGGACCCCGAGGACGTCTTCTACTACCTCACCCTCTACAACGAGAGCTACCCGATGCCGGCTATGCCCGAAGGCGTCGAGGAGGGGATCGTGGCCGGTCTCTACCGGTACGCCGCCGCTCCCGAGACCGGCGGTCCTCGGGCTCGTCTCCTCGGCAGCGGCCCGGCGCTGCTGACCGCGCTCGACGCCCGGCGGGTCCTCGCCGAGCGCTACGGCGTGGCCGCCGAGGTGTGGAGCGCGACGAGCTACAAGGCGCTGCGCGAGGATGCCCTGTCGGCCGAGCGCGGGAACCGGCTCCACCCTGGCGAGCCGGCCCGGGTCCCTTACGTGACGAGGGCGCTGGCCGGTCCCGCGCCCGTCATTGCCGTGAGCGACTTCACGAGCCTGGTCCCTGACCAGGTCGCCCGCTTCGTGTCCGCCCCCTATACGGTGCTCGGCACCGACGGCTTCGGCCTGTCCGACACCCGGGAGGCGCTGCGCCGCCACTTCGAGGTGGACGCCGCCCACGTGGCGCTGACCGTCCTCGATGCCCTGGCACGCTCGGGGGAGCTCGACCATTCGGTGGTGGCGAAGGCCGTGAGCGACCTCGACATCGACGCCCAAGCCGTGGACCCGCACTTCGGATGACCGGCTGGTGAGCAGCCGACGCCAGCCAGAATTCATATTTCTAGTAGGCGCAGGATAAACTGAGCTCGATGGTATCGGTGATCACCGGCCTGGAGGGAGTCACATGGCGCGACATGAGGCGGCCGGGTCCGCACCGTCGGGACATGAGCACCCGGAGTTGACCGCACCCGGTGAAGGTCGACGAGGGCATGCGTCGATGGTACGAGTCGTGCCCGTGCTGCATGAGCACGGCTTACCCCGACATCAAGCGAGCCCTCGACCAAGAGCGTTGGGCCTCGGCCTGACCACGGTGGAGCGTGCGCCGTCGTGGCCGGTGGTGATCTGAGGTGAGCGGCAGCGAGAGGGGTACTGGCGGAACCAACGCTGTCGAGCGGTTGCGTGCGGCGGGGCAGAGCATCTGGATCGACAGCATCAACCGGGCGATGGTGGGCTCGGGTCGGCTCGGCCGCTACGTCGACGAGCTGGCGGTGACCGGACTCACCTCCAACCCCACCATCTTGGGCCACGCCATGGCGGCGAGCCACGACTACGACGCAGCGCTGCACCGCCACCTCGGCGAGGGGCTCACCGACGCCCAAGACCTTGTCTACGCCGTCGCCTTCGAAGACCTCGGGGCAGCGGCCTCGCTGTTCCGGCGGGCCTGGGAGGAGACCTTCGGCGTCGACGGCTACGTGTCGGTCGAGGTCCCGCCCGATCTCGCCTACGACGCGCCGGCTACCGCCGCGCTCGCCCGGCGCTTGCATGACCAGGCCGGCTTTCCGAACCTGCTCGTCAAGATCCCCGGCACCCCGGAGGGTCTGACGGCGATGGAAGAGATGGTCACCGCCGGCATCGGCGTCAACGTGACGCTGCTCTTCTCCGACGCCCAGTACCTCCGGACCGCCGAGGCGTACCTGCGGGCACTCGAACGCCGTCTCGCCGCCGGGCAGGACCTCGCAGTGCCGTCGGTGGCGTCGGTGTTCGTGTCCCGCTGGGACAAGGCCGCCGACCCGCTGCTTCCCGCCCACCTGCACGCCACGCTCGGGCTCGCAATGGCGAAGAAGGCCTACTCCTCCTACCGCAGTTTGCTCTCGGGGGAGCGTTGGGCGGCCCTGGCGTCGGCCGGGGCGCGTCCGCAGCGGCTGCTGTGGGCATCCACCTCGGCGAAGGATCCCGGCCTCTCCGACGACTACTACGTCGCCAACCTGGTGGCGCCCGACACGGTTGATACCGTCCCGGAGAAGACGCTGCTCGCCTTCGCCGACCACGGCAGCTTCGATGCGCTCCTCGAAGCCGAATACGCCAGGGCAGCGGCACAGGTCGGGGCGGTCGCGGCCGAAGGCGTGGACGTCGACGCGTTGGCCGAGTCGCTGCAGCGCCAAGGGGCGAAGGCGTTCAGCGCGGACTGGGCGGCGCTCGTCGAGGCGATCGGCGCCAAGGTTGCAGGGATGTAGCGCCATGGCTCGCCGGCCGGCTTCTCACGGTCGTCGGTGGTGGCGCCGCGCGGGCTCGCGGGTCCGTTTCAGCGAGGCAGTGCCGCGGCGCTCGGACCGTCGGGACCTGCGCCGTCGGCTTCGAGCGGCACTCCGGATGACCCGCGCGGAGCGCAAACGCCGGGTGACCGCTGGGCTGGTGACCCTGGCGAGACGTCGGATCCGGGTTGCCTCGATACGGCCGGGCGTGCTCGGGGACGAATTGGTTGAGTTCGTCGACGGGACGTGCGTCTGGCTCGAGGTGCGGGACGGTACCAGCGCGCTGCGGCGCCTGGCTGCGGCGTCGGCTTCTCGGGATGTCTATCTCTGCCGCATCGAGCCGTGCTTCGGGTGCTCTTGGTACCAGATGAGCTTCGCGCACGACGGAGAGGTAGGTTCGACCGTCCTCGCCAGGGTGAAGCAGTACGAGTCAAAGACGATCTGGGTCCCGTGGGTCTCGATCTCCAGATGGCGTCGTCAATTGCGTGACCAGCACGATGATCACGGGCGGTGAGCGGGAGAGCGGACGGGCCGGCTCTGACGAGAGCCGCAAGACACTGCGACCTGGCCCGACGGCCCCGATGCCGCCGGTGACCGTTCTTCCGGTGTAAACTAGAAGATCGATCGTAGGAAGGCGCGAGATGGTGGAAGAGGAATTGCAGAAGGAGGCCCGGGCTCTCGGTGACCCAACGCGCCACCGGCTGTTCCGCTACGTCGCCGAGGCACCAGGGCCGGTCGGGGTGGCCGAGTTGACCGACTTCGTCCGGTTGAACCACAACGCCGTGCGCCAGCACCTTGCAGTGTTGAAGGATGCCGGCCTGGTCGTCGAGGAGGTCGAGGAGCGTACCCGGCCCGGGCGACCTCGTTTGCTCTACCGCTTGGCGCCCGAGGCGGCCGGGCGCTGGGGTACCGCCGGCGCGTACGCGTGGCTGGCGGGCCTGCTCTCCGAAGCAGTGCGCCGACATCTCGAGCCGCGCCAGGTCGGCCGCCAGGAGGGACACCGCCGCGGGGCGGAGCTTGCTGGGAGCGGGGAGCCCGTCAATCTCTTCGAGTCCGAGATCGAGCGGCGAGGTTTCAGGCCGACGCGGGTGGAGCGGGGCCGCACGGTTGAGCTTGTGCTCGGTCGATGCCCGTTCGCCGATGTGGCGGGCTCGGACCCCGACACGGTATGCCAGCTACACCTCGGCTTGGCCGAGGGCTTGGCCGAGGGCCTCGGCGGCCTGGACGTCGAGGGGCTCATAGCGAAGGATCCCCGCAGAGCCGGGTGTCGGCTCACCGTCCGGCGCCAAGGCTCGTTGGCGGGTGCACGCTCGTGATCGTGGTGCTCATGTTGATCGGTTGCTCGCTCGGTAGTTTGGCAAGGTCGTCCGGTTCGCACCCGCGCCAGTGAACTGCCGAACTGTCAGGGCTGAGTGATGGGGATGCACACGCCACTCACCGCACGTCTCGGCGTGGCCATGCCGATCATCGGCGCGCCGATGGCCGGGGTGGCTCACGGCGCCCTGGCCAGAGCAGTGACCGAGGGCGGAGGGCTCGGCATGATCGGGGTGGGGAGCACGGACCGAGCGGAGCTCGTCGCTCGCGAAGCGTCGCTCGCCAGCGACAGCGGTCGTCTGCCCTTCGGGATCGGCCTCATGGCCTGGGCACTCGATGACTGTCCCGAGCTGCTCGAGCGGACGCTCGAGGCGAGGCCGACGCTCGTGTCGGTCTCTTTCGGCTCACCCCGGCCCTACGTCGAGGCGTTGCACGACGCCGGCATCATGGTGGCGTCCCAGGTACAAGACGTGGCGAGCGCGGTGGCAGCCGCCGAGGCGGGCGTCGACCTCGTCGTCGCCCAGGGGACCGACGCCGGCGGGCACACCGGGACGGTGGGGAGCCTGCCGCTCCTCCAGCTCGTCCTCGACACCGTCGACGTGCCGGTCGTGGCGGCGGGAGGGATCGCCACCGCCCGTGGGCTCGCCGCTGTGCTCGCCGCGGGAGCGGCCGGCGCCTGGGTGGGCACCTGCCTGCTCGCCTGCCCGGAGGCGGCCAGCACCGCGGAGGCACGGGCCAAGGTGCTAGCGGCTGCCGAGACCGACACGGTGCTGACTCGGGTGTTCGACGTCGCCCAAGGGATCGGGTGGCCGGAGGAGTTCGCCGGGCGAGCCCTGCGCAACCGCTTCACCGACACCTGGCACGGCCGCGAGGCCGCACTGGCTGCCGACACCGCGGCAGGCCGCCAGCTGGCCGAGGCCCGCAAGGCCGGGGACTACGAGACCGCCTACGTCTACGCCGGCCAAGCCGTGGGCCTCGTCCGTCGGTCACGGCCAGCGGCGGAGGTGGTCCGCAGTCTCGGCGAGGACGCCGAGTGCCTGTTGCGCGACCGGCTCGAAGAACTGCTCGGCGTCGCTCGCCCTGACTGAGTTGAGTCGTGCGTTTCGCAGCACACGCCGTCCACCCCCCGGCAGGGTCCTGCGGTGATGAGGCGGTTACCTGTTGGGCTGTGGGGTGAGGCGTAGGTAGGGCTTCAAGGACCGGAAGCCCTTCGGGAAACGTGCCCTCGCTTCCTCGTCGGAGAGGGCAGGCGAGATGATGACCTCGTCGCCGTCGCGCCAGTTGACCGGCGTCGACACCGAGTGATTTGCGCTCAGCTGCAGGGCGTCGATCACCCGCAGGATCTCTTCCACGTTGCGGCCCACGTTGGCGGGATAGGTGAGGGTCAGCTTCACCTTCTTGTCGGGGCCGATCACGAACACGGTGCGCACCGTGGCGGTCTCGAGAGCGTTGGGGTGGATCATCCCGTAGAGGTCGGCGACAGAATGGTCCTCGTCGCCGACGAGCGGGTAGTTGAGCCCAGTGCCCTGGGTCTCGGCGATGTCGTCCGACCAGCGCCGGTGAGACTCGACGGGATCGACGCTCACCCCGATGAGCTTGACGTTACGCCTGTCGAAGTCCTCCTTGCGGCGGGCGAACTCCCCCAGCTCGGTGGTGCACACCGGCGTGAAGTCGGCCGGATGGGAGAACAACAGGCCCCAGCTGCTGCCCAGGTAGTCGTGCAGGCTGAGGCGCCCCTCGGTCGTATCGGCGGTGAAATCGGATGCGGTGTCGCCTAGCTGGATCGCCATGGATCCTCCTTCGAGGTTGTTGTTCTAGTCGTGGCTAGTATATGAGATCATGAGCGGCATAGTCGACTCGAATGGTCGGGTTTCCACCCCGGTTGTGCCTGCTACGACCAGTAGTAGGGAGGGAGCCCGGATGGGGCCAGGGACGCAAGGAGCAGGTGGCGGAGACCCGGCGTGCTGGGCGCACCTGGTCTGTCCCGACTGCGGCGCGATCGAGGCCGAGGGGCATCGTGCGGGTTGTCGGTTCGAGCACCCTGGCGGCTCGG
>JAKAYQ010000010.1 GCA_021826725.1 Actinomycetes bacterium
CACCGCGAAGGCAGCAGAAGACCTGCCCTTGCCTTCTCCGGTGTTCACAAGGACGATCGATTGGGCGCGCACCATGTGTGGCGCACGGTACTCACCAGCTAAAGCCGCGGCAAGCGACCGGGTTGGGATCCGGCGCCGGGCGGCCCCGCCCCGACACGACACCGCGCCGCTCCGGCACGACGCAGGACCGGACGAGGCGCGGTACAGTGCGATCCGTAGCGCAGGGAACCCGGTGCGAGTCCGGGGCTGTCCCGCAACTGTGACCGGGGAGCCGACCCCACTGCTGGCCACGGCCCGATATGGGTGGGAAGGCCGGGGAAGGCGACGATCCGGGAGCCAGGAGACCTGCCTGCCCGAGAGATCGCTCGGACCACGCGAGGACGACCATGGCGTTCGACATTCGTTGGAGGCGCGAAGCCGGCCGGAACCTGCCCGTGTTGGTGTGGCAGTGGCGCGAGCCGATGCGCACCATCGCCAGCGGCCCCCACAACGGCGGCATCGGCCTGCGCCGGTGGGTCGTGAACGCCCAGGTTCCCCCCGCCTACGCTCGGCGCGACCCCGACCACCACCTGGGCAAGCTCGGCGTGTCCCTGGGACTTCCCGGCCGGGGGGTGGGGATGCTGACGGCGGCCGACGTCCAGCACTACCGCTCGACCGTCGACGACGGCGTCGAGGTCGTCGCCACCGTCGGCCTGAGCCGCCCGATCTCGGCCGCCGCCCCCGACGATCCACGGGCGCCCAGTCTGGCCGGCACCATCAACGTGGTAGCCGTCGTTCCCCAGCGCCTGTCGGACGCCGCCCTGGTGAACGCCGTCGTCACGATGACCGAAGCGAAGGTGCAGGCACTGCGCGATGCCGGGGTTCCCGGGACCGGGACGGCTACCGACGCGGTGTGCGTCGTCTGCCCTGACGACGGGCCGATCGTGGACTACGCGGGCCCCCGTTCGCGCTGGGGGGCGCGGCTGGCCCGCGCCATGCACGGCGCGGTGCTGGCCGGCGCGGCGCCGTGATCACCTTGGTGCTCGGGGGTGCCCGCTCGGGTAAGTCCACTGTGGCCGAACGCCTGGCCGCGGGTACCGGGCTGCCCGTCAGCTACCTGGCCACCGGAGCGGCCTCGGACCCCGACATGGCCGAACGGATCGCGGTGCATCGGGCCCGGCGGCCCGCCGGGTGGTCGACGGTCGAGTGCGGCACCGATCTGGCCGCCACCCTGACCCTGGTGCGGGGCACTGCGCTCGTCGATGCACTGGGCACGTGGCTGGCGCGCGCGCAGGACTTCGATGTCGATACCGGTGAGCTGTGCCGAGCGCTTGGAGCCCGCACCGATCCGACCATCGTGGTGTCCGAGGAGGTGGGGATGGGGGTCCATCCGGCGAGCGCGGCTGGCCGCCGGTTCCGCGACGCGCTCGGCGCACTCAACCAGGCGGTCGCCGCCGTCGCCGACCAGGTGCTGTTGGTCGTGGCCGGACGCGTGCTCGCCATGCAGGCGTCACTGCCGGCGGCTGGCAGCCCGGCGAGCGACCCTCCGCGCACCACGGCAGGAGCCACCGCGACCCACGCGGCGAACGACTCTCCGGGCACCACGGCGCAGCATGTCTAGCGGGGTAGCAGCGCATGCGTAGGGCGCTGGCCTTCCTGACGCCGATCGGTGGCGCTCGACCACCGGCGCCAGGCGCGCTCGCGTGGTTCGGCCCGATCGGCGCGCTCATCGGGCTCGCGCTCGGAGCGGTGTGGTGGGGCGCCGCGCACCTGTGGCCTCCTCCGGTGGCTGCCGCCGTAGTGGTCGCCGCCGATCTGGCCGTCACCGGTCTGCTGCACCTCGACGGCCTCGTCGACGCGGCCGACGGGCTCCTCCCGCACCTGAGCCGCAAGCAGCGGCTGGCGGTGATGCGCCAGCCCGATGCCGGGGCGTTCGGCGTCGGAGTCGCCATCGCGGTGCTGCTCTTGCGGTGGGCGGCGCTGGCATCCCTACGCCCAGCCCCCCTGCTCCTGGCCGCCTTGTGGTGCCTGTCCCGAGCGGCGATGGCCGTCACCGCCGCTCGGCTGCCGTACGCGCGTGCCGACGGCGGGCTGGCGAGCGCCTTCCTGGCAGGCCTGAAGCCTGGGGCTGGGACCGGGAGCGGAGCCGACTGTGGCGCTGGGAGCGGAGCCGAAGGCGGGACCGGGACGGGGAGCGATGCCGACGTCGGGGCCCTGCCGGGGAGCGGGGCTGGGACCGGCACCGGGGTGGTCTCGAACACCAGCCACCGGCGGCACCCGGCGGTGGTGGCCTGGGGCCGGTTCCTCGCGATGGTCGGTGCCGCAGCAGCTCTTGCCGCGTCGTGGTCGCTGCCGGCGGGACCCGTGGCGGTGGCGGTGGCCGCCCTGGCGTTCGCCGCCGTGGTGTGGCTGGCGATGCGGCGCGTCGGCGGGTTCACCGGGGACGTCCTCGGTGCCGCCGGGCTGGTAGCCGAGAGCGTGGGCCTCATCACCGCGGTCGCCCGATGGTGATCCAGGGCCGCCGGTCCATCCCCGGCACAGCCCGGCGGCGGGCGCTGGCGACAGCGGCGGGGATCGTCGCCGACATGGCGCTCGGCGAACCGGCGGTGCGGCCGCACCCGGTCGCCGCCTTCGGGTCGCTCATGCGAGCGGTCGAGCGGCGCGCCTACCGGGACCAGCGGACGGCCGGCGTCGTGCACGCAGCAGTCGGCGCGACAACCGGGGCGGCGGCCGGGTTCGCGTTGGGCTCCACCACCTTGTCCACGTATGTCGCGGTTGCCGGCCGAGCCCTCCGGCACGCCGCGCTCGACGTCGGCCAGGCGCTGGGGAGCGGGGACCTCGACGCCGCCCGCGCCCTGCTGCCGGCGCTGGTCGGGCGGGACGCGACGGGCCTCGATGCCGGAGAGATCGCGCGAGCCGTCGTCGAGTCCGTGGCCGAGAACTCGGTGGACGCGGTGGTCGCCCCAGCCCTGTGGGGAGCGGCACTCGGCGGACCGGGCGCACTCGGCTACCGGGCGGTCAACACCATGGATGCCTCGGTCGGGCACCGCAACCCTCGCTACCTGCGATACGGCTGGGCCAGCGCGCGGTTGGACGACGCCGCCAACCTGGTACCGGCCCGGGTCACCGCAGCCCTCGTCGCCGCGGTCCGCCCGGCGTCGGCCCGGGCCGTGTGGCGAGCAGTCCGCGTCGACGCCCCGGCGCATCCCTCGCCCAACGCCGGGGTGGCGGAAGCCGCGTTCGCCGCCGCGCTCGGCCTTTGTCTCGGCGGGGTGAACCGCTACGGCGACCGGGTCGACCACCGCCCGGCACTCGGAACAGGCCGGGCACCCGACGCCGACGACATCGTCCGGGCCGTCCGGCTGTCGCACGACGTCACCACCGCCCTGGTCGCAGCCCTGGTGCTTGCAGGAGCAGCCGGCGCGACAGGAGCAGCCAGATGAGCCGGATGAGCATCCCGCGCGCGACCACGCGGCCCACTTCCCCGGCCACCACGGATCCCGGCCCGCCCGCCGGGTCATGGCAGGCGACGGTGCCGCCCCCGGCACGCCACGGCGGGGACGGCGCCCGCGTGGCCGCTGCCCTCGGTCTCGATCCGGCAGACGTGCTCGACCTGTCGGCGTCGGTCAACCCGCTCGCACCCGATGTCGCCGTCGTCGCCGCCAGGCATCTCCAAAGCCTGCGGCGCTACCCGGACCCCACCGCTGCCGGCGATGCCCTGGCCGAGGTGATCGGGGTGGACCGTTCCCGGCTGCTGCTCACCAACGGCGGCGCCGAAGCCATCGCTCTGGTGGCCGCGGAGATCGGCGGGCACGTCGACGAGCCCGAGTTCGCGCTGCACCCACGCCGCGGCGCTCCACGCTGGCGGTCCAACCCCCACAACCCGACCGGCCTGCTCGCGCCGGCCGGCGAGCACGCGGCGGTGTGGGACGAAGCCTTCTACCCGCTGGCCACCGGCACCTGGACCCGGGGCGACCCGGACGCGGTGGTGGTCGGCTCGCTCACCAAGCTCCTGGCATGCCCCGGGCTGCGCCTGGGCTACGTCCTGGCCGACCCCGATCTGGTCGACCGCCTGCGTCGCCGGCAGCCGGGTTGGTCGGTGAGCGGCCTGGCCGCGGCGGCGCTTCCCGAGCTGCTCGCCACCGCCGACCTCCCCGGCTGGTCGGCCGGCATCGCCGAGCTGCGGGCCGAGCTGGCAGCGCTGCTCCACGCCCACGGGCTCGAGCCACTGGCGTCGGACGCGAACTTCGTGCTGTGCCGCCGGGCCACGGGCCTGCGCACCCGGCTCATTCCGCACGGCGTCGTCGTACGCGACTGCGCGACGTTCGGCCTGCCCGACCACGCCAGGGTGGCGGTACCTGATGCGACCGGACTCGAACGCCTCCGCACCGCGCTCGAGCGGAGCGCTCCGCCAGGGACCGCACCGGTGCGGCGCTCGGTCCTGGCCACCGGCACCCGATCCGACGATCAGCCGGCCGTCACGACCGGTCCCGGCACGCCGCCGGGCTCGCGACCCGGACAGCACGGGCCGTGAAGGGCGGCCTGATGGTGTGCGGCACCGCCAGCGACGTCGGCAAGAGCCACGTCGTCACCGGCCTGTGCCGCCTGCTGGCCCGACGCGGCGTGCGGGTGGCGCCGTTCAAGGCGCAGAACATGGCCCTCAACTCGTACGTGACCCCGTCCGGGCACGAGATCGGGCGCGCCCAGGGAATCCAGGCCGTCGCCGCGGGGGTGGAGCCCGAGGTGGCGATGAACCCCATCCTGTTGAAGCCCACGGGTGAGCGGACCAGCCAGGTGGTGGTGCGCGGCGAGCCGGCAGGGCACCTCGACGCGCTGGAGTACCACGCCCGCAAGCCGGAGCTTCTGGGCACCGTGCTCGGCGCCTTGGCTGACCTCCGGGAGCGGTTCGACGTGGTGATCGTCGAAGGCGCCGGCAGCCCGGCGGAGATCAACCTGCTCGACCACGACATCGTCAACCTGCGCCTGGCCGCCGAAGCCGACCTGCCGGCGCTCGTCGTCGGCGACATCGATCGCGGCGGCGTGTTCGCCGCCCTCTACGGAACGGTCGCGCTGCTTCCCGACCGCTACCGCCGGCTGGTGCGGGGCTTCGTGATCAACAAATTCCGCGGCGACCCCGCGCTGCTGGGCGACGGCCTCGCCGAACTGCAGCGACGCTGCGGGGTGCCGACCCTGGGCGTGCTCCCCTTCGTGCACGACGTCGCCCTCGACGCCGAGGACTCCCTGGCCCTCGGCGGCCTGCGGCCGCGTGCCACCGGCGCTCCCGTGGCCGACTCGATCGACGTGGCCGCGGTCCGACTTCCCCGGATCGCCAACTTCACCGATCTCGACGCCCTGGCCGTCGAGCCCGGTGTCACCGTCCGCCTGGTGGACGACCCCGGCGGCCTGGGCGACCCGGACCTGCTCATCCTGCCGGGCAGCAAGGCCACCGTCACGGACCTCGACTGGCTGCGGGGCCGGGGCTTCGACCGGGCCGTCGACGCCTGCAGGCAGGCCGGCACCACCATTCTCGGGCTGTGCGCCGGCTACCAGATGCTCGGGCACCGGATCGTCGACGAGGTCGAATCCGGGCGCGGGGCGGTCGCCGGGCTCGGCCTGCTCGACGTGGACACCGTGTTCGACCTCGCCAAGATCACGCGCCAGCGCCGGGGCACGGCCCTCGGGCAGCGGGTGTCGGGGTACGAGATCCACCACGGGCGAACCCGCTGCGGCCCGGGCGCGCAGCCCTGGATCACGCTCGACGACGCCGTCGGCGCCGACGACGAGGGGGCCCGTGCTCCTGACGACGACGGCGTGCTCGGGACCAGCCTGCACGGCCTGTTCGAGGAGGATGCCTTCCGCGCCGCGTTCCTGGCCCGGGTGGCGCACCGGCGGTCCAAGCGTTTCGTGAGCGCCGGAGCATCGTTCGCGGCTGCCCGCCAGGCCCAGCTCGACCGGCTCGCCGACCTGCTCGAGTCACACCTCGACATGGCCGCCGTCGACCGGATCCTCGCCGAGGGAGCCCCACGATGATCCTGCTGCTTTCCAACGCGGACACCGACATCCTGGCGGTGCGCTCCGTGCTCGAAGGCCTGCCCGAGGGCCTCGGCCCGGTCCGGGCCGCCAATCCGTCCACACTGGCCGGACCCCCGCCGCTCGACGACGTGGACGTGGTCCTGGTCCGCCTGCTCGGCGGGCGGCGGGCGTGGGAGGCGCCCTTCGACGAGCTGCGGCGCCGCTGCATCGCCGAGGACATCCCCCTGCTGGCCTTCGCAGGCGAGGCGGCCCCCGACGCCGAGCTGACCGCCCTGTCCACGGCGCCGGCCGCCACGGTGGCCCAAGCCTTCGAGTACCTGGTGCACGGCGGCCTCGCCAACATCGAGGGGCTGCTGCGGTTTGTGGCCGACACCGTCCTCATGGGTGGGTTCGGCTTCGATGCCCCCGTGCCGGTACCGGCCACCGGGGTGTTCGGCGACCGCCACCTCGACCCGGGCCGGCCGACCGTGGGCATCGTCTTCTACCGGGCCCACCTGCTGTCGGGGAACACCGGTTTCGTCGACGACCTGGCCGAGGCGCTGAGCGCCCGCGGGGTGAACGCGCTGCCGGTGTACTGCTATTCGCTCCGACCCGGCCCCGACGGTGTCGTCGACGCGCTGGACCTCCTGGCCGACGCCGGGGTCGCCGCGGTCGTCACCACCGTGCTGGCCATGGGCTCGGCCGACGGGGACCAGTGGGACGCGTCGGCGCTCGCCGCCCTCGACGTCCCCGTCGTCCAGGCGGTCACGGCCACCGCGTCCGCCGCCACCTGGGCGCACAGCGCCGCCGGGCTCGGTCCGCTCGACGTGGCCATGGCGGTGGCCATCCCCGAGTTCGACGGCCGCATCGTGTCGGTGCCCTTCTCCTTCAAGGAGGTGGTCGACGACGGCGACGAGCTCGGCACTCCCGTCACCGCCTACCGGACGGTTGCCGATCGGGTCGACCGGGTGGCCGGCGTCGCCGCCCGCCTGGCCATGCTCGGGCGGGTCCCGCCAGCGCAGCGGCGGATCGCCATCGTGCTGTCCGCCTACCCCACCAAGCGCAGCCGGCTGGGCAACGCCGTCGCCCTCGACACCCCGGCCAGCGTCGTGGCGCTGCTGCACGAGCTGGCCGCGGCGGGCTACCGGGTGGACCGTGTCCCCGACGACGGCGACGCCCTCATGCACGAGCTGGCCGCCGGGTTCCCTGCCGACCAGGGTTCGGCGGAGGACGCCCCGGCGGCGGGATCCCTGCGCTGGGACGGGGAGGCCTACGCGCGATGCTTTGCCGCCCTGGACCCGGCACTTCGCGACCAGGTCGTCGGCGCGTGGGGAGACGCGCCCGGGTCAGTGTGGCGCGACGGCGACGACCTGGTGTTCCCGGGGATCGACCTGGGGGGCGTCCTCGTCGCCGTGCAGCCGCCACGCGGCTTCGGCGAGGACCCGGTGGCCGTCTACCACTCGCCCGACCTGCCACCG
The DNA here is from genome assembly GCA_021826725.1 of Actinomycetes bacterium. GTDB lineage: Bacteria > Actinomycetota > Acidimicrobiia > Acidimicrobiales > UBA8190 > JAJZYI01. The sequence goes on from JAKAYQ010000010.1 coordinate 7,470, forward strand.
ACGCACCACTACCTCGCCTTCTACCGCTGGCTCGACGAGGTATGGGGGGCGCATGCCGTCGTGCACGCCGGCAAGCACGGCACGCTCGAATGGCTGCCGGGCAAGGGGGTGGGCCTGTCGGCGGCCTGCGCACCGGACGCCGTGCTCGGGGACCTGCCGCTCGTGTATCCCTTCGTCGTCAACGATCCCGGTGAGGGAACCCAGGCCAAGCGCCGGGCGCACGCGGTGATCGTCGACCACCTGCTTCCCCCCATGACCCGGGCCGACACGTACGACGACCTGGCCCGGCTCGAGACCCTGCTGGACGAGCACGCCCGCGTCGCCGCGCTCGACCCCGACAAGCTCCCGGCCATCCGCGCCCAGGTCTGGGACCTGCTGGTGGAAGCCGAGATCCACCGGGACCTGGGCGTCGCCGACGCCCCGTCCGCCGAGGCGTTCGACGAGCTGGTCCTGCATGTCGACGGCTACCTCTGCGAGCTCAAGGACGCCCAGATCCGCGGGGGGCTGCACGTCCTGGGCCGCCAGCCTGAGGGCGAAGCCGAGCTCGACCTGGTGCTCGCCATCACGCGGCTGGCCCAAGGGCAGGTCCCGTCGCTGCGAGCCAGGCTCGACCCCGACGCCGGGCGGGCGGAGGTCGACCAGGTCGAGGCCGACAACCGGCGCACGCTGGCCGTGCTGCAGGCCGCCGGCTGGCAGACCGCGAGCACCGACCCCACCCTGCGCTGGGTGTGCGACACGCTGGTCCCCGCCCTCCACCGGACCGGCGACGAGATCGGCGGCGTGCTCCGGGCGCTCTCCGGCCGGCACGTCCCCGCCGGACCGAGCGGCGCCCCCACCCGCGGCATGGCCCACGTGCTGCCCACCGGGCGCAACTTCTATTCGGTGGACCCGAAGGCGGTGCCCTCCCCGCTGGCCTGGGAGGTGGGCCAGGCCCTGGCGGATGCCCTGATCGCCCGCCACGTCGCCGACGAAGGTACGGTGCCGGCCTGCGTGGGCTTGGTCGTCTGGGGCACCGCGGCGATGCGCACCATGGGCGACGACATCGCCCAAGCCCTGGCGCTCGTGGGTGTGCGACCGTGCTGGCAAGCGGAGTCCGGACGGGTGACCGGCCTGGAGCTGATCGGCGACGACGAGCTGGGCCGGCCTCGCGTCGACGTGACGCTGCGGATCTCAGGCTTCTTCCGCGACGCGTTCCCGCACGTGGTCCACCTGCTGGACGACGCGCTGGCGCTCGCTGGCTTCGACGACGATCCCCGCATCTTCGGCGCCAAGCCCGGCGCCTACGGATCGGGGATCCTTCCCCTGCTCGAGTCGCGCCACTGGCGCTCCGACGCCGACCTCGCCGCGGTCTACGAAGCGTGGAGCGGCTGGTCGTACGGGCGGCGCGCCATGGGAGCGCCCGCCGCCGGCGCTATGCGACGGCGGTTCGCGGCCATTGACGTCGCAGTGAAGAACCAGGACAACCGCGAGCACGACATCTTCGACTCCGACGACTATCTCCAGGACCATGGCGGCATGATCGCCACCGTCCGGGCGCTCACCGGCCACCAGCCCAAGGCGTTCTTCGGAGACACCGCCAACCCGGCCCGGCCCCGGGTCCGCACCCTGGCCGAGGAAGCCGCCCGGGTGGTGCGCACCCGGGTGGTGAACCCCAAGTGGATCGCCGCCATGCAGCGCCACGGGTACAAGGGCGCGTTCGAGATGGCGGCAACGGTCGACTACCTGTTCGGCTACGACGCCACCGCGCACGTGGTGGAGGACTGGATGTACGAGCGCGTCACCCGCGCCTATGTGGCCGACCCGCAGGTCCGCGCCTTCTTCGCCCGGTCGAACCCGTGGGCGTTGCGGTCGATCGCCGAGCGCTTGCTCGAGGCGAACGAGCGAGACCTGTGGGCGGCGTCCGCCGAGGCCCTGGCCACGCTCCGGGCCGCGCTGCTCGAGGCCGAGGGCTGGGAGGAGTCACGATGAGCGACACCGCCGGCACCGCCTCCGGCAGCCCTCAGCCCGGCGATCCCCAGCCCGGCAGCCCCCAGCTCGCCGGCTCACCGCCCGCTTTCCCCTACCCGTTCAGCGCGGTGGTCGGCGCGGAGGAAGTGAAGCTGGCGCTCCTGCTGAACGCCGTCGACCCCCGGGTCGGCGGCGTCCTGCTCCGGGGCGACAAGGGAAGCGCCAAGTCGACGCTCGTACGCGGGCTGGCCGCCCTGCTGCCCGGCGGCGCGCCGTTCGTGGAGCTGCCGGTTGGCGCCACCGAGGACCGCCTGGTCGGCACCATCGACGTCGGCGCCGTGCTCACCACCGGGACCCGCCGCTTCCAGCCCGGGCTGCTTGCCGCCGCCCATGGCGGCGTCCTGTACGTCGATGAGGTCAACCTGCTCCCCGACCACCTGGTGGACGTGCTGCTCGACGTGGCCGCCAGCGGGACGAACCGGGTGGAGCGCGAGGGCATCTCCGAAGCCCATCCCGCCCGCTTCGTGCTCGCCGGCTCCATGAACCCCGAGGAAGGCGAGCTGCGGCCCCAGCTCCTCGACCGGTTCGGCCTGACCGTCGACGTGACCGCCAGCCTCGATCCTGACGTCCGTGCCGAAGCGGTGCGGCGCCGCCTGGCCCACGATGCCGACCCGGCCGCCTTCGCCGACGCCTGGTCCGCTGCCGAAGGCGCGCTCACCGCGCGGCTCGCCGCCGCCCGGCCCGCCACGCTCGACGACGACCTGGTCCGGACCGTGAGCACCGTGTGCGCCTCCGTAGGAGCCGAGGGCCTCCGGGCGGATCTCGCCGTCTGCCGAGCCGCCGCCGCCCTGGCCGGCTGGGAGGGGCGAACGAAAGCGACTCCCGACGACGTCCGTCGGGTGGCGCACCTGGCCCTGGCCCACCGCCGCCGGCGCGGTCCGCTCGACGACCCGGGCGTCGACCGCAGTGCCGTCGACGAGGCAGTGGCACGAGCCACCGGAGCCGGGAAGGCCGGGCCGCCCACCGACCCGCCGGGCCGTTCGCCGGCGGGTGACGGGCCCTCGACGGAGGAGCCGCACCCAACGCGCCAGCCGGCTGACGGCGACGACGGCCCACCCGCCGAGCAGCATCCCGGCGGCGGCCCCCCGAGCTCACTCGACGATCCGGCTCGCGACGCGTTGCCCGGTGGACGGGGTGGCACACCGCCGGGCACACCGCCCGGCAGACCACCCGGCACACCACCTGGCAGGAACGACGACTCGCCCGCTGCGGCGGCGGCCGGCCAACCCGCGGCCGGCGACAGCAGCCCTCATGACCGCGCGCCAGTGGCCCCGGGCACGCCGACCACGGTGCTGGCGCTGCGGGCACCCCGGGCGGAGCTCCCCGACCACGGTGCCGGGCGACGATCCCCGGCTGTCGGCCACCGCGGCCGGCTGGTGGGCGACCGGGTTCCCGACGGCCCCGCCGCGTCGGTCGCCGTCGGCGCCACAGCGCGCGCCGCCGCTGTGCGACGGGCCGGGCGCCTCGGGGGTCCCCTGGTCGACGCGGCCGATCTGCGCGAGCCCGTGCGCGAGCAGCTGGTCGGCAACCTCGTCGTGCTGGCAGTCGACGCGTCCGCGTCCATGGGCGTGGAGCACCGGATGCAGGCGGTCAAAGGCGCCGCCATGAGCCTGCTGCTGGACGCCTACCAGCGGCGGGACCGCGTCAGCCTCGTCGTCTTCCGCGGGTCCTCCGCCGACGTGCTGCTGCGGCCCACAGGGAGCGTCGAGGTCGCCCGGGCCCGGCTTGCAGAGCTGCCCACCGGGGGAAGGACCCCACTTGCTGCAGGCATCCATCAGGCCGTCGCTGTCGCCACAGGACACCGGGGTGGGCACCGGCCGCTCCTGGTGCTCGTCTCCGACGGGCGGGCCACCGCCGGCCCCGGCGACGTCGACCCGATGACGGCGGCCTTCGACGCAGCGGCAGAGGTCCGCCGGCGGGCCCTGCCCGCGGTCGTCGTGGACGTGGAGACAGGACCGACCCGCCTCGGCCTGGCCGCCGAGCTGGCCAAGGCGATGGGTGCGCGCCACCTGACCCTGCCGGAGGTCTCCACCGGCGCGCTCACCGCAGCGGTCCGCCAGGCGGTCTCCCCGTGACGAAACCGACCGACGAGGCCGTCGCCCCGCGACAAGGCCGACCGGCCGGCGGTCGCCCCGCGACGAGCCCGGGTCGTCCAGACCAGGCCGAGCCAAGCCCCGATGACTGAACCGGACCACCGCTGCCGCAGGGTCGGCGGCCGGCACCACACAGGAGGAACCTCATGAAGATCACGGCTGTGATCGAGCGGCGCGGCATCGAGCCGGTCCCGCTCGACGAGCGCAGGGGCAGCGCCCGCGGGCTGTTCTCGGTGTGGTTCGCTGCCAACGTGGGGATCCTGTCGGTCGTGTTCGGCGCTGTGCTGGCCAGCTTTGGGCTCGACTTCGGCCAGGCTGTCGCCGTCACCGCGGCTGCCACGACAGCGTCGTTCCTGCTCGTCGGGGCCGTGTCGGTAGCCGGGCAGCAATCCGGCATGCCCGCACTGGCCCTGTCCCGCCGGGCCATGGGACGAGCGGGAAATGGGGTGGCCGCCGCGGTGAGCTGGGTGAGCGTGCTCGGGTGGGAGGTGGTGGCCTCGGTCGTCGGCGCCTGGGCCCTGGTGAGCGCGGCGCACGTCCTCCTCGGTGTGGCACCGGGGCCGGCGTCAGATACCGTCGCACTCGGCATCATGGTCGGTGCGTCGCTGGTCCTGGGGCTCCTGGGGCACGCCGCCATCGTGCGGTTCCAACACCTCGCCGCACTCGGGTTCGGTGCGCTCACCCTCGCGCTCGTGCCGATCATGCTGGTGCACGTCGACTGGTCACGTACGCTCTCGGGCCATCCCGCGTCACTCCGGACGATGCTGATGGCCGCCGGCATCATCGCAGCCGGGACCGGCATCAGCTGGGTAAACCTCGCTCCCGACTACAGCCGGTACCTCCCGAGATCGGAGCGTCCCCGCGCCATCGTCGGCTGGGTGACCGCAGGTGCCGCGCTGCCGACGATGGTCCTGGTCCTCACCGGCTACCTGCTGAGCACGCGGGTCCACGGCCTCGCCTCGACGCTCGACCCCATCGGACCGGTCGGGGCCGTCCTCCCGGCTTGGCTGGCCACTCCCTACCTGCTGACCGCAGCAGGAGGCATGCTGGCCGAGACCAACCTCGCCTGCTACTCCTCGGGCCTGACGCTGCTCGCGCTGGGGGTCCGGATCCGGAGGACGCGGACGGTGCTGGTCGATGCCGCCGTCGTCTGCTCGGCGGGCCTGTGGCTGATGATCGGCCGCTCGGGATTTCTCGGCCCCTTCGAGAGCTTCCTGGAGCTGCTGGCCGCCGGCCTCGCGGCGTGGGCCGGTGTGGTGCTCGCCGATCTCGGGCGGGCGCGCCGGGCTGCACGCGTCGCCGGCACCGGCTCTCCCGTCGGCGGCGCACGCACCGCGTCCCCCGCTGGCGGCAACCGCACCGGCTTCCTTGCCGACGGCACCGGACGGGCCGTCGACGGTACCGGGCTGGCGGCGTTCACCGTCGGCGCTGCCCTCGCCCTGGCCACGACAGCGTCGCCGCTGTTCACGGGACCCTGGGCCCACGGGCTGGCCGGCGACGGAAGCTTCGGTTTCGTGCTCGGGCTCGGTACGTCGATCACCATCGCCTGGACCGGGTGGAGAGCGGTCGACCGCCGAGCAGCCCGGCACGTCTGTGACCGGACCGCCGCGCCAAGCCGCCCGGAGATCGACCCCCCGAGCCGCCCGGAGACTGAGGGTTCCGGCTCGACCCGGGTTGCAACCTCGCTCGCCCCCCGCTCACCAGCGCCGGCGCACGCTCCGGTCGCGTCGGCGCTCACGCCACGACCGCCCACCTCCGGATCAGCTCAGGTTGCGGCAGGCGCAGCGGCTGCGACGGCCCGGTGGGCACCGCCGCAGCGCCTGGTGCTCGTCGGGAGCATCCTGGTCGACGTGCTCGTCTACGTCGACGCGCTGCCCGAACGCGGCAGCGACGTGCTGGCAGGTGACCGCATGCTGTCGAGCGGCGGGGGGTTCAACGTCCTCACCGCGGCAGCGCGCCTGGGGCTCCCGGGTGCCTATGCCGGCCGGATCGGCACCGGCGCCTTCGGGCGCCAGGTGGCACGCGACCTCGAGGCCACCGGCATCCAGGCGCTCGTGCCACCGGCTGCCGGGGACGACACCGGGTTCACGGTGGGGATCGTCGAAGCGAGCGGGGAGCGGACGTTCCTCACCGCGCCGGGCGTGGAGTCACGCCTCGACGAGACCACGCTGGGCACCGTTGGCCTTCGACCCGGCGATGCCGTCCACGTATCGGGGTACGACCTCATGTACCCGATCTCGGGGCCTGCCATCGCCCGATGGCTGCACGGGCTCGCCCCCCGGCACCTGCTTTCCCTCGACCCCGGCCCGCTCGGCACGGCGTCCGACGACGCCATCGGCGGGCTCCTGCACCGAGTCGACGTGTTCACGCTGAACGAGCGCGAAGCCCTCCTGCGCTCAGGATGCGACCGGGCCGACGAGGCCGCCGCGGCGCTCGGCGCCCTCATCGCGCCAGGCGGGGTGGCAGTCGTGCGGGTCGGCCCGTCGGGCTGCTGGGTCGCGCAACCTGGCGCAGCACCGGTGCTCGTACCCGGTCATCGGGCCGACGTCATCGACACGACCGGGGCCGGCGACGTGCACACCGGTGCCGTGCTGGCCCGGCTGGCAGCCGGCGACAGCCCGCTGCAGGCGGCCCGGATCGCCAACGTGGCGGCCGCGCTCTCCACCGAGCACGCCGGAGGCGCTGCCGGACCTACCACAGCTGCCGTCGACGAGGCCCTGGCTCGGACCGAGGATGCTCCCACCGTCGTGCCGTAACGGCACTGGGACTGGGACTGGGACTGGGACTGGGACTGGGACTGGGACTGGGACTGGGACTGGGACTGGGACTGGGACTGGGACTGAGCACGGATGTGGAACCGGGACCTGGAGCGGCGCTGGCGCCGACAAAGCGGCCCGCGCAGGACTTTCCTGCGTGGCGGCGACGCGACATGATCATCCGATGCGCCTGCTCGAGCGAACGAACGACCACGATGTCGCCTCCGCGCTGCTGCGCTTCACCCTCGGCCCGATGCTGATCGCGCACGGGGCGAACAAGGTGGCCGGACCGGGCGGCCTGACGGGTACGACACGCTGGTTCTCGGACCTGGGACTGCAGCCGCCATGGCTGCATGCCCGACTGGCGGCCGGGACCGAGATCGCCGCGGGCACGCTGATGACCGTCGGAGCGCTGGCACCCCTTCCCGAAGCGGCGGCCATCGGCCTGATGGCCACTGCCGCGGCGACGGACCACCGCGGCAAGGGGTTCTTCGTGTTCAAGGGTGGGTGGGAGTACGTCGCCGTCGTCGGCGCCGCGGCAACCTGCCTCGCCACTCTTGGGCACGGCCGCTGGTCGCTCGACGCCAAATTCGGCAACCACCGACGTGGGCCCCGGACGGCCGCCGTTGCCGTCGCCGTCGGGCTGGCGAACACCGCCGCACTCCTGGCGGCCTGCTACCGGCCTGCTCCAGCGGAGGGCTCGGGCTCGTAGCCCGCCTGCGACGAGCGCGCCGAGCGAGGCGGTTCACCGCACGTTCCCGAGCGGCCCACACCGGCTGCGATTGATCGGCTCGAGCGTGGCGGTCATGGCGCTGGTGGCGGCAGCGCCGAAGAACGCGACGGCGGAGCAGGCGACGATGCCCGCCTCGTCGATCCGGCGGACCCCACCTCGCGACGAACGAGCGACCGCACTTCACGACGAACGAGCGAAAGGACCGGCTATGAGCGAGCACACCGGCGAGCACGTCCCCTACGACGAGCTTTCGATGTTCGCCGAGAACGCCGCCGAGCTCGGCATTCCCTACGACGGCCCGCCCGCCGTCCGGCGCGCCACCGTCGAGGTGGCGCCCGGACGTCACCTGAGCGCGCTGGTATGGGGAGAGCGCCCGCCCGAACTGGTCCTGCTGCACGGGGGAGCTCAGAACGCGCACACGTGGGACAGCGTTGCGCTCGCTCTCGGGCGCCCGCTCGTGGCCGTGGATCTTCCCGGGCACGGCCACTCCGACGAGGCGGCGGACGGTCCTCTGGACCTCCGCGCCAACGCGAGCGACGTCGCCACGGTCGTCCGGCAGCTCGCGCCGCAGGCCCGCGCCGTGGTCGGCATGTCCCTCGGTGGTCTCACCACCCTGGTACTGGCCGATATCCACCCCGACCTCGTTCGTGCGGTCGTGCTCGTCGACATCACCCCGGGGGTCACAGCCGCCAAGGCGGCGGTCATCTCCGCTTTCGTCCGAGGCCCGGCCACGTTCCCCAGCTTCGAGGAGCTGCTGGCCCGGACGGTCGAGCACAACCCGGGCCGGTCGGTGGCCTCACTGCGCCGCGGCGTCCTCCACAATGCGGTGCAGCAACCCGACGGTTCGTGGCGTTGGCGCCACGTTCGAGCGGGCCACACCGGTCCGTTCGACCGACAGGGTGCACCCGACCACCAGGCTCTGTGGGAGATCGTGTCACGGCTGCGCATGCCCACCATGCTGGTCCGGGGCATGCAGCCGCAGTCGGTGGTGGACGACGCCGACGAGGCGGAGCTGCGGCGCCGGCTGCCAGAAGCCACGGTCGCGCACGTGGACGGCGCCGGTCACAGCGTGCAGGGCGATGCCCCGGTGGAGCTCGCCCACCTCATCGAACAGTTCGTCTTCGCCCGCTGACGGCGTACCACCATGTCGGCGTCCTCGGTCGTACGCTCCACGCCGCAGGCCTCTGCGGCAGCGCCGACGGCGGGCAGGACGTCCGCGTGGCGGACAGCAGGCAGCTCACCAAAGCCAACGCAGAGGAGGTGGCCGCCGAGATCCTCGAGCGTGCCGGACGACGGCGTCTCACTGTCGCGCTCGGGTGCCCGGTCGCCTCAGCTTCGCCTCGGCGTGCCAGACGAGCTTCGTAGCAAACTGCTCCAGCGGGCTGGAGCCGAGCACTGCAGCGTCTCCCACCTCGTGCGAGCTGCCCTGGATCGCCACCTGGCGTCGTAGGTGGGCTGCCCCGCTGACCGATCGGCATACGGACGCTGACCCCGACAGGCTCGCAGCGCCAGATGCCCTACGTGACGTCCCGCATCTGCTCGCTGAAGCGACCGTCGCCGGTGGCGCTGCCGAGCAGCTCGCGCAGCTCCGCGTCGAAGCGGTCGAGGCGCTCGCCGACGAGGTGAGGGGGATGACCCCGGCAGCGTGCAAACAGGCCTCGAAGAAGCGAGAGCGTGCACGGTCCAACGACCGCGCGGCGCAAGGACTGCCGACCTGAGTCGTTCAGCTGATTGCACGGACCGTGGCGCTGCGGCAGGTCGGCCTGGCAGCAGCATCTCGGAGCCCCGAACCTGTTGCGCTGCACCGACATCTTGTCCGGGCGCAGGTCGCCGAGCTCGATCTGGCTCCTGCGACGAGCCGAGCCTTCTCATGGCCAAGACTGCGGACTGGAACCTGGCCAGGGACACGTCGCTCGGGCGGTCCATCATCGCCTGGGAGCTCTCGGCACGCCCCAAGGCGGTGACGCACAGCAGCATGGGCATAGTCGCCCGCTTCGTCGTGTCAGTCGACCTGGCCGAAGAGATCGACCCGCCACACGGCTCGACGTCAGAACGTGTCGACCACCGTCCCGCAGTCCGACGGGTCGTACCCAGGGATCGCCGCCAGCTGCTCGCGCAGCTCGTCGCCGCCCAGGACCGCCAGCAAAGAGCGGACCTCGACAGCGGAGACCTGATCGCGAGCCACCACCAGGTCGAACCGCTCGGCCGCCAGGGGAACGAACCCAAGCCCGTAGGCCCGCGCCGCGGGCTCGCAGGTGACGCCGGCGCCGGCCAACCCGCCGGCCACGGCAGCCGCGACCTGCAAGTGGCCTCCCATCACGGTGTCCCACCCGGGGAGGTCGCCAGTGCTCAGCCCATGTCGCTGCCGCTCACGCTCGAGCACAGCCCGGGCCTCGGCTCCCGGCTCGCGGTTCACCACCCGGAGCCCGGCGCGCGCGACGTCGTCGAGCCCGCCGACACCGCCCCTGGCCTCGGAGCCGACCGCCAGACCCTCCGCCCATGCAGCGAAGCTCACCACCGCACCGCCGAGCGAACCGAGCACCCGGCGAGCGCGCCCGGCGTTGTACCCACCACGCTCGTCGCGGAGGTGCGCGCCGGCCGCGTGAACGGCGCCGGTCGCCAGAAGCTCCAGCGCACGGGTGCTCGAGCACGGCCACCACAGGAGCTCGACCGGTGGGTCCAGACGAGCGAGGGGGCGGGCGAGCAGGGGCAGCGCCGGGTCGCACCCCGCAACCACCAGGACGCGACCGGCACCGCCGAGCCTGGTGACGGCTTCACCGGCGTCACCACCACCACTGGCACTCGCAACGACGTCACCACCACCACCACCACTGGCACTCGCACCGGCACCAGCTCGGGCACCGGCACCAGCTCGGGCGCCTGCGCCTGCAGGATCGCCATCACTCCCACCACCATCGGCATCGGCACCACGCCGCGGCCCAATGTCCTCGGGAGACGCCTGCAGGAGCCCGGCGGCGGGGCGGAACCCCCAGACGGCAGCGGCATCTCCTTCGAGCAGGAACGCCTGGGTCCGCCCGCCGACGCCGGCCAGTGCCACACGGCCGGACCGCGTCCCCGCCGAGGCACCAGCCGGGCCGGCACCTGACATACCGACCAGCCTGGCCCGCACCGTCGACACGCCCTCGCCGGTGCCGAAGAGCTCCTCCACCGGCGACGCGAGGGCCGACGCGAGGCGCAGTGCCACCTTCAGGGACGGGTCGAACCGGCCTGCTTCGATGCCGGCCACCGCCTGCCGGGTCACTCCGGCAGCGTCGGCAAGCTGTTCCTGCGAGAGCTCCCGGGCCAGGCGCGCCAGCCGCAGCCGGCGACCGGGGAGTGCGGCTGGCGCCACCGCCCCCGGCGCGTCGGGCCGCGTCGAGACCGTCCTGGCAGCGGGATCCGCCGCGTCAGCCGAGCCAGCTGGGCCGCCGGGCGTCTGCCGTCGCCGGGCCGCGCTCATCCCCACCCCTGCAGCCGAGCGCCGGCTTCGGACCGCTCGCCGACGAGGTCGCCCGCGGCGTCGAACCACGGAGCGTCGGCCACCCCGACAGGCAGCCGCTCTCCTGGTGCAGGAACAGGCACACCCGGTGCGATCGCGAGCGGCACGATCGAGCCGTCCTGCAGCTCCATCTCGGCCTGCATCCCGGCGCCGGCGGCCCGGACCGCCGTGACCGTCGCCTGCAGCCACGCCGTCACCGGCGCCTGCGATGCCCTGCCGGCATCCATCACCAGCCGGTCGGGATGCACCCCAAGGATCGACGCCCCGGGTGGGACGAGCGGACCGGAGCTCGAAGGAGGAGCACCTCGGCCGCCGGCGACCGGCGCACCCTGTACCAGCCGAGCCGGAACGAGGGCGCGGTACCCGACCAGCGCGGCGACGCGAACGGTCGCCGGCGCGGCCACCACACGCACCGGATCGTCGACCTGCAGGCAGCGACCCTTGTCGAGCACGGCGATCCGATCGGCCCCGCGCTGGGCATCCGCCAGATCGTGCGTGACCAGCAGGGTCGGCACCTGGCGGCGGGCGACCTCCTCGGCGAGGAGCATGCTGACACGGGCGCGCAACTCCGGGTCGAGACCCGTGAACGGCTCGTCGAGCAGCAGGACGCGTGGTTCGGCGGCGAGCACGCGCGCCAACGCGACGCGCTGGCACTGCCCGCCGGAGAGCCGACCCGGCCGGGCTGCGAGCAGGTCCGTCAGGTCCAGTGCCTCGGCCAGCCGGCCGACACGGGGATCCCGACCGCCGCCGGGCAGCGCGTAGCCGATGTTTGCTGCCGCGTCGAGATGCGGGAAGAGACCCGGGCGCTGTGCCAGCAGGCCGACACCCCGATCCCGCAGGGGCAGGCCGCCTCCGGCGTGTCGCCGGGCGGCGGAGCCCGTCGCCAGGAGCCGGTCGCCCAGCCAGACGGATCCCGCGTGGAGAGGGACCAGCCCGGCGATGGCGGCGAGCAGCGTCGACTTGCCGGCGCCCGACGGTCCGTACAGCGCCACGACGGTGCCGGCCGGGACGGTCAGATCGACCTGCACCGTGAGGTCGCGGCGTTCCACTGTGACGTCTGCGGTGAGCATGGCGCCGTTCACCGGCGGGCCCGCACTGGCCGGGTGGCCCATCCGGCGGGGGCGACGTCCGCCACGCCCGACGGGCCGGCCACGGTGTCGGAACGGGCTCGGGCGGTCCACACGTACGCCACCAGCGGCAGGGGGAGGGCCACGACGAGCAGCACCAGCGCGAAGGGGAGCGCTGCGGCCAGACCACTTTGCTGCAGGGTCACCCAGATCTGCATGGGCAGCCCGTAGGGGTGGTAGGCGATGATGATGACCGCGCCGAACGCGCCGATCGCCCGGGCCCACGCCATGGACAGGGCGCTGGCCAGTCCCGGTGCGGCGAGGGGCAGGGTGATGCGCCGGAAGGCGCGGGCCGGGGAGTCCCCGAGGAGCGCGGCATGCTCCTCGAGCTCGCGGTCGACGCCTGCGAACGCCGCCTCGGCGCCGAGCACGTAGTACGGAGCCGACTCGTAGGTCTCCGCCACCACCAGTGCGAAGAACGTGTTGGACGCCGACAGGTGCACGTGGGCGAGCCCCTGGCCGACGGGGGTGGCCGGCCCGGCCAGGAACACGAGGAGCAGGCCGATCACCAGTGGCGGCATCAGGAGTGGGACGAGCACGCCCGTCTCCCACGCCCGGGGTGCCGGCAGGCGTCCCCTCGCCATCGCCCAGGCCAGGGGTGTGCCGACGACGACCAGCACACCCAGGGACACGGCGCTCGCCTCGACCGACGTCACCAGCGGTTGGAGCGCACCGGGACCGGCCAGCGCTGCGCGCACCGTGCCGGGGGTCAGGTGGGCGAGAAGCGCACCGAGGGGGCCGAGAAGGACCAGCAGGACCGCGGCGGCACCGACCACACCGGTGACACCGGCGAAACGCAGCGAGACCCTTCGGTACCCGATGTGAAGATTGTCGCCGGTTCCCGCACCGAGGCGCCCGGGCAGCGTGGCGGCGGCCAGGGGATCGGACCCGGGTCCGCCACGCACATCGGCCGTGGCGCCGTGCGCTTGTGGGCCAGAACGCTCCGTCACCCGCTGGCCCGGACCGCGGCCAGGACGGAGGCCGGCACGCTCGAGCGCGTCCCCACCACAGTCGCCGGCAGCAGGGTGAACCCGGCAGCCGCATACGCCTGTCGGCCGGCGGCCGAGAGCTGATAGGCGACGAACGCAGTGGCGGCAGCGGCGTCGTCCGCCGCCTGCGCCGGCTCGCGGACGGTGGCGATGTCGATCACCAGTGGGGCGCCGTGGACCGTCGTGGCCGCCTGGGTGGCCGTCGCCGGCACCACCAGGCTCGCCTTCGCGTACCCCGATGCGTCGGCAGGGTCACCAAGGTCGACGGCTGCCGGCAAGGTCAGGTAGTGCAGGTGGAGCTGGACCGCCTGGGAGCGGAAGGCGCTGGCGGCATCGAGCTGGCCGGCTTGCAGGTGGGCGTCGAGAGAAGTCTCGGAGAAGATCTGGCCGGTGGTGCCGGTCCCACCGGTGGTCACGCCGGGTCCAAGGATCTGCTCGACGATACCGGCGGGCAGGCCCAGCGTTCGCTGAGCGAGCTCGACCATCATCACGAACGCCTGTCCTTGCGGATCAGTCGCTGGGTTCGTACGACCCAGGCGGAACCCCGGTGCGGCCATGGCATCGAACGCGTCCGCCAGCGGCAGGCGTCCGGCCGCCACGCGTTCGAAGGTGGTGCCGTACGTGCCGTTCGGGTTGTACGCGATGACCAACGGGCTGGCCGCGAATTGCACGTACCACGGCGAGCGACGGCTCCCCACGATGGCGACCGGGGCGGAGCCGACGCTCTCGAACACCCCCGGCGCGATCTCGCCGGAGGCGATCTCGTGCGCCAGTCCCAGCGACCCGCCGCCCCGGCCCGTGTACGTGTAGCCGGTGGCGTGCGCAAAGCCGGGCCCGACGACCTTGTCGTCGACAGCCAGGAGCGACCCGGCGAAGGCGACGTCCGCCGTGCCGGACCGGTGTGCGACGACCACGCCGGCAGATGTCGACGTGCCGGCTGCACCATCCGACCTGGCGGACGTGCACGCGCCCACGATCACGCCGACGAAAGCGACAGCGACGACAGCGCGGCGTCGCACGGGGAACCCGCTCCACCGGGCCTGCATGTGGGTCTTCATGCCGCCAGACAGTACCGACGGCCGGCGACAAAGGCAAGTGGTGATGTCGCTTATGTCACTCAGGCTTGCCCCTTACCCGGGTCGGCGGCATGGCCGCCGGCGCCGGGACCACCAGCACCGAGGTCGGCGGATACCTCGATCCGCGACCTGCCGGCCTGCTTGGCCCGGTACATGGCGCGGTCGGCCTCGCCGAGCAGGCGGTCCGGGTCGCAGGTGCCGGAGCCGACGGCGATCCCGATGCTGGCACTGACCCGAACGGTGGTGGTGCCGGCCTGAACCGGAGCCCCGAGAACGCCGAGCAGGCGGTGCGCCAGCGACCGGACCCATGTCTGGTCGGGGACGTCTTCACAGAAGACCACGAACTCGTCGCCTCCGAGGCGGGCCACCGTGTCACCGGGTCGGACAGCAGCGGCCAGCCGGCGAGCCAGGATCCGCAGCACGGCATCGCCGGCGGCGTGGCCCTGCCCGTCGTTCACCGCCTTGAAGTCGTCCAGGTCGATGAAGACCACCGCCGGCCGTCGCACCCCGGGCTCGTCGCCACTGCCGGCGACGGCCTGCCGGAGCCGGTCGAACAACAGGACCCGGTTGGGAATGCCGGTGAGCGGGTCGTGGAGCGCTCGGTGGCGGAGCTGGCGCTCCTTGTCCGCCAGGTCCTCCTCCATGACCTGGCACTGCTCGTCGTACTGCGCGGCCGTCCTCACCAGGTTGGTGTCGCAGGACTGCTCCACCCCGGCGCAGAGCCCAGCCAGGAGATCGGGGGACCCGTCGTACGCCGGCACCTCCTCCTCGAGCACCCGCCGCATGGCGTCGCGCCAGGCGAGATTGGCCCGAACGACCCGGCTGAAGGTGCCAGTGATCCGGGCGACGCGACGGCCGACGCCAGCCAGGTCGGCCAGCTCCTGTTCGGTCGACCTCGTCCCGGTGGCGATCCACCGGCCCACGAGCTCCACCCCCTGGCGGCAGTTGCTCTCCTGGTCGAGCAGGACACTTCGCTCGACGTCGTCGGCCATGAGCGGGCCGCAGTCGGCGGTGGCCACCTCGACGGCACGCACGATCTCGTCCTCACGGGCCAGGAGCGCCCGCGAGATCCGCTGGCGCCGCAGCGCGGTCGCGCCGAGCAGCCCGTCGCCACCACCCGCCGCCCCTCCCGGCCCACTGGCGGGCAGGTCCGGCCCGCCGGTGCCTGCCCCACTGTGGCTGTCTGCCGTCGCCTCCATGGCCGCTCCCACACCGTGTCCCCACCCGAACCCGACGACGCCGAACCGGCCCAGTCGTGCCGGCCCAGTCGCACCAATCCGCACCCGGCGCCGTCCCGCCAGATGCCATCATCGCGGATACTTGCCGCCACGGCGACCGGCGGCCCCACCGGCCGTCTCCGGCGCTTCCATCCAGCACCTCGGAGACACCAGTTGACAGGGTCGTGGCTGCCGTGCCGGAGCACACGTGCTGCGCGCGACCACCACCGAGGCCCGCGGCCGCCTGCCGCGAGGCCGTCGACCGGCGGTCTCCGGTCTGTCAGCCCGGACGGCTGAACGCCACGGGTGGCCCGGCCCACGTGATGGACGTGACCATCACGTCCATGCCGGTCATGGGGGCCTGCACAACCTGACCTCCACCGATGTACATCGCCTCGTGACCGAGGTAGCCGTCGTACGGCGAGTTGTAGAAGACGATGTCGCCAGGCTGCAATTCGGCCTGGGTGATGTGCGTGGTGGCGCCGTACTGCGACACGCTGTAGTGGGGGATCTCCACGCCAGCTGCCTGCCACGAGTACATCACCAGTCCCGAGCAGTCGAAGCTGTCAGGACCCGCAGCCCCCCAGACATACGGCTTGCCCACCTGTGCCATCGCCGTCTGGACAGCGACCGCGGCCTCCTGCGACCAGCCGGCCGGGGGCGGCGGCGGCGGCCCGGAAGGCGGGGGGGGAACGGAGTACGAGCCAGCACCGGGCGTCCCACCGTTGCTGGCGCTGGTGCCCGACGCCTGCTCGCTCTGGGCCGCCCTGGCTGCAGCGGCTGCCTGCTGCGCCGCGGCCGCTCGGGCTGCCGCCTGCTCGCGCTGGAGCTCGATGGCGTGCGCCTGCGCCAGGAGCTGTTGCTGCAGGTTGGCCTTGACGGAGTCCAGCTGCGCGTTCTCACTGGCAACGGCCGCCTGCGCCTGCCGCCGGGTGGTCTGCAGCGACGCCAGGGTGGTCTGCTCGGTCGCCTGCTCCCGAGACAGTGCCGCCTGCTTCTGCGACACCAGGTGCTCGTCGGACCGGTACCGGTCGATGGCACCGCTCAACTGCGCGTCGGAGACCTGCTGGTACTCGGCGCGCGCAGCCACGTTGGTCATGTCGGTGCTGAAAATGAGGGCGTAGGAAGCAGCGTTGCCGTTTCCCATGTAGGTCGCCAACGCATCTGACCGGAGCTGCCGCCGGGCCGCCGATGCCGACGCCACGGCTGCCGCCAGCTGCGACCGCACCTGCTGGAGCTGGTCCAGCGTGACCTGGTAGGAGGTCTGCGCCTGGTCGTACAGGTACGAGAGGTGATCGATCTGGGCGCTCGTGGTGGCGATCTGCGACGCGAGCTGGTTCGCCTGCGCCTGGTCGGAGGCGACGCTGCCGGCGAACGCGGGGCCGCCTGCGAGAAGACACACCGAGGACGCGGCGACCGAAGTGGCGATCCCGACGGCCATCGCGGTCAGGGCACGCCGCCGCCCCCATCCGGCGGCCTTGCGTCGCTGCGCCGGCAGCAGGCGCCGCCGCTCGTTCCCCACATGCCGGTGCGTCACCATGACGAAGCCAGAAGATAGGCGAAATTCTCCCGTCATTGCAAGGATTTTCGTTTGTGAGATAGCTAGTTCTCACATCGACGAGAGGATCCCACCCCTCGTGAGCCCCACACCGGCCGGCGAAACCCGGATGCGTGGTCGTCGCCGGTCGCGAGTCACGGACCGTGAGGGGATCCACCGCCGTGGGGCGCGCGCCAGTCCGTGCGCTCGACGACACCAGCGCCGCACCGCACACCGCACACCGCACACCGCACACCGCACACCGCACACCGCACACCACGATCCCCGTTGCACACGTGGGTTCTCGGTAGGCTCGGCCGATCATTGTGCGCGCACGTCGACTGCCGCTTCGACCGTCACCAACCCGGTCCCGCATCCGTCTTGCCCTGGCCGCCACCGTTCTGGCCGCCTCGGCCTGCTCGGCGTCGCCCGCGGCATCGGCAGGCGCTTCGGTGCCTCGGCTCCGGTGGGTCGCCTGTTCGCATGGTCCCGCCGCGCAGTGCGCGACCATGCGGGTGCCGTTCGACTACAGCCGGCCCGCCGCCGGCGACATCTCGATCCCCGTGGTTCGCATCCCCGCCACCGGCGCCACGCGCGGCGTCCTCGTGATGAACCCGGGTGGGCCCGGCGAGAGCGGGGTGCAGCTCGCCCCTGTCGTCGACGCTCTCCTCCCCGCCGGAGTCCGGCAGCACTACGCGCTGGTGTCCTTCGACGAGCGCGGCACCGGATCGGCTCGACCGGTCGCCTGTGGGACGGATCCAGCTGCCGTCACGAGCGCATCGCCCGGGTCGCAGAGCTCCGGAGGCCGCCCACCGGTCACCGCTGTGTACGCCGCCATGGGGGCCGCCTGCCGCCGACGTGCCGGGGCGCTCATCGGGCAGGTCGGCACCGTCGACGCGGCCCGCGATCTCAACCAGCTGCGCCGGGCACTGGGCATCGCGCGCCTCGACTATCTCGGCCTGTCCTACGGGACGGTGCTCGGCGTCGTCTTCGCGTCGATGTTCCCGGCGCACGTGCGCGCCATGATCCTCGACGGAGCTGTCGATCCAACCGAGAGCCTGACCGCCCAGGCACGAGACGAAGCACCTGCCATGGACCGCTCGCTCACCCACCTGCTCGCGACCTGCCGGGCTGCACCCGTGTGCCCGCTCGGGCCGAACCCGTCCCTGGCGTTCGGAGCCCTGTCGGCCGCTTTGGCCCGCCATCCCCTGCCGGCTCCGGCCCACAGCCCGTACCCCGTGACCGTCGGTGACCTCGACGCGGCGACGTTCGCCGCCATCGCGCTCCCGGTGCTGGCCGCCAGTTGGGAAGCCGCAGTCGTCGCCGCTGCCCACGGGAACGGCGGCCCCCTGCGCCAGCTGGCGCTGTCGAGCGAGGAGGACCTGAACGGCCAGTCGCTCGTCGACCCACAGTGGGCGATCGCGTGCGGCGATGCCGCCTTCCATCCGTCGAGCGCTGCGGTCGACGCGCTGGCCTCGTCGCTCCAGGCGAAAGCCCCGCCACTGGGAGCCGAAGCCGCGGCCGTCGACGCAGCCGGATGCGTCGGCTGGCCCGCGGCGAACCATCCCGTGTCCCGCCTGGCGGTCCTCGGCACCCCACCGCTGCTCGTCCTGTCCAACCAGGGGGACCCCGTCACTCCGCCGGTGTGGGCGCATCGGCTCGTCACCCACCTAGCCCGCTCCACCATCGTCACCTGGGACGGGTGGGGTCACACCTGGCTGCTCAACGGATCTGGCGATCCCTGCATGGCGTCCGTCGTGACCCGCTATCTCAACGACCCGGGCGCACCCCCGGCCACCACCACCTGTCCCTGAGCACAGGGTGCGACAGGCCCACATGGCGCTGCTGCTCGCGGCAGGACATGGGGAAACAAGGGCGGCGCGTTCCCCTGGGCACCGGGTCCGCTGCCGCCAACCCGGTCTTGTGCCCGCCGTTCGCAGCAGGCCCCGGCACCCGACCATCGCCGGGCCCTGAGCAACCCACCGAACCTGGGCACCGCCGAGGTGCTCCAGACCCGGCGGCGCACGTGGGGCCAACGGCCGAGCGATCGGTCTGCCGGCTCAGCGCTTGCCGGGGCCGCCTGCGTCGGGCCAGAAGACCGGGACCGCTGCGCTCGGGCACGGTCGCGCCAGAAGATACCCCTGGTAGAGGTCGCAGCCGAGGCGGCGGGCGGCGTCGCGCTGGGTCTCGGTCTCCACGCCTTCGGCGATGACCCTGACACCGAGCCCATGGCCCAGCTCGGTCACGACGGACACGATGTGGTCGTCCTGGTGGTTGGTGCCGATGCCTTCCACGAACGCCCGGTCGATCTTGAGGAAGCTGACCGGCAGTCGCTTGAGCTGGCTGAGCGACGAGTAGCCGGCGCCGAAGTCGTCGACGGCCAGGCGCAGACCCGCTCCCCGCAGGTCGTCGAGCACTCGAGCGATGTGCGGGTCGTCGGCGATGAAGCCGGACTCGGTGATCTCGAGCACGACAGCCGACGGCGACAGACCGCTGCGGCGCAGCGCCTCGTCGACAGCGGGCACGAGATCCGGGCCCTCGAGCTGCCGTGGCGACACGTTGACAGCGAGGAAGGCGTCTTCCGCACCCCGGTGGCGTGCCCGCCACCGTGCCATCTGCGAAAAGCTCTGCACGAGCACCCAGGATCCCAGCGTCACGATCAGCTCGGACTCCTCGGCAAGACCGATGAACCGCGCCGGCATCAGCAGGCCGCGGCTGGGGTGCTCCCAGCGGACCAGTGCCTCCAAGCCGACGACTCGACCGTCGGCGAGCGAAGCAACGGGTTGGTACTCCACGCGCAGCTCGCCGTTCGCCACCGCGGCTCGAAGGTCGTGCTCGAGCTCGAGCCGGCCTCCGATCTCGTCGCGCAGGCCGGCGTCGAACAGCGCGACCCGACCCCGGTGCCGGGCCTTTGCTTCGAGCATGGCGAGGTCCGCGTCCTGGAGCAACCGGCCCGCGTCGCGCTCCAACGGGCCGGCGCGCACGACCCCTGCGCTCACGCCGAGGTTGAGGATGCGACCGGAGGCCAGGCGCAGCGGCCGAGCCAGCGCCGCCCGCAGTGTCTCCGCCCACGCTACGGCCCCGTCGGTATCGACCACGCCGGTGAGCAGGACGGCGAACCCGTCCCCGTGGAGCCGTCCGACGGCGGCAGTGGGCGGCACTGCGTCGGCGAGCCGGTGGGCAACCGACCGCAGGACCTCGTCACCTGCCGCGTGGCCCAGCGAGTCGTTCACCATCTTGAAGCGGTCGATGTCGATCACCAGGAGCACGGTGTCGCCGACGAGGTCCGGGTCGGCAACCGTCTCGCCGATGCGCGCCAGCAGGCCGGTGCGGTTCAGCAGGCCAGTCAGCACATCGTTGCGGGCCTCCCAGGCAAGCCGGTCCATGAGCTGCTTGCGGTCGGTGATGTCGGACACCGAGCAGACCACCACCGCACCGTCGACCGACTGGTCGTCGTCGAGGCGACGGGTGTTGACCGAGAGCCACTGGCGAACCCCGCCGTCGCCGACCACGCCGAGCACCGCGTGCGAGCGGGTGATCTGCCGCTTGAGCGCACGGGCCACGGGCAGGTCCTCCGCGGCGATCGCGCCGCCGTCCACGCCCCAGACGATCCCGCCTCCCGTGAGCACGGCGTCGCCCCGCCCGCGCTGCAGGCGGGGCCCGAGGATGCGGACAGCCGACTCGTTGGCCGCCTGCACCGACCCGTCCCGGTCGAGGACGAGCACGCCTTCTTCGAGGGCGGCGACGGCAGCGGCATACCGCCGCTCGACGGCCAGAAGCGCCCGGTTGGCCTCCTCCGCCGCCTTGCGCTCGGTGATGTCGTGCAGGATGACCTGGAACGCGGGCTTTCCTCCCCAGGTGGTACGAGCACTGGTCACCTCGACGGGGACCTCGGTGCCGTCAGAGTGCAAGATGAGCGCCTCGTGACCCTTCACGACATCACCGCTGTGGAAGAGCTGCGACAGCCGGGCGACGGTGGGTCCCACGTGGTCCGGGTGCAAGAACGCCGTGATCGGCTGGCCCACACCTTCCTGCAACGTGCGGTACCCGGTCATCTTGATGGCGGAGGCGTTGGCGTAGACGAGCTTGCCGTCCTGGTGGACCACGATCCCGCTGGGTGAGTGCTCGACCAGCAGCTGCAGGCGCTCGGCGGTGTCGGCCGAGATCCACGGCGTGCCGTCCGCAGGCTCGGGCTCACCGACGATGCCGAAGAGATGACCTTCGGGACCCCCGGAAACGCTCATCGCCCGCACGAGCAGGCGCGTGGGCTGGCCTGACGGCGCCACCATCTCCTGCAGCAGCTCATAGCTGTCCCATCCCATCCCGGCTCGGGCGCCCTCGATGACCGGCGCCAGGAGCGCATCCCCGAGGTCATCCGGCGCGACCGGGCGAACCGACTGGCCATTACGACTACGACCGGCGGGCCCGCTGGAAAGCCAGTAGCTCCCCGGCGTCGGGTCGTCTCCGATGAGGCGCGCCAAGGGCGTGTGCCACCGGATACCGGCGCCACGAGGGTCGAATTCCCAAGTCACCACGCGGGCAAGGTCGGAGAACAACGCCAGCCGCTGCTCGGCAGTGAGCGGGACCACCGCGTCGGAACCCGACGGTGCAACAGGCGTGCACATGTCGACTCGTGGGACCATGCCCCACATATCGGCACGGGTAAAGAGGACCTTGAACGGCATGCGTGCGCGCGGCGGGAACGCGCATCCACCGACCGGAACCGTCGGATCCCCGAGGCAAAGATGAACTCTGTGCGCGCGATATCTCGAACACGCTGCGTGGGTATGCAGCGCGGGACGCGCAGCAAGATCTCGTAGGGCCAACGGCGCTGGCGGCACTGTGTGGCGACATTTGTGTGAAGTCTACCGCTCGTCCTTTACGCGGCGGGGGACGCTCGCTATCATCCGCTGCAACCGACTCGACGAAGCGAGGTTGCACGATGAGCAGCGCGACGGTTCGTGACCACGGCGGTGATCGAGTTGGCTCCACACCGGCATCTATCTGCGGGATCGGCGCGGTGACTGGCTACGGATGGGGTCAGAAGCTTTTGTGGGAGGGGCTGTACAGCGGGGTTCCAGCGGTCCAGCCCGTTGAAGGTTACAGGGAGTACCTGTCGTACGATCCCGTGTATATCGCCACGATCGAGGACGGGGGTGATCCCGAGGATGGCCCGAGCACCTACGCCAGAGCGACCCGTTTTGCGGCGCGTGAGGCCGTCCACAATGCCATTGACCGGGGATGGCGTCCGGGCGAAACGGTCGGTGTCATCCATGCGCTCGTCCTCGGCGATCTTGAACGGTGGTCCGCCTTCCATCACCGCCGCGGACGCGACACCTCCAAGCGCGAATGGTTGACCTTGATGCCATCCGCTGTGCTTACCGGCATCAACAAGGAGTTCGGTTTCCATGGCCCCACGATGGCGGTGTCCGCCATGTGCGCGTCGGGCGTGACCGCGCTCCTGACGGCCAAGCTCTGGCTCGACGCCGGGCTGGTGTCGGATGTCCTGGTGCTGGCCTGCGATCTGTCGGCCAGCCCGGAGACCTGCGCGGCGTTCACGAACGTCGGCGTCCTCGTCTGCGACTCGCCGGCCCTCGACGCGTGCCGGCCCTTCCAGCAGGGCAGCCGAGGCTTCGTGGGCGGCGAGGCAGCCGTCGGCATGGTCGTGTCCGGTCGGTCCGACGCAGCCATCGGCCACCTGTTGGGGGGGGCCACCACCCATGACGGCGCACACATCATCTCCATCGAGCCCGACCTCGTGGAAGTGTTCCGGGCGTTCGAGCTCGCGCTAGCTCGCAGCGGGGTGCGGCCGGAGGAGATCGCCTACCTGAACGCGCACGGGCCCGGCACGCAGCAATGCGACGATGCGGAGGCCAGGGTCGTCGACGACCTGCTCACCGGGATCGAGGGCATCTTCTCCGTGAAGCCGCTGGTCGGCCACTGCCAGGCTGCAGCCGGGGCGGTCGAGGTGCTGCCGTCGCTCTTCGGCTTCCAGTCGGGAGTGATCCCGGCGCCGCCGCGGGTGGCTCCAGGGCATCCCAAGCTGCTCGACGGTGCCACGGCGTGCGTCGACGGGCCGGTGCTCAAGTCGTCGTTGGGCATGGGTGGCTACAACGCCGTCGCCGTGCTGGCCCCGCCCTCGGCGTAGGTCCCACCGGGTCCTGCAACCCGGCTCCAGCCGGGATCCGAGTCGATGATCCCCGCTGGCCGCCGACACCGTCACCTGCTCCGGTGGCCGCGACCCGTGGACCACGGGGCCTACGCCGAGTGGCGGCCACCACGGTCAGTCCCCGATGTGCACTGCCGGCACCGTGCCCAGCCGACCTGCCCGGTAGTCCTCGAAGGCTTCGGCAATCTCGGCCTTGGAGCTCATGACGAACGGCCCGTAGGCGACGACCGGCTCCCCGATCGGGGTTCCACCGAGGAGAAGCACGTCGAGCGCAGGGGTGGCGGCGTCCTGACGACGGTCCGCCTCGACGACCAGCCAGTCGCCATCCTCCAGAACGGCGAGTTGCCCGCCGATGATGGGTTGATGATCCACGCCGACCGTGCCGCTCCCACTCAGGACATAGACGAGCGCGTTGGAGCGAGCAGGCCAGGGCACGTCCGCTCGGGCTCCCGGACTGACCGTCATGTGGACCAGGTTGATCGGCGTGTGCGTGGCTCCGGGCCCGCCGATACCCCCGACGGATCCGGCGATGACCCGGATGAGCGCTCCGGCATCGGCGGTGGTCGCCAGGGTGACGTGCGGCGCGGCGATGCCCTGGTAGCGGGGGGCCACCCGCTTCAGCGCCGCCGGGAGGTTGACCCACAGCTGTATCCCGTGGAAGAGGCCGCCGCTGGTCACGAGCTCGTCGGGCGGCCGTTCGATGTGCAGGATCCCCGATCCGGCGGTCATCCACTGCGTGTCGCCGTTGGTGATGAGCCCACCGCCACCGATCGAGTCCTGGTGCTGGAACGTCCCGTCGATCATGTAGGTCACGGTCTCGAAACCTCGGTGCGGATGCCATGGCGTGCCTTTGGGCTCGCCCGGTGCGTACTCGACGGCGCCCATCTGGTCCATGTGGACGAAGGGGTCGAGCCGCGCCAGGTCGACGCCGGCAAAGGCCCGGCGCACCGGAAATCCCTCGCCCTCCAGGCCGGCGGAAGCAGTCGTCACCGACACCACGCGGCGGGCCCGGGCGTCGGGCGTCGAGCTCGCGACGCGAGGAAGAACGGTGGGATCAGGAACGGTCACAGCGGGCACGGGTACCTCCTCCGGCTCCTCCACCAGGAACCTGCTCGGTCAGGATTCACCAACAGACGGTGCGCCCGGGACATTCCGGTCGCCGGCACCGGAGCGCCTGGGGGTGCGAGCCGCAGGCTCGATTGGTGCCGGCACGCGTGAGCACACCGGGCGCCGAGCCGCGCGAAGGGGCCCAGCAGACAGGCAGGGCGGATCAGGAAGTCGGGAATTCAGGCGAGCGGCGCACGGCGGAGGGGGAAGTGCAGACTGGAGTGCCCGCACGACGATGGCAACGGCGCGATGCGGCGCCTGGGGGTCGACGAGCCCGGCGCGCCGGTTCGCCGGGCCGCTTACGGCCTCGACGGTGCGTCGGCCTCGATGAGCCCGCTCCGGACGGCGCGCCAACCGCTGCCGGGTTCGTAGCGCTTGATGACGCGAGCCGGCACACCCACGGCGACACAGTGGTCGGGCAGCGTTCCAGTCACCACGGAACCGGCACCGACGGCAACGTTCCGGCCGATGCGGGCACCGGGAAGCACGATCACCCCGGCCCCCAGCCAGCTTCCCGGACCGATGACGACCGGCGCATCGTGGGGAACCTGGGTGCCGATGGGCTGGTCGGGATCGCTGTAGCCGTGGTTCTGGTCGGTCACGTAGACGTAGGGGCCCGTCTGCACGTCGTCGCCGATCTCGATGCACAGGTGTCCGACGACATGGCTGCCGCGTCCGATCACCACCCGGTCCCCGATGGCCACGACCGGGTCGGTGATCATCTGCTGGCCGGGAGCCATGCCGGCCGACAGGGTGACCCACGGTCCGATCATCGCGCCCGAGCCGATGCGGATCCACCGCTCGTTGTAGACCGACCCGGGAGGAAAGGCGAGGAAGCTGCCGGCGCCGAAGGCGCCGAACCGCGCTGCCCGGGGATGGTCGGGCCCGATGGCGCCGTACAGGCAGATCCACTCCCAGGCACCGTGGATGGCCGAGGTCGCCGTCCGCCGGAACAGGGGCGGCAGCCACGACGGGAGGAGCCGAAGCGCCAGACGCCCTGGGGGGCGGCCCGGGAGCACTGGACGGTCCGACGGCACGCCGGCAGGCTAGCCCCGCTCCCACTGGCCATCCCACTCCGCCGCCGGTGGGCGATCACCTGCCGGCGAGGAGCCCCGGCACTGCCGGCGGGAGATCACCGGTTGGGGGGATATCGGGGCGGGCAGCCGCCGGCCGGATATCCTGCAGGCCGGCAGGTGCCCGGACAGCGTCGATGCGGGTCGGTCGACCGGCGCGTCCACCCGGGTGCCCGCCCACGTGCCCACTCGCCCGCCCGCCCGCCCGGCAGGAGGACCCGCTCATGACCCCGCCGCCTGGCCCCCCCCACGCCGGCGGGCCGTACCGGTCCCGACAGCCGGGCCAGCACCGCCGGGCCGCACACGCGGCACCACGTCACACCCGAGCCGACGGTCGCGGCCATTCCCGCTCGACTACGGCGACGATGGCCGGTATTGCCGCCTTCATCTCCTTTGCCGTCGTCGTCCTGGCTGCGGCTACGCCCATCGCTGCCGCTCGCACGATGCGCCATGCCATCGTCCACGTACGGCACCAGCGGCCAACCCACCGGCGCGTCGTTTCCCGCTCGCCTACGGGCCCGGTCTGCCCCCTGACCGGTGAGCTGGCCCCAGGGGGTGCCGTCCCGCGCCGCCCGGCGCTTGCCGTCAAGGTCGACAACTACCCGACTGCCCGCCCACAGTCCGCCTTGAACCAGGCGGACATCGTCTTCGAGGAACCGGTGGAGGGTGCCATCACCCGCCTGGTGGCGGTCTTCCAATGCTCGTCTCCGTCGCTGATCGGCCCGATCCGATCGGCCCGTGAACCGGACGTGGCCATCGCCGACGAGCTCAGCCATCCGCTCCTGGTCCACGCCGGCGGCATCAACCCGATCCTGGCCCTCCTCGATGCAGCGAACCTCACCAACATCGATGTCGTCTTCCAGTACTCGAACCTGGCCGTGCACCCGTCGGGCCGCTACGCCCCCTACGACACCTATGTCTCCGCTCGGAGCATGTGGAACCTCGCTCCATCGGACACCACACCGCCGGTGCCGCTGTTCGTGTACAGCAGGGCCGTACCCTCCGGCGGCACAACCACCTCGTCGGTCCACATCCCGTTCTCCTCGACCAGCGACGTGACCTGGACGTGGGTTCCCAGCAGCAGCGAGTGGCAGCTCTCGTACGCCGGCCAGCCGGCGACGACATTGAGCGGGCCGATGATCGACGGCGCTTCCGCCCCGATCGCTGCCGCCAACGTCGTCGCCATGCATGTCCACACGTTCACCGGGCCGTGGGTGGAGAACAGCCTGGGAGCCCATGAGGTCGAGGTCGACGCCACTGGGAGCGGGCCGGTGGTCGTTCTCCGCAACGGTGTGGCCATCGCCGGGACCTGGCGCCGCTCGTCGCTGTCGACACCCATGGCGCTCGTCGACCGCTCCGGAGCGACGATCCCCCTGGCGCCGGGTGTGACGTGGGTCGAGCTCGTCCCATCTGGGATCCCCATCACCACGGCTGCTCCGACCGGATCGAGCTCGACGGCGGGGAGCTCCGGGAGCACACCGGCGCACTGATCCGACACCGGCGCACTCCCAACGCCTTTCGGATCCGCAAGCGCGCGGAGAAGGGATTGGAGAGCGGCGCTCGGGGGTCGGCCACAGCGGCGAGGGCCGATCCTGCCCTGGCCGCCGCCGCCAGCCCGCCTCAGTCGCCGGCCGGCACCTCCACGGGAACAGGCAGACCGGGGTCGAGCTCGTCCTCGGCGCTCGTGCCGGCCCCCAGGGCAGCACGCACCCGCTCGTTGATCTCCACCATGAGCTCGGGGGTCTCCCGCAGGAACTGCTTGACGTTCTCCCGGCCCTGCCCGAGCTGCTCGCCCTCGTAGGTGAACCACGCCCCGGACTTCTTGACCAGCCCCAGGTCGACGGCGACGTCCAGCAACGAACCTTCGCGGCTGATGCCCGTGCCGTACATGATGTCGAACTCGGCGGTCTTGAACGGGGGGCTGACCTTGTTCTTGACGATCTTGACCCGGGTCCGGCTGCCGATGACCTCGGCTCCATCCTTGATGGCCTCCACCCGGCGGATGTCGATGCGCACCGAGGCATAGAACTTCAGCGCCCTGCCGCCGGGGGTGACCTCGGGAGATCCGTACACGACCCCCACTTTTTCGCGCAGCTGATTGATGAAGATGGCGATGGTGTTGGACTTGCTGAGGCTGCCGGTCAGCTTCCGCAACGCCTGCGACATGAGCCGCGCCTGCAGACCGACGTGGGTGTCACCCATCTCCCCTTCGATCTCCGCCCGCGGGGTGAGGGCAGCGACCGAGTCGATCACCAAGACATCGAGCGCCCCCGATCGGATGAGCATGTCGGCGATCTCGAGTGCCTGCTCCCCGGTGTCGGGCTGGGAGATGAGAAGGTCGTCGATGTTGACCCCGATGGCCTTGGTGTAGACGGGGTCCATGGCGTGCTCCGCATCGATGTAGGCGCAGATCCCCCCGTTGCGCTGGGCCTCCGCAACCACGTGCATGGCGAGGGTCGACTTGCCCGACGACTCGGGACCGTAGATCTCCACCACTCGCCCACGGGGGAGCCCGCCTATGCCGAGCGCCCTATCCAACGCCATTGCCCCGGTGGGGATCGATTCGATGGCCATGTGCAGGTTCTCTCCCATGCGCATGATCGAGCCCTTGCCGAACTGCTTTTCGACCTGGCCAAGGGCCATCTCCAGCGCCTTGTCACGTTCCATGCCGGTTTCTCTCCTCGCTCGTGCAGCCGCTTCCGCCGCTCCGACAGGGCCCGACCGTAGGAGGTGGGTGTGACAGCACCCTGCTCCTGGTCCGACCCGGTCATGCGACCTCGGCACCGCTCGACCCTTGGTCTTCCAGGAGTGTAGTTACGAACGTGTGTTCGTGCACGCATCCGGGTTCGGCACCCTGCCGGGCAGCCCACGGGGCGGTCCACCGGGCCCCGGCATCGCCCCAAGGGCACCCTGTGCACCACCCGGTGTCGTGCCCCACGGGCCGACAGGGCGGACGCCACCAGGGAAATCCGGTGACCGTCCAGCGAGCGGCCACCGGCGCACCCGCCCCCGGTGGCTGAGACCCCTGACCCGGCTGTCGAGCCCGGGCCAGCGTCATATGGCCGGTGAACGAATG
>JAKAYQ010000011.1 GCA_021826725.1 Actinomycetes bacterium
CTCGCAGCGGCAACCCCGAGGTCGATGACGCGCTGCCCCGTGTTGTCCGGGACTGGAACGCGCAGACGGCGGCGCCGTCGCAGGTGAGCGGAGCGCTGGCGCTGGCCCTGGGGGGTCGGCTCTCAAGTATCTGAACACCGGCCAGTCGGTCGGTCGGCAGTTCCGGGGCCGAAGAGCCTGGGCTACCCGCTGGCCGGACTGCACCTGCCGCCTGGTGACCCGGAGGCGCTCCGCCGTGCCGGCCGCCAGTTCCTCCATGGCGGTGAGGCGCTCGGGGCCGGCGCAAAGGCGCAGCACCGAGCGGTCGACGCGGTGAGCGGCGACACCTCGAAGGGCGCATCGGTGGAGAACGCTCGGGCGGCGACCGACAAGATCGTGGGTGCCTACGGGCGAGGCGGCAGCCTGGCGGTGTCGGCTCCTTCGGCCACGAGCTGTCCAACGACCTCACCTTCCACGAGGCTCGCTCCCAAGCCAGCATCCGGAACGACCCGGGATACGGCGCCCGACCCCAACCCGGAGACGGCACCCCCGCCGGCGGCAACGCCTACAACCCCAAGACGGCCGACAAGGTGCCCGCCTGGGGCGAGAACGGTTCGACGACCTCGGGACTGCTGGTGAGCGGCGACAACGTGGAGGCGCCGATCGTCAGTGGCAGGACCACACCGAACGGCCAGGTGATCCAGGGGTTGCAGCCCAAGGCCCTCGAAGACACCGGTATGGACTGGCACCTCCGCACCCACGTGGAGGCTCAGGCGGGCATCTCCATGCGGATGAACCAGATCGACAACGCCACCCTCTACATCAACCGAGCGATGTGCACCGTGGGAACGGGCGGAGGCTGCGCGGCGCAGATCAGCACGTACCTCGGCGCCGGCCAGAAGCTGACGCTCTACGGTCCGAACGGCGGCACCGTCATCGAAGGGACCGGCCTCCCATCCCAGGAGTAGATCCGTGAGCGAGTCGACATTCCACCCGATCGTCGCCGACCACCGGAACAAGGAAGTGCGCACCGTCGAAACGGTCGAGGAGCTCGACGAGGTCCTCGACCGCTGGGATGCCCTGGCCCGTCACGACGAGCCCGCTCTCGTGTTCCTCGACGTCGGGGACACCAACAATCACTACTACATCGGGCTTGGACAAGACGAAGTGCCGGTGGCCTGCGGCTATCGCCACGCTGTCGGCAAGCGCCCCAACTCAGACGAGTGTGAGGAGTGGGCGTTCGCCAACACCTGGCAGGAAGTCGGTCCTGACGAACTTGTTCCTGCAGCGGATGCCCGGGAAGCAACTCGGCGATGGGCCCGGACGGGGGAGCGTCCAGACAACCTGCGCTGGATACAGGACAGGTGACCCACCACCCCCGACCTCACGACGCCCCCACCACCTGAAGAATTGCGCCTTCGGCCATTTCGGATCGACGACTTGACCTTGGCCTACGCGCCCACCGCCCTCTCGACGCGCCGGTGGTCCACCCTCGGGGCGCGGATCTCGACCGCCCCGATGACCGGCTGGGCCACCGGGGACCGGGGAGGCCGCCGCGGGTCACGGGGCATGACCGTTCTCGTAACGCTCGCCGGAGAGCTCGGCCAGGTAGGCGTCAACCTCGGCCTCAAGAGCCGCTGCGGGCATTCTCCCTGCCCTTCTCGGAAGATCTCGTCCAGCATCGACCGCCCGTCAGCGCCGGCCGCCTCGCAGTTCACTGCGCTCAGCATCGACGTTCCTTCCTCACCGGCGCGCCAACACCGGTGGTCTCGTCTTGATCGCAACGGGGACGGCGCGCCGCGTTTCCCGGCGAGTGGGCGATCACGTCCAGGTCATACCCCCAGCAGTGCCGTCAGGGGAACAGGCCGCGTGCCGTGATGGCAGCGGCGATGCGCTCCACGGCCACCACTCCTGCCGCATCGCGCAGCGAGACGCCCAATGCCTGGGCACGAGCCCAGACGGCGCCGAACGCTCGGTCCATGGTCCTCGCCAAGCGGTCCGCCACCATTTCCTCGTCCCAGGCATACCCCTGGCGCCCCTGTGCCCACTCGAAGTACGAGGCGGTGACCCCGCCGGCGTTGGCCAGGATGTCGGGCACGACCACCACCCCACGCCGGTCGAGCACCTCGTCGGCAGCAGGTGTCATCGGGCCGTTTGCCGCCTCGACCACCACCGAGGCCGTCATGCGGCGGGCCGCGTCCACGTCGATGGCCCCTTCCAGCGCGGCCGGAACGACGAGCTCGGCTTCGACCGCCCACAGGTCGGTGCTGGCGATGGGTGTCCCACCGACGAAACCGGCCACCGAGCCGCTGGAGCGGGCGTGCTCGGCCAGCGCCGAGACGTCCAGGCCCCCGGGGTTCCACACCGCACCGGCAACGTCGGCCACCGCCACGACCCGCATGCCCGCGGACTGCAGCAGGAACGCCAGGGGCCCGCCCACCTTGCCGAAGCCCTGCACCACGGCCCGAGCTCCCACCAGTGGGCGACCGGTGGCGGCGAACACGGCGCGTACGCAACGGACGACGCCGCTGGACGTGGCCCCCGCGTGCATGGGCATGCCCCCGACGCTCAGCGGCTTCCCCGTCACCACACCGGGAACGGACCGCCCCTGGAGCATGTCCATGGTGTCGAGCAGCCACGCCATGACCCGCTCGTCGGTGTTCACGTCCGGGGCCGGGACATCCTGGTCCGGGCCGAGAAGGCTGGCGATGGCCACCGTGTAGCGCCGGGTGAGCCGTTCGAGCTCGCTGATCGACAACCGGCCGGGCTCGCAAGCCACGCCTCCCTTGCCACCGCCGAAGGGGATGTCGACCACCGCTGTCTTCAGGGTCATGTCCGCAGCCAGCGCCGTCACCTCACCCGCCGACAGCGCCGGGTGGAAGCGGATGCCGCCCTTGGCCGGGCCCCGAGCCACGTTGTGGTGGACCCTCCACCCGCTGAAGACCTCGACGTGACCGTCGTCCATCCGCACGGGCACGGCAACTTCGAGCACCCGCTCGGGCACGAGCAGCAAGCGCTCGATCTCCGGGTCGACACCGGCCGCCGCCACCGCCGCCGAGATCCGGCGACGCACCGCCCACCAGGGATCGTAGGGCGCCTGTGGCCCATCTGCCTCCATCGACGCCATCGCCATTTCCCCTCGACCGTGCACGCTCATCCAGGCCCGCACGGTGCGCCGCCGGTCGGCGGCGCCGGTACCGTACCCCGCGCCGCGCCGCCGTCGCTCCTGGCGGGACGCGCACGCCGCCATCCGACCCAGCCACCGGTCTGTCCACGGGCGCCGTGCACCGGAGCCAGGCCACCGGCAGCGGGCAGGCCGGCAGGGGGCACACCGGCACCGGGCACACCGGCACCGGGCACGCCATCGGACGGGCTTTCGGCGCCGCGGAGGTCTGCCACGACGGGCGACCGGGCGAGGACGAACCCACCCACACACAGCATGATCAGTGCAACCGACTCGATTGCCCCCCGGCCGCCTCCGGTCTGGAGCTGGTCACCGAACAACCCGATCCCGATGCCCAGCGACACGAGGGGATCGAGGATGACGAGGGTGGGCTGCGACGCCGTGACCGGGCCGGCGTGGAACGCGTTCTGAGCAAGGAACACACCGGCAAGCCCGGCACCGGACATCGCGTAGAACGGCCAGTGGGCGAAAATGCCGTCCCACCGGTGCGAGGCGTCGAGCATCACGAGCCGGATGAGCGACGCGGTGAACGCGAACATGACGGCAGCAGACGCCCCGAACAGGGCGGCTCGCCACTGCGGGGATCCGAACTGGGCGAGCCCGGCGGTCGCCGCGCACGCCGCGACCACCAGCAACGACACCACGCCCCACGCCGCAAGGCCTGGCACCCGGGGCCCAGGACGAGGGGCAGCGACAACCAGAAAGACCGCCAGGCCACCGGCACCGAGCAGCGCCCCTGCCCACTCGCGCCAGGTGATGGCCAGCCGGAACCACAGGCCGAGGATGGCCACCAGCAGCGGGAGCTCCAACGTCAGCACCGGCTGCACCGAGCTGAGCGGGCCGTAGTGCAGGGCGGCGGCCTGGAACCCGAACCCGGCGACCATCATGGCGAACCCGACCAGCCATACCTTGCGGCGCACCGCGTAGGCGAGCAGCCGAAGGTGCATCGAGGCATCGGCCGGCGCCTGTCGCACGCCCAGGCGCTGCAGGATGGTGGTCAGCGCGTTGGCCAGGGCAGCGCCGATGGCGAGCAGATAGGCCACAGCTGTTGTTCTACCGCGTCGGGCGCCTGCATTCGCGTTTCGGGGCTGGCCACGATCTGGCCACGAGCCAGGGTCGACTGAGTGCCGGCACCGCCATGGGCGGCGATCACCACGCCGGCGCGAGCAGACCCACTGCGCTCGCCGACGGCACCCGGCTCCTGGCACCGGCGCGAGGCCGCGCCTACCCACCCTCGGCACCGGCACCGGCAGCGGCACCGGAACCCGTGCCGGGCCATGGCAGACCCGCCACGTACGACCAGCTCCGACGGTGGATCGCAGTCGGCCCGTACCCGTCGAGCGCCCGGCGGTGCACCGGCGACGGGTACCCCTTGTTCCGGTCGAAGTCGAACGCCGGGAAGTGGGCTGCGTCCTGGCGCATGATGCGGTCCCGCGTCACCTTGGCCAACACCGAAGCCGCCGCCACCGACGCACACGTGCGATCTCCGCGCACCACCGTCCGGACCACCGGCATCGGGCAGCACCCCGGCAGGGACTCCGCCAGCGTCGCCAGCGCCGGGGACGCGTAGTCGAGCACGCCGTCGAGGATCAGTGCTGCAGGCCACCACGCCGGCGCCAGGGACTCGAGCGCTCGGCCACAGGCCACGGCGAGCGCAGCGGTCATCCCGAGGGCGTCGCACTCCGCCGGGCTGGCATGCCCGACCGCCCACGACGCGCACCACGTGCCCAGCGGATCGAACATCGCCTCTCGGACCGGCTCGGTGAGCAATTTGGAGTCGGCCAGACCATGGGGGACCGCGGCGCCACCGGCCACGACAGCGACGCCGACGGTGAGCGGACCGGCCCAGGCTCCCCGCCCCACCTCGTCGATCCCCGCCACCAGACCGCCCGGCGGCCGGCACGCCGCCTCGAGCTCCAAGGTCGGCGCCACCCGTCGCCGTCGCCCACCCATCTGGCCGGCACGCCTGGCGCCAGCCGACGGCTCGCGTCCGGCGGTTGTGCCCGGTCCCGACCCCGCACTCATCGGTCCGGGGTGCTCTCGGCCACGATCCAGGCCAAGTAGTCGGGATCGCCGGCGACGATCGGCACGGCGACGATCTCGGGGAGCTCGTAGCTGTGGTGGCGTCGCACCAGCTCGGTGAGCTGCTCCACCCGCGCGGTCGTCGTCTTGAGGGTGCACACCCACTCCGTCGAGCACGTGACCTCGCCGCCCCACCGGTACGTGGAGGTGATGGGTCCGGCCACCTGGGCACATGCCGCAAGCCGCTCGTCGACCGCCAGGCGCCCGAGGCTCGCTGCCTCCTCAGCCGTGGCCGTGGTGACCTGGACGCTGCAAGGCTCGCTCATCGGCCGCCGACTCTACGAGGGCTACGCCGGCAGGTGGGCGACCGGCACACCCGGCAGCACCCACACCCGGCAGCACCCACACCCGGCAGCACCCACACCCGGCAGCACCCACACCCGGCAGCACCCACACCCGGCAGCACCCACACCGACGTGGCGGCGGCGCAGACGTAGCATGCCCGCATGGCTCGCCGCGTCGCCATCGTCCCCCATACGCACTGGGACCGTGAATGGTACGAACCGTTCGAGTCCTTCCGGCTCCGCCTGGTCGATGTGCTCGACGAGCTGCTCCCCCTTCTCGAGCGGGACCCGTCCTACGCCCACTTCCTGCTCGACGGCCAGCTCGCCATGGTCGACGACTACCTGGATGTACGGCCCGAGGAGGAGCCCAGGATTCGTGCGCTGGCCGCCTCGCAGCGCCTGACCGTCGGCCCCTGGTACGTCCTGATGGACGAGTTCCTGGTATCGGGGGAGACCATCGTCCGCAACCTCCAGGCGGGCATGGCACGGGCCGCCGAGCTGGGCGGCGCCATGGAGGTCGGCTACCTGCCCGACATGTTCGGGCACGTGGCCCAGATGCCCCAGATCCTGGCCCTGGCCGGCCTGCACCACGCGGTGGTGTGGCGCGGTGTCCCCAGCGAGGTGAACCGCAGCGCGTTCTGGTGGGAGGCCCCGGACGGGTCCACGGTCCGGACCGAGTACCTGCCCACGGGGTACAGCAACGGCGCGGCCATGCCCGACGACGCCGAGGCGCTGGTCCGGCGCCTCGGCGACTACGTGACAGCGGTCGAGCCCTTCGCTCTCGACACGGTCCTCGTCATGAACGGCACCGATCACCAGGCACCCCAGCCGTGGCTCGGGCGGGTGGTCGCCGAGGCGAACGCCATGCAGGACGACCTCGTCCTGGAGATCACGTCCTTGCCGGCCTACCTGGCCGGCGCCCCCACGACGGGGCTGCCACACTGGAGCGGCGAGCTCCGTTCGGGGCACCGGGCCAACGTGCTGATGGGCGTCGCATCCAACCGGGTCGACGTCAAGCACGCCGCAGCCGCGACCGAACGCTCGCTCGAACGCCGGGCCGAACCGTACGCCGCGCTGTTCGGCGACCCGGACCGTCGACCCCAGCGCCTGCTGGACATCGCATGGCGCGAGGTGGTGCGCAACTCGGCGCACGACTCCATCTGTGCATGCTCGGTGGACGCCGTGGTCGACGCGGTGCTGGGTCGATTC
The DNA here is from genome assembly GCA_021826725.1 of Actinomycetes bacterium. Lineage (GTDB taxonomy): Bacteria > Actinomycetota > Acidimicrobiia > Acidimicrobiales > UBA8190 > JAJZYI01. Next base: position 6,739 of record JAKAYQ010000011.1, read on the forward strand.
GCCGGCGCTCGCGCCATCGCCGACGGCATCGCCGACCGCGCCCTCGCCGATCTGGCGGCATCACTTCCCGGAACCGGGCCCACGGTGGTCAACCCGTCGGCGCGGACCCGGCACGACCTGGTCGAGATCGTGATCACCGGGGACGCGCCTCCCGAGGTCCAGATCCTGGAGGAGGTCGGCGCTGCCTTCGGGATCCCCCGTGGACTCGGCACCCTGACGCTCGATGCCGGCACCGTGCGTTCGATCGTGGGGCTCCTGCCGGAGGGAACCCGCGTGGACGACCACACCTGGATCCACGACGTCCGGGTCGCCGAGGACAGCGCGGGGCTCGACATCACCATCGCGCTCGGTGCCGAGGAGCGTGCCGGCGTCGACGTGAGCGGGGTTCGCACCGACCTGGTCGCTCGCCTCGATGCCCGGCCCGACGCACCCGTGCGGATCCGCCTGGACCAGCCACCCACCCGCACAGTCCTGGCCCGGGTCGGTCCCGTGCCGGGGTATGGCTGGCAGCCCGTTGTGCCGGCGCCTGTCGAGCACCCGGTGCGCTCCGAGCGGCCCACCGGCCCCGACGGGCCGCTCGTCATGGCGAACGGACTGGTGGAGGTCGTCGTGGACCCGGTGGCAGGGACCTTCGCGATCGACGGCATCGTGGGGTTCGGCCGCATCGTCGACGACGGTGACCTCGGCGACTCCTACAACTACTCGCCGCCGGGCACCGACATCGTCGTGGACACCGCCGACCGCGTGATGGTGCTCGACGGCGATCAAGGGCCGCTGCGCGCCACCGCGACGATCCATGCGACGTACACGTGGCCCGACCACGTCGACGGTCCACAGCGCTCACGTGTGGGAGCTCGGCCGGTGGAGGTCATCACCTCCGTGGAGGTGCGCGCCGACGACCCGGTGGTGCGGGTCGAGACCTCGTTCACCAATCCCTGCCGCGACCACCGGGTGCGGGTGCACCTACCGCTTCCCCGGCCGGTCGACGGCTCCGAGGCCGAGTGCGCGTTCACCGTCGTGCGACGGGGTCTCACGACCGAGGGGCGACCGGAGGAGCTCGGCCTGCCGACGTTCCCCTCCCGCCGGTTCGTCCGAGCCGGCGCCCTCACCGTCGTCCACGACGGGCTCTGCGAGTACGAGCTGGTCGACCTGCGAACCGCTACGTGCGACGGCACCCCCACCGGGTCCGACGATCTCCTGCGTGCCCACGCGCTGGCCCTCACGATCCTCCGGGCGACGGGCATGCTGTCGCGCCTGGGCATGACCTACCGGCCGATGCCCGCAGGGCCCCTGACGCCCGTGCCGGGACTGCAGATGCTCGGCCAGGACATCCGAGCGCGCTATGCCGTGTGCCTGGCGGACGTCGACCCGTACGTGATGGCAGACGAGGTCCTGCTCCCGGTCGATGTCGTGCACGCCTTCGGTGGGGGCAGCCGGCCGCCGGCCGGCCGGGCCCTGGAAGTGACCGGCGCCGAAGTGTCCTGCGTGCGGCGGGTGCCGGGCGGGCTGGAGGTCCGGGTGTTCAACCCGACCGCCAACACCACCGACGTCGGGCTGGGCGGACGGTCAGGATGGCTCGTCGATCTGCGCGGGCGTCCGGTGCAGCCCGTGAGCGGTTCGTTCGATCTACGCCCGTTCGGGATCGCCACGGTCCACCTCACATCGCCCTGACCCACTCGCGCCGGCCATCGCACACCGGCTGGCCTGGTGGTGCCACCGCGGCTCCTGCCGCCGGTGTGGTCGGCGGCTCCCCGCTCACTACGGGTGTCGCTGGGCGGGCACACCCCAGAACTCGGACTTGGCGGTACGAGCCATGAGCGAGGTGAGCGCAGCAAGGACGGTGCAGGTGCCGTCCACGACGGCCACCACCTGCTCGCCGATGGGCATCTCCACACCATATGAGGCGGCCATGGCCACCAGCGGCTGTGCGCTCTTCACCCCCTCGGCGACCATCCGCATCTCGTGGAGGACCTCGCTCATGCTGCGTCCCGACCCGAGGGCGACACCGACGCTGCGGTTGCGGCTGAGCGGGCTGGTGCATGTGGCCACCAGATCGCCGACTCCCGCCAGACTGGCGATGGTCATCGGGTCGCCGCCCATCGCCACCACAAGGCGGCCCATCTCCGCAAGCCCTCTCGTTACGAGAGCGGCGAGCGACGAGTCACCGAGTCCCATGCCGACCGACATCCCCGCGGCCAACGCCAGGACATTCTTGGTGACGCCCGCCACCTCGCACCCCACCACGTCGGGGTTCGTGTAGATGCGCAGCCGCTCGGTGTGCAGCAATGCCTGCACGTCCTGGGCGATCGCCTCGTCGGACATGGCCACCACCGTCGCGGCTGGCTGCCCCGCCGCCACCTCGCGGGCGAGGTTCGGCCCGGAGAGCACGCCGACCGCCCTACCCGGAAGCTCCTGCCTGATCACCTCGGTCATCCGGGCGTTGGTTTCGCGCTCCAGTCCCTTGCTCAGGCTGAGCACCGGCACGCCCGGTGCCACGAACGGTGCGATCCGCCGGACAACCTGGCGGAACCCGTGTGACGGCACCGCCATCACGATGATGCTGGCATCGCCCACCGCCTCCGCTTCCGACGCCGTCGCCCGCAGGCCGGCTGGCAGGACCACGCCCGGCAGGTAGTCCGGATTGGAACGGCTCGTCGAGATGGCCGCAGCCAGCTCACTGCGACGCGCCCAGATCACCGTCGGTACACGACGTGCGGCGATCGCAGCCACCGTCGTACCCCAGGATCCGGCGCCGATGACGGCAACCCGGTGTGTCACAGGATCACCATACGACCCCGGGCACCGTCCCAGGGGGTCCAGACGCCCGTCCAAGCGTCGACACCCCCCGGCACACCGCCAGGGAACCGGACCTGCCGTCCGCTGTCCGGACGGTCGTGCTGTCGCTCCGGGCCTGGGATGCTGTCGCTCCGGCCAGTCGCGCCGGGCGCGCACCCTACACTTGGCGAGGTGGACGGCGCCGAGGGTACGGGCGACACGCCGAGCGCCGCCGTGCTCGTGCCGATCAAGTCGTTCCGCACGGCCAAAGCTCGGCTGGCACCGGCCCTGGGACCCACCGCCCGAGCGGAACTGGCACGGCGCATGGCCCGCACCGTGATCGCTGCAGCCCGGCCGCTCCCGGTCACCGTGGTGTGCGACGATCCGGAGGTGGCGTCGTGGGCACTGGCCCAAGGCGCAGCGGTGGTGTCGGAGCCCGGGCGCGGACTGAACGGCGCGGTCGCCGCTGGCGTCGCCCACCTGGAACGGTCCGGCGCCACACAGGTCATCGTCGCGCACGCAGATCTGCCCGGGGCCCGGCAGCTGGCAGGCCTTGCGACCTTCGCCGGCATCACGCTCGTGCCCGACCGCCGCGACGATGGGACCAACGTGATCTGCCTGCCGGCGGGTTCCGGGTTCCGTTTCGCCTACGGCCCCGGCTCGTTCCAGCGCCACCTGGCCGAAGCCCGACGACTCCAGGTCGAGGTCCGGGTCGTGCACGAGCCCGGACTGGCATGGGACGTCGACATTCCCGACGATCTCCTCGCCGAGCTTCCCGGCTGCCCGTGAACGACGCGCCCAAGGGCCAACCGCCAGGTCCGTCCTTGCCCCCGGCTGGTTCTGGACCGGGCGAGGCCGACACGTTGCCCGAAGCGTTCACCTTGCCCGTGGGTCAGCTCCCGGTGGTCGGTCCCCCCACCACGGATCTGACCGTTCCGGCCGTTGCGGTGGCGATCGGGGCTCATCCCGACGATGTCGACTTCGGCTGTGGCGGCACCCTGGCCAAGTGGGCCGCAGCCGGGTGCCACACCCACCATGTGATCCTGACCGACGGATCCAAGGGAACGTGGGACGCCGCCACCGACCAGGCTGGCCTGGTGGCCACGCGCCAACAGGAGCAACGTCGGGCCGCGGATCTCCTCGGCAGCCAGTCCGTCGTGTTCATGGGTTTGGTGGACGGCGAGTTGCGACCCGGCGTCCACGAGCAGCGGCTCCTCTGCCAGATCATCCGGCAGCTCAAGCCGGACGTGGTCATCGGGCACGATCCCTGGCGACGGTACCGGCTTCATCCCGATCACCGCCACGCCGGCTGGCTCACCGTCGATGCCGTGGTGGCGGCGCGGGACCCGAAGTTCTTCCCTGAATTGCCGGAGCCACCCCACCGGCCCCAGTGCCTGCTGCTATTCGAACCCGACGACGTCAACCACGTCGAGGACATCCGCTTTACCGTGGAACGCAAGGTGGAAGCGCTCTTGGCGCACCGTAGCCAGCACCGCACGACGATGGGCTTCGACGGCTCCGGCGACAAGGATCTCGCCGGAACCCGCGTGTTGCACACTGCCGTGGTTCGCCAAGCATCCGAGCACGGAGCGGTGGCCGGGCTCAGTGCCGGTGAGGCCTTCCATCGGATCGACGGCATCTGAACGCAAACCGGGCGGCAGCCAGTCCGTTCGTCGGCTCGGTCGGTTGGCTCGGTCGGTTGGCTCGAGCAGAGAATTCGGCTCGACCAAGGAATTCGGACGCCCTCGCGCGACAAGCAGGGAGCTCAGTCGAGCTCCCTGCTTGTCAGCAACGCTTCGCCGTTCGTCACCCGATCACCCGGCGGTGTGGGTCCCGGCGACGAACAGCGTCCTTCAGGACTGTCCCGGAAGGATGTACCGAACGACTGGGCGTGCTCACCGCTTCCGGGGATCCGGATCAATGGCGAGCGACGTCCATGCCGGCCGTCAGCGGCGCTTGGCGGCGGGCGCCTTGCGGGCCGGAACGCGGGCAGCGGCAACGCGACGGACCGGCGCCTTGGTCGCCGCAGCCTTCTTCACCGGTGCCTTGCGTGCCGCGACCTTCGTTGCCGCAGCCTTCTTCACCGGCGCCTTGGTGGCCGCAACCTTCTTCACCGCGGTCTTCGTCGCCGCAACCTTCTTCACCGGCGCCTTCTTCACCGCGGTCTTCGTCGCCGCAGCCTTCTTCGCCGGCGCCTTGGTCACCGCGGCCTTCTTCACCGGCGCCTTCTTCGCTGCGGTCTTCGTCGCCGCGGCCTTCCTCGTCCCTGCTGCGGAAGCCGGGCGAGCCCCTCCGGATACCACCACCTTGGGTGCCCCAAGCGGGGTGCGGCCGTTCATGACATCTTTGAACGTCGAACTGGCGGCGAAGCTCACACCCTTGCTGGCCGGAATGCGGACAGCCGCCCCGGTCTGCGGGTTGCGGCCCATGCGGGCAGCACGGCGCGTCGGGCGAAAGGCACCGAAGCCCACCACAGCGACCCGGCGTCCAGCCTTCACCTCGCTCACTACCGTGTGCACCAACGCGTTGACCGCGTTTTCGGCGTCACGTTTGGCCAATGATGTCGTCTTGCTGATTGCTTCGACGAGCTCGGACTTGTTCACCGCCACCTCCTGAGCGTTGCGGAATCCCCTAATCAAAGAGCCTGCGTGCCCGCAGGTCAAGTATTTCCGTGCACCGGCAGTGGAATTCATGTTGCTTCGACCCGTTCCGCTCGGTGGATCGAACCGGTCGAGGCACTCGGCTGTGGACTGAAATTCCTTCTGCTGCAAGGCGTTTTTGGTGCTCCGTCTTTTCGACAGAACCTCCGATGCAGTGGTGACCGGCGTGGGGACCGATCAGCACGATCGGGGCGCTCTGGTGGAGTGCGCCATCACCGTGGGACCATTCGTGGGACACACCATCGCCGGTCGGGGCCCCTTCGACAGCGGTTCCAACCCGCTGTCCCTACCTCTGCACCGGAGGCCACTGGGCACATCGCCGGTGGGTTGCTGTGGTCTCGGCTCGGCTGTTCCCGAGCGACTTGCAGGGGCACCCGGTACGCCCCGCACCGGCCCCTTGCGCCCCCCACACCGGGCTCAGCACGCCCCACATCAGGCCCCTGTGCCCAAACACTCCATCGACCCGCATGCCGACGGGCCCCTACCGCAGCCGCACGCACCGGAGGATACCCACGCCATGGCACGACAATTCGACTCGAAATTGGAAGGAGTCGGCTCGGACCCGAGCCGACCCCTTCCGGATGAGCGCGCCGCGGCCGCTGCCGAAGCGATGGGAACCGTGCTCGCTCACACCGCCGGCACTGGCGGCGGCGCGTACCTCGGAGCAGTCCCCGACGGATGGGTCTGGTCCGGTCACGAGCACGCTGCTCTCGTGCTGGGCCCACCTCGCTCGGGCAAGACCAGCGCTGTGGTGGTCCCGTCGGTCGTCGCTGCACGCGGCGCTGTCGTCTGCACCTCCACCAAGCCCGACATCGCCCGGACCACCGCGCCGGCGCGACACCAGGCCGGACCGTGCCTCGTCTACGACCCCACGGGCTCCGTGCCGCCCATCCCCGGCATCAAGCCGGTCCGCTGGTCACCAATTTCAGCGTGCCGCTCATGGGATGACGCGCTCGTCATGGCTGCCGGCATGGTGGACACCGCCCGGCGGGTCTCCGGACCCAGCGCTGCCCGCGGCGCCGACCACTGGAGCGAGCGAGCCACAGCGCTGCTCGCCCCCTTGCTGCATGCCGCCGCCCTCGACGGCGCCGACATGGCCACCGTGGTGGGTTGGGTCGACCAGCACCGGGCCGGGCCACCGCTGGACATCCTGGACGAGGCCGGGGCAACGCTGGCCGGCAACCTCCTTGCCGGCATCGCAGCGACGGACCAGCGAGAGCAGAGCGGAATCTGGTCGACAGCCTCGGGCACCCTCAGCGCCTACCGGAGCAATGCAGCGCTGGCCACCACCGTGTCACCCGAGTTCGACGCCGACGCGTTCGTCGATGCCCGCGGCACGCTGTACATCTGTGCCAGCGCCCGGCACCAGAACACCGTCGCCCCGCTCGTCGTGGGGCTCCTGACGGAGATCCGCTCCGCCGTCTACGCCCGCGCAGCGGCCTACGAGGCCGCTCGCAGTGGCGACGGCCCGCCAGCCGAGCGGCAACCGCCGGTGCTCTTCGCCCTCGACGAGGTGGCCAACATCGCGCCGATCCCCGACCTGCCAGCGATGGTGAGCGAGGGCGGCGGTCAGGGGGTGACCGTGCTGGCGTGCCTGCAGGACCTGTCCCAGGCGCGAAGCCGGTGGGGCGCAGCCGCCGACGGGCTGCTGTCGCTGTTCGGCGCGACCCTCGTGCTCCCGGGCATCGGTGACATGCAGACCCTGCGCGCCCTGTCGGACTTAGCCGGCGAGGAGGATGTCGTACAACGCGCCGTCAGCGCGCCGGCACCGGACCCCCGATCGAGAGCCGCCGTCGTCGCCGAGCGACTGCTCCTGGGGCGACGTCCCGCCGCCGCGGACCACCGGTCCCCGACCGTCACGTGGTCCACCGTTCGGCGGCGGCGGTTGCCGATCGACGACGTGGCCCGAGGCCATCCTGGTGCCGCGCTGTTGCTCGACCGGCACAACCGGCTGCGCTGGATCGGGCTGACCCCCTGGTTCTCCACCGAGCCGTGGCGCAGCGCGGTCGGGTCGGCCCACCACCTTCCGGAACCCGGCGCCCCCCACCCCCGGACCACACCCACACCCACACCCACACCCACACCCACACCCACACCCACACCCACACCCACACCCACACCCACACCCACGACCGAACCCGGCCCCGCTCGCTCCGATGCCCGGCATCTCCGGCCCGAGCCCGAGCCTGGGACAGAGCCCGAGCCCGGGCGCCGCTCCAGATCCGAGAACCCCGACCTCGGCCTCGGGTGAGGCGCACGCACAACGTGCGAAGCGAACATATGTTCGCTAGCGTTCGGATGTGACGCCCATCACGACTCGGCCGGCTCCCCCCTCCACGCCAGCGTTCTCCTCCACACCGGCCCCCGGCACTCCCGCCGACGGCGGGGGTCCGCTCGATCGAGTTGTCTCGCCACTCCTGCACACCCAGGCTCGCCCCATCTCCGCCGCCGCTGACCAGACCGTGACGCTCCCGCCGGACCTGGGCGCCCTGTTCCCCGGCGGAACGGCACGGCGCGGCACCGTCGTTCACATCACCCTCGCCGCTCCGGGCACCAGCGGCATGACCAGCCTGGCCATGGCCCTGCTCGCCGCCGTGTCGGCCACTGGTGGCTGGGGTGCGATCGTCGGCTTCCCCGACACCGGTGTCGCGGCAATTGCCGATGCCGGGGTCGATCTCGACCGCCTGGTCTTCGTGCCCGAGCCGGGATCCCGGTGGGCCGAGGTCACCGCCATCGCGCTGGCGGGCATGGCCGTCGTGCTCACCCGCCCGCCCGCTCACGTCCCACCGCGGATCGGCCGTCGGCTTGCCGCGGTCGCCCGCGATCAGCGGTCGGTGCTGGTCGTGGTCGGACTGCAGCGCTGGCCCGAACCTCCCGATGTCCGCCTGGTGGTCCGGAGCGCCGCCTGGATCGGCCTCGGCGACGGGCACGGGCACCTGAGCGCCCGCCGCTGCACCGTGGCAGCCGGAGGTCGGCGAGCTGCAGCGCGCCAGGTCGAGACCACCCTGTGGCTCCCCGGCCAGGGGTTCCGCCCCGTGCCGGACGGCGAGGACGGCCCGGCACGGGCCCGGTGAACAGTGGTGCGCCGGTTGCTCGTGGTCCGCTGCCCGGGCCTGCTCGACGAGGACGACCAGGGGCAGGCGGGTCGGCACTTCGCCGACGTGGTGGCCGCCGTCGAGACACTCACGCCGGTGGTGGACGTCGTCGCCCCCGGCATGAGCTCGCTGACCACCCGAGGACCGTCCCGCTACTTCGGCGGCGACCAGGCCCTGGGCGACCTGGTGACCGGGATCGTCACCACACGTTGCGGGCACGAGGTCGGCGTCGGGGTGGCCGACGGGCTGTTCGCCGCCATTCTGGCCGCCACCATGGCAGCCGACGAGGGCCGGCCGGTCATCGTCGAACCCTCGGGGACACCCGGGTTCCTCGCCCCCTGGCCGGTTGCCATCCTGGACCGACCCGACCTCACCAGCGTCCTGGAACGGCTCGGCATCCACCACCTGGGGCAATTCGCGGCACTCCCGCGTCGCCACGTCGTCGCCCGGTTCGGCACCGACGCTGCCACCTGTCACGACGTCACGACAGGCCAGCGCGGCGAGCTGGCAGGCATCCGACGCCCGGTCCGGTACCGCCGAGTGGACCACGACCCGGCCGGCACCACCACGCAGGCGGGGTTCTGGGGTGTCGGCGACGACATCGAGCGCAGCGCACTGCAGGCCGTCGCCCGGATCGCCGCCATCACCGGTCCTGCTGCGGTGCTCGTCGGCCGGCAGCACGATGGTCGCAGCCCCGGGGAATGGGCACGGCTCGTGCCGTGGGACGCCGGTCGCAGGCCTGATCGCCGCCGCGACCTCACCGGTATAGCGCCATGGCCGGGGCGGATCCCCCGGCCGGCTCCCGCCCTGGTGCACGCCCGACCCCGGTCCGCCGATCTGGTCGGCGCCGACGGCCGACCGGTAGGGGTGAGCAGCCACGGCGAGGCCACCGCGACTCCAGCCCGGCTCTCCATCGACGGCGGCTCGTGGCAGAAGGTCCACGCCTGGGCGGGGCCCTGGCCGATCGACGAGCGCTGGTGGGCGACACGCCGGCGGCGCGCCCACCTGCAGGTGCTGACCGCATCCGGCGCCCACCTGCTCGTCCGGGAGCAGCGGTGCTGGTGGGTCGAGGCGACCTATGACTGATCCCGGCACGGCTGGTGCTCCGGCCTACGCCGAGCTGCACTGCCACTCCAACTTCAGCTTTCTCGACGGCGCCTCCCATCCCGAGGATCTCGTCGCCGAAGCCGCCCGGCTCGGGCTCAGCGCCCTGGCGCTCACCGACCACGGTGGTCTCTCCGGTGTCGTCCGCTTCGCCCGGGCCGCCGGCACCGCCGGGCTGCCGACCGTGTTCGGCGCCGAGCTGACGCTGACCGACGAAGCGTTGCCCTCCCGGACCGGCACCCGCAGCAGCCCCAGCGGGCAGCACAGCCCCAGCGGACCGCACGAACGCGGCCTCACCTCGACGGCGGTCGGCCGTACCGGGGTCGTCGACCCGCCAGGCACCCACCTGGTGGTGCTGGCCCGCGATCCCGAGGGCTACGCCCGGCTCAGCCGGACCATCGCCCTCGCCCATCTGGCCGGGGACGGCAAGGACCTCCCCCGGTGCACGCTGGCCGACCTGGCCGGCGCCCATGGCGGGCACTGGGTCGTGCTGACGGCCTGCCGCAAGGGGCCACTGGCCAGTGCCCTCGACACCGGCGGCCCGCGAGCCGCCCGCCGGCGGCTCGACGAGCTCGTCGACGCGTTCGGGCGCGACAGCCTCGCCGTGGAGCTGTGGGATCACGGGGATCCGGTCGACACCGTCCGCAACGACGCCCTGGCCCAGTTGGCGGTGGACCGGAACCTCGATGTCGTGGGCACCAACAACGTGCACTACGCCACCGCGTCGCGATGGCCGCTGGCCACGGTGATGGCAGCCGTGCGAGCTCGGCGGCCCCTGGCCGACCTGGACGGGTGGCTGGCTCCCAACGCCAGCGCCCATCTGCGCTCTGGGGCCGAGCAGAGCCGCCGCTTCGCCCGCTGGCCCGGCGCGGTGCGCACCGCTGCCGAGCTCGGTGCCCGTTGCGCCTTCGACCTTCGCCTGGTCGCCCCGGGCCTGCCCCGGGGCCTGGTCCCCGACGGCTCCGACGACCAGGGATTGCTCACCGAGCTGGTCCAGCGGGGCGCCGTGGACCGCTACGGCCCACGGCACGCCGAGCGGGTCCCCGGAGCCTGGGCCCAGATCGACCACGAGCTCGATGTGATCGGAAGCCTCGGGTACGCCGGATACTTCATCGTCGTCCACGACATCGTGGAGCTGTGCCGACGGCGGGACATCTTCTGCCAGGGACGGGGGTCCGCCGCCAATTCGGCCGTCTGCTACGCGCTGGGCATCACCCAGGCTGACGCCGTGGCGCTCGGGCTCCTGTTCGAGCGCTTCCTGTCGCCCGAGCGCGACGGACCGCCGGACATCGACGTGGACATCGAGTCCTCCCGGCGCGACGAAGTCATCGCCTACGTCTATGAGCGCTACGGCCGCCACCACGCTGCCCAGGTGGCCAATGTCGTCACCTACCGACCCCGATCGGCTGTGCGCGACGTCGGCCGTGCACTGGGCCACGACCCCGCCACCGTGGCCGGCTGGACCGCCGCGCTCGACCGGGGGGACGCCATCGACCAGGTCGACGGCCTGCCCCCGAACGTGGCCCGGCTGGCCACCGAGCTGCTCGACGCTCCTCGCCATCTCGGCCTGCACTCGGGAGGCATGGTGCTGTGCGACCGACCGGTGATCGACGTGTGCCCGGTGCAGTGGGCCCGGCTCCCCGGCCGCAGTGCCCTGCAGTGGGACAAGGAGGACTGCGCGGCGGTCGGTCTGGTCAAGTTCGACCTATTGGGGCTGGGGATGCTGCAGGCCCTGCACCGCACTGTCGACCTGGTGCGCGACGCGCACGACATCCAGATCGACCTGGGGACGATCCCCCAGGAGGACGCGGTCTACGACATGATGTGCCGGGCCGACACCGTGGGCGTGTTCCAGATCGAGAGCCGCTCCCAGATGGCGACCTTGCCGCGCATCGAGCCCCGGTGCTTCGCCGACCTGGTGGTCGAGGTGGCTCTCATTCGCCCCGGACCCATCCAGGGCGGGTCGGTCCACCCCTACATCCGCCGCCGCCGCGGCAAGGAGCCCGCCGAACCCCCGCACCCGCTGCTCCGCCGAGCGTTGGCCAAGACCCTCGGCGTGCCGCTGTTCCAGGAGCAGCTGATGCAGATCGCCATCGACGCCGCGGGGTTCTCCCCCAGCGAGGCCGACCGGCTCCGCCAGGCCATGAGCGCAAAGCGCTCCCAGGCTCGCATGGCAGAGCTCCACGACCGGCTGCTCGCCGGCATGGCCGAACGCGGCATCACCGGGCCGGCCGCCGACGAGATCGTCGACAAGCTCGCCGCCTTCGCCAACTTCGGCTTCCCCGAGAGCCACGCCGTGTCATTCGCCTACCTCGTCTACGCCAGCGCCTGGCTCAAGCTGCACTACCCGGCTGCATTCACCGCCGGTCTGCTCGACGCCCAACCCATGGGGTTCTGGTCGCCCCAGTCCCTGGTGGCCGACGCCCGGCGCCACGGCGTGGTCGTCCACCGCCCGCACGTCAACCACTCGGGCGCTGCCACGGCCGTGGTGTGGGACGACCCCTCGCCTCGGGACGGCGGGACCCCAGGCCGGGGCCACCACCCCTGTGGCGACATGGGCAGCGAGCCGACCCACGGCTCCGGCCGGGCAGCGGGGGGCGCGGGGAGGCTGGCGAGGGGCACGGCGGGGCCGGCGGGGAGCGGCGAGCATCTCGCCGGCGCGCAACCGGCCATCCGACTGGGTCTGTCCCAGGTGCGCGGCCTCGGCGAGGATGCCGCCCGCCGGATCGTGGCGGCACAGCCCTATGCCTCGATCGACGACCTGGTCCGGCGAGGGCACCCGACCGCCGCTCAGGTCGAGACGCTGGCCACCGCCGGCGCCCTGGCCGGGCTGCCGGCGACCGCCGGGCGGGCGGTTCCCGGAGACCGCCGACGCACGCTGTGGGCCGCCGGCGCCGTGGCCGGGAGAACGCCGGCCATCGGACCGCAGCGGCTGCCGGGAATGGTGACCGGCGACGATCCCCCGACCCTGCCCGATCCCGACACCATCGACGACCTCGGCGCCGACCTCTGGGCCACCGGGCTCACCGTCGGGCCGACAGCCATGGAGCTCGCCCGCCCGAGCCTCGATACCCGGGGAGTGGTCCCCGCCGCCCGGCTGACCGCCCACGACGCAGGTGGGGTATCGGGTGAGGGGCCAGCCAAGGTGCTCGTGGCCGGGGTCGTCACCCACCGCCAGCGCCCGGAGAGCGCCCGGGGCACGGTGTTCATCAACCTCGAAGACGAGACCGGGATGGTCAACGTGATCTGCTCCGCCGGTGCCTGGGCACGGTGGCGCCACGTGGCGCGCCGGGCTGCCGCTCTGGAGGTGCGCGGTCGGCTCGAACGGGCCGACGGCGTCGTCAGCGTCGTGGCCGAACGGATCCGGTCCCTCGACCTGGCGCTGCTGTCCAGAGTGCCCGCTCCAGCCGGTCGTCCGCCGACAGCCCTGCCTGCCACCGGGCAGCCGCTCGCACCCCCGTCACGGGACTTCCACTGACGGCGCTACCACCCCGGGCGTCGGGCCCCGACCACGGGGCTCCTGACGCCGGCCGCGCGACCCCACGGCACCTGCACGACCACGCGGACCAGCCGTCGTCCGGGCCCACTGCTCAAGCCCGTGGCCACCCATGCCGAAACCAAGCGTGGCAGAAGGAGTCACGGATGACGGCCTGCCCAGGAGAGCTGGTAGTGCACCGCGACGGCGCGGCATGGTGCAGCGAGGTGCGCGCGGGACGCGCCTGCCTCGGAACGGACCGACCACATCGCGCTGTCTGGACGTGCCGCCTCGTATGGGGCCCCGACGACTGCCCGCGCTGCATCCCATCGGTCACGGCACCCGACGACGTCACGCCGGCGCTGCCAGCGATGACCTGGCCCTGAGCCGTCCCTCCACACCCCCACACCCCTCCCCCGACACCGGCATGTCCGAGCAAGCCCGGTCGCCGGCAAGGAAGCGCGCCGCCCCGAACCCCGCCGCGCCCGCCGGTTGTGCCCCGGTTGGCTGCAGGCCCCGCGTTCCGCTGCCGAGATCTTCATCACGTGCTCCCGCAGACAACGTGTCGCCCATCAGGGCACCGGCGGGAGCGGAGGAGCGCAGAGCTGTGGCGGTCTCGTCAATGTGCAGCGGTTGCCTGGTGGTCCATCGCGATGGCCTGGTGGCATTCTGCACCGAGGAGCTCGACGGCGGACAGTGCACCGGCTACGACCATCCGCACCTGGCCGGGATCATGCCGTGTCGCGTCGCTCCCCTGGTCGTCCGCTGCCGGCACTGCCAGCAGGCGCTGCAGCTCCGCTTGATGATCGCTGAACCGTTCAACCCGGTCCCGCCTGCCCGCGACTCCGTGTTGATCAACTAACCGCGGAGCGCTGTCGGCATGACCGGCATGACCCGACGATCGTGTACCCAACGACTGCACACTGCTGTCAAGGAGCACCGAACAGTGAGATTCGTCACGTTTGGACAACACACTTCACAAGACCCCGTCAACTCGACTACGCTACGTAGTGATGTCACTCCTTCAGACTGAGCTCCAGGCGATCTTCCGCCGCTCGTCAGGCCGCGTCCTCGTCGTGGACGACGACGAGGACGTCAGGGCCATGGTCGCCCGGTTCCTGGAAAGCGAGGGCTACCAGATCACCGGGGCAGCCACCGGCGCCGAAGCGCTGACCGCCGTGATCGAACGCGCACCGGACCTGGTGCTCCTCGACCTCATGCTGTCCAGCGAAGACGGGTTCGACGTCCTCACCTCCATCAGACGCTACAGCGACATCCCGGTCATCGTGCTGACCGGCCGTGACCGCGAGACGGACCGGGTACTGGGGCTGAAGCTCGGTGCGGACGACTACGTCTGCAAGCCCTTCTCACCCGCCGAGCTCGAGGCGCGGATCGGGTCGGTCCTGCGCCGGGGCAACCACACGTTGGGGGGCAGCCGGACCCTGCAGTTCGGGGAGCTGTCCATCGACACCTCCGCCCGCGAGGTGCATGTCGGCGGCGAGCTGGTCGAGACCACCGCCAAGGAGTTCGACCTGCTCACCTTTTTGGCGTCGTCGCCTCGGCAGGTCTTCACCCGCGAGCAGCTGCTGTCGCAGGTCTGGGACTCGTCGTCGCAGTGGCAGGACGACGGCACGGTGACCGAGCACGTTCGCCGGATCCGTCGCAAGATCGAGCCCGAACCGGAACGGCCCCGTTGGGTGCGTACCGTGCGAGGGGTCGGGTACCGATTCGAGCCCTGACAGCCTCGCCAGCCCTGACCGACAGGCACCAACAGATCCTTCGCCCTGCTGGCCTCACCCGACCCGGGGCCCGATCGGCGCAGCCGCGTGATCCGGACCGGCCGTGCATGCGGCCCCTGAGGTTCCCGCCCGCAACGATCGGACAGCACCGCACGTGTGGCGCTGTTGTTACCCCGTGGAGCACGGTGTGATCAACCGTTGGTTCGAACCGGGATCGGGCGGGTTCACCGCTCTCGCTGCACCCGTGCGCCGGCCCCCGGCCCCCGGCCCCCGACAGCCCGGCGGACCCGCCGGGCGAACTCCTCGGCTGTGAACGGCTTCACCAGGACGTCCGCACCCGCGGCCAGACCTGCGCTACCCGCGTTGCCCGACATGTAGAGCACCGGCAAGCCGGGCGAGGCGGCCACCAGCCGTGCGGCCAGCTCGACCCCGCTCATCCCTGGCATGGCCACGTCGGTGACGAGGAGGCCCACCCGGTCGGTCGCCAACGCCACCGCATGGAGCGCCTCGGCCGCGTCGGACGCGGCCACCACCAGGTGCCCGTGGCGCACCAGCGCCTGCACCGCCAGCCGCCGGACATCTGGATCGTCGTCGACCACCAGCACCAGGTCGGCTCCCTCCCCGTCGTCGGCACCGTCGTCGCCATCGCAACCATCGTCCTGGCCCCCAGCCGGCGACTCGTCGTCGACAGCGGGGAACGCCAAGGTCACCGTGGTACCGACATCGGGCCGCGTCCGGATCGACACCGTGCCACCGGCCTGGGTCACCGATGCGTGCACCCCCGCCAGGCCCAGGCCCGTGCCACTGCCCCGGGGCTTGGTGGTGAAGAAGGGCTCAAAGCAGTGCTCCACGGTATGCGCGTCCATGCCGCTGCCGGTATCCGAGACCCACACCTCTACGACGTCCCCGTCACCCGACGCCCCACGCCGCACGGTGCTGCCCAAACGCAGCTGGCCACTGCCATCCATTGCATCACGGGCGTTGAGGACCAAGTTGAGCACCGCCCGCTCGAGCTCGGCCGGCTCGACCAGGATCCGAGCCGGCTCGGGAGACGGCGCCCGCTCGACGGAGATGTCCGCCCCGACGACGCGCGAGACCACGGGCTCCATCGCCTGGAGCACGGCATCGGGGTCGACGATCACGGGCTGCAGGGGCCGCCGGTGACCGACGGACAGGAGCTGGCTGGTGAGGTCCGCTGCCCGCTTGCCAGCACTGCGTATGGCACGTACCTCCTCGACCAACGGGTCGCTTGCCGTCATCCGGTCGAGCAGGGTCTCGCACGACCCCAGGACCACCGTCAGGAGGTTGTTGAAGTCGTGCGCCACGCCGCCCGCCAGACGGGCCATCGCTCCCAGCCGTTCGGCCTGGTGGAACTGCTCCACCAGGCGCTGACGCTCGGTGACGTCCTCCACCATCGCCAACGCTCCGGTGAGCATCCCGCCGGCACTGCGCAACGGCGCAGCGGACACCGAAAGCTGCGCAACTCCCCCGCCGGTTCGCGGCGCAAGCACCACCTCACCCACGACGGCCTCGCCGGCGCATGCCCTCGCCCACACCAGCTGGACCGGCGCCGTATCCACGTCGCCCTCAACCTCGGGTTCCGGCTCGAGGCAATCGACACCCGGCAATCCGCCACCAGCGGCGGGGCCTGAGGCACCGGCCGAGCCCGGACCACCCTGCCCACCGGCCGAGCCCGATATTGCCGGCGGCCACCGGAGCAACGCGCGGGCCGCAGCGTTGCACCACACCGCCGCGCCGGACCGGTCGACCTCGACGATGGCCAGTGGCGAGGCTTCGACCACCGCCTGCAGGCGGCGCTCGTTCGCTTCAGCCGTGTGCGCCGCCCGCCGGCTGGCATGCCAGAGCTCCACGCGCTCCAGCGCCACTCCGATGCGGGCCGCCAGCTCCTCGGCCACCTGCAGGTCGGACATCCGGTACCCGCGTCGGTCCAGACCAGTGACGAAGCTCGCGGCACCGACCACCGCTCCCCGCACGCGCACCGGCACCACCAGCATCGACTCGACGCCGTCGGTCGGACGGGTGTCACCGTGGGACGGCTTCGGCAGGTGCGAGCCGCCGCTTGTCGGACGACGGACCACCATCTCGGCGCGCCCCTCGCGCATCACCTGGACGACCAGCCGGTCCCCGTCGGGATGGCGGTGGGCCGTCGCTGCGCCGAGCGCTTCCGACCACGGGCCGTGCTGCATGCCCTCGGCGTCCACCAGCAGCCGGCTGAGCGAGCCGTCTGCAGCGACCACGTCCACCGCGAACCAGTCCGCGAACATGGGCACGACGACATTCCCCAAAGCCTGCAACGCCGGCTCAGGATCGCGCAGCGCACCAGCGAGGGCGTCGCCGGCACCGACGAGCAGCGCCAGGTGGCGCCGAACGTGCTCCACACCGAGCCGGTCCCGCCGCTCACTCTGCTGGAGCTGCCGGCGGTCCAGCACCACCGACATCCGTTCGGCGCTCAGGGCGATGACAAGGGCGGTCCAGGGTTCCCGGAGCGATTCCGGCCCGACCACGACGACGACTCCAGCCAGGCCGCCGTAGCGGTGCCACAGGACTGTCGACCGGCACAGGCGGCGACCGAGGCCCGGCAGTTCGACCGTCCGTGCTGCCGCTTCGGCTGGTTCGTTCCCGGGAAACGCGGATCCTGCCACCACTTCGGCTGCCACCGCAGCCACGTCCTCGACGACAGCCCAGTCCCGCTCCCCCGGACCAGCACCACCAGGCATGCGACCCGTGCC
Organism: Actinomycetes bacterium; assembly: GCA_021826725.1. Lineage (GTDB taxonomy): Bacteria > Actinomycetota > Acidimicrobiia > Acidimicrobiales > UBA8190 > JAJZYI01. Next base: position 24,337 of record JAKAYQ010000011.1, read on the forward strand.
CGCAGCACCGGGCGGTGAGACACTGCCATCGGGCGGTGCGTCAAAACCGCCCGATCGTTCCGCCACGCCCCCGCCGGGTACAGCCGCCAGGCGGCGGAGCGACCCGCTGCCTTCGACCGCCTCGAACACGGCGACGGCGTCGGCGTGAAGCACTCGGCACAGCCGCTCGCAGAGCACATCGAGCGAGCTCCTCGACGGCCCACCCACCATCAGATCGTCGAAGAGCTCGGCGATCACCTGCTGCTCGTGGCCACCGGCCGGCGGAACCGACCGTCCCCGACGGAACGCCACCTCCACGCCGACTGCCAGCACAACGCCCGATCCGATGAGCACGGCTCCACCCGTCTCACCACCACCGTGGCGCCAGTTCGACGCCACGACGACCGCGCCAGCGACGATCATCACCGCCCCGGCACGCACCACCCACCGCCGGATCGTGCAAAGCCGTGTCCGACGCCCCCCGCGCACCATCCCACCGCAATCGGCCGGGGCCTCACCCGATCCCCATGCCGCTCGGCCTGGTGCCTGCGCACGCCCACGGCTCACCGGGACCGCAGCGTAGTCGTCGCGCACCAGGAACCCGGCGATGGCCTGCATCGCCCTCCGGGGCACGGCCACCAGCACACCTCAGACCCCGCCCGAGCGCGGACGTAGCCCATGATCCGAGCCCGGCTCAGCGTGGCGCCAGCGGGACAGTCCCGGCCCTGGGCTCGGCCGACGGCACCCGGCCGGACCGGTTCCGTTGGCGTTCCGCTGAAATTCTGCTGGCATTCGTCACCACATCCGAGTGCCGGCACGGTCCTTCGGGATCCAGACCAGGATGTTTCCAGCTGGCGGGGGAGGGCTCGAACCTCCAACCTCCTGATCCAAAGTCAGGCGTTCTGCCGGTTGAACTACCCGCCAAGGGGGCCACCGCAGTATCCCACCCCGCCGCGTCCACTGCGGCAACACTCCCGCGGCCCGTCGCGGGCAGGCCGGACCGGCGCGGCTTGGCGCAGATGGTCGTCAGCCAGCTATCCTGCATCTCGCCATGGGATCGCTGATCAAGAAGCGCCGCAAGCGCATGCGGAAGAAGAAGCACAAGAAGATGCTGAAGGCCACTCGCTGGCAGCGACGAGCCGCCGGCAAGTGACCTGGCGCGGTGTGTGCCGAGGCGCCGACACCAGGCGCCGGCGCACCACCACTCACCGTCGGCCCCACAGCACCCCGGTCCACCGATCGGCGTAGCCCAGAAGCAGCCCTCACGTCAGCGGTGACGTGTGTTCCGATCGTGGTGACCACCACGTCGTTCGGCACGATCCCCCACCGCCGAGGTGAAGGCGCTTCCGATGTCCCCGCTGCGAATCGGCCCGCATCCGAGCGACTCGGCCTCTACGACCTCGGTTCGAGGCCGATCACGCAGACCCCCTTCCGCCGCTGCCGGTCGCTGGCGGTGCACCCGTCCTGACGGCCTCGAACGGTGCGACCGTCCGGACGGCCACCAGTGGAGCTCGCCGACCGTCGACCTCCAGCCATCTCCGATCCTGAAGCCCGAGCTCGGCGAGGGTCCCCTCCACGAACCAGGTCGAGCCGCTCCCGGCAAGCATGGGTCGACGCCCCGTGGCCCGAGCCAGCGCATCGCGCCAACCCCCCATCGCCGGCACGACGGACACCGCTGCCGTCTCCAGGTCGTTGGTCCCCCCGAGGTCGTCGGTCCCCGCGAGGTCGTCGGTCCCCGCGGTACCGCCCCGCCCGTCGCGCGGCGCACCGGCGCCGGTCGGGGCGCCTGGCGCCAGCCCGCCACCAGCCAGCGCATCCCACGCCCGGTAACAGGCAGCAGTTTCGACGCCCACTGGCGGCAGCATCAACACGTACTGCCGGTCTCGGTACGCCAGTGGGCGTACGACGTCACCGATCCCCTGCACCCGTGCCCGCCCCCCCACCAGGCAGAACGGCACGTCCGCTCCGAGCCGCACGGCCACGTCCGGGTCGGAAACGCCTGCCCAGCGCAGGGCCGCTGCCGCGTCGGTGGAACCTCCGCCAAGCCCGGCACGCACCGGTATCCGCTTGCGCAACGTCACCGACGCGCTCCGGCCGGCGGCAGCCAGAGTCCGGCACACCAGGTTGCCCGAGCCGGCATCGACGTCGCCGATCCCGAGCCCACCGACCACCTCGTCGACCACGCGGAGCCCGTCTCCCGGCTCGAAGACCAGCTCGTCGCACAGGTCGATGCTCACCATCTCGGCGTCGATCAGGTGGAAGCCATCAGATCGAACCCCGACCACCCGGAGGGAGACGGTGAGCTTGGCCGGTGCCCGAACCACAACCGACCCACCGACACCAGGTGACACGTCGGTGGGCGCCGGAACCGTTGCGACGGTGAGGGCTCCGGCGCCACCACCGGCCCCGATACCCGGATCGCGACCAATCGCACCCTCGCCACAAGGCGACACAGCAGAAGACGTCACGTCAATGTCGTCGGGGACCACGCTGCCAGTCTGCCCCAGGCAAACACATCCAGCTCTTCGGCACGCGCGTCGGCTGCCACTCCCGCAGCGGCGAACGCCAAGGGGTCGACGACCCCCGCCAAGGAGCGGCGCAGCATCTTCCGGCGCTGAGCGAACCCCGCTCTGACCACGCTGAACAACCGTTCCGCACCGACGACATCCGGGTCGACCGCAGGACGAGATCGCCGGTCGATGACCACCAGCGCCGACTCCACGTTCGGCCGGGGCACGAACACGGTGGCCGGCACCCGACCAACCACGGCCGCTTCGCCCCAGTAGGCGACATGCACGGACACCGACCCGTAGACGCGGCTTCCGGCGGGGGCCGCCAGCCGCTCCGCCACCTCGCGCTGGACCATCACCAACAGCCGTTCGACCATCGGCGCCTCGTCGAGGACCCGCAGGACGATCGGCACCGCCACGTTGTAGGGCAAGTTCGCGACAAGAGCCCAGCGAGAAGAGCCAGCCAGCACGTCCGGCCATCGCAGCGCCGTCGCGTCGGCGTGGACGACCGCCACCCCCAGCGGATCCACCCGCTCCCGGAGGATCGGCACCAGGTGACGATCGGTCTCGATGGCGGTCACCACCGCCCCAGTGGACGCCAACGCCACGGTGAGCGACCCGAGCCCGGCCCCGACCTCGACCACCGCATCGCCGGGTCCCACGCCGGCCAACCGGGCGATGCGCCGGGCGGTGTTCGGATCCGACAGAAAATTCTGCCCGAGAGCACGGCTGGGACGCAGCCCGTGCTCCTGGAGGATCCGGCGGACGTCCGTCGGAAGGCTGACAGCCATCTCCACAGTCTGCCCGGCCCAGCGGTCGTCGTGGTTCAACCCACCGCACCGTCGCCAACCGGCAGGCCATGACCGTTGCCTTCGCTCTCCCGTCTGCTCCCGAAGGCGGAAGAGCCAGCGATCCTGCCGGCACGCCGACGGCAGATCGCCCACCGAGCCCCCGTCCTTCATCCGTGGCTACGCCTGGCTCCGAAGGCCAACCAGCACCAGACGCGAAACGTCGCCCTGGCCCGTAGACCAAGGCGACGCTTCACCCCCCTCCCCCCCGGGGCTGCCGCACGGTGACCCGAGCCCCGGATCCTCATCCGGTTCCCGCCACCGGGCGGCACCTACTCAGTGGTGTGTGCTCACCGCGCCCGCACCACCCGGCGCCGGCGCACACCGCCAGCCAGGATCAGCAGACCGCCGAGACCGGCCAGGAGCGCCACCAGGCGTCCGGAGCCGGCCCACGGCTCCCCCGTGTGGACGGTCGTCGCGCCGACGATCGGAGCTGCACCCTGTGACGCCTCGATGACCGGCGCCGGCGCCGGCGCCACGGTGGTCACCGACGGCGGGGTGCTGGTCAGGACCTGGGTCACCGGGCCCGGGTTCACCGAGATCGCCGCCGTCGTCGACGGGCATCCGGCAGCCGTCGTGCACCCGGCGCCGGTCCACGTGGCGGTGTTGGTGATGGTGGTGCCCGCCGCCACGATGGCGTCCACGCCCACCCGGAACGACAGGTCGACCGTCGCTCCGGCGGCCAGGCCCGCACCGATGGTCCAGGTGAGCGAGCTGCCCGACACCACCACCGAGCAGCTCGGGGTGGAGGTCGACGACAGCGAGCCGCAGCTGGCCGAACCGGCGAGGTAGCTGGTGCCGGTTGGGGCTGCGTCGGTGACGACAGTCGGCGTGGCCGTGGGAGCTGTGCCGGTGTTCGTCACCGCCATCGTGAAGGTGGCGTCGGTGCCGGCGCCGGCAGTCACGCTGGTCGGATTAGCCGACTTCACCACCGTCACGACAGCTGCGCCAGTGACTGTGGTGGGAGTGGTGACCGTGAACGGGCACCCGCCGGCGGTGGTGCATCCTGCACCAGTCCACGTTGCGGTGTTGGTGATGACCGTGCCGGCAGCAGCCGACGGCGCCAACTGCACCTCGAAGGACAGTTCGACAGCAGCCCCTGCGGCCAGTCCCGCCGCGATCGTCCACGTCACGGTGCTACCCGTGACGCTGATCGTGCACGACGGGGTGCTGGTTGCCGACAGGCTGCCACACGTCTCCGAACCGGCGACCAGTGTCGTCCCGGCGGGAGCCGAGTCGACCACGACCGTTGCTCCCGTGGTGGCACCGTTGCCGCTGTTCGTCCCGTCCAACGTGTAGGTGATCGGTGACGTGGAGCCGGTGGCGATGGACGTCGGGCTCCCGGCCTTCGTCCACGTCAAGCTCGGACTGGGCACTGGGTTGGGCGTCGGGACCGACGTCGTCGTGGTCGTCGTGACGGTGGTGCTGTCACAGGCGGTCGCCCCCGCCGCCGGTGTGCACCCTGGGCCGGTCCAGGTGGCCGTGTTCGACACACCCTTGCTCCCGGTAGCGGCGTTGACCGTCACGTCGAACCCGACGGAGACCGAGGCACCACCGGGCACGTTGCCGATCGTCCAGGTGATCGTCGTTCCCGAGACCACCGCGCTGCACGTGGTGCTCCCCGTCAGGGTGCCGCACGTAGCGGAGCCCGCCACGTAGGTCGTGCCTGCCGGGACGGCGTCGACGATCACCAGCGAAGACGCCGACGTCGACGCCCCGCCGTTGGTGGCGGTGATCGTGTAGACGATCGGCGTGGTCGACCCGGCGAGCACCGACGCCGGGGTTGCCGACTTGGTCACCGTCGGACCGAAGTTCGCGTCGTTGTTCACTCCGGTGTTCGTCGGGTTCGTCGACGGGTCGTCGCCGGCGTACGTGTAGTTCGCCTGGTTGATGATGGTCGTGCCGTTCGGCGTACCGGGATCGACATTCACCTCGTAGGTGACGTTCAGCGTTGCGCCGGCTGCCACACCCGGACCGATCGTCCAGGTGATCACGCCCGTCGTGGCGTCGTACGCAACCGTGCACGTCGGTGCGACGGTAGCGCTCAGCGTGCCGCAGCTCGGTGAGCTCGTGTCGAGCACAGTGCCCGAGGGTGCGGTAGCCGTAATGGTCAGGATCCCGCTCGACGCCGTCCCTGCCGGACTGTCATAGCTGGCAGACAGCGTGTAGATGACCGGGATGCCTGAACCAGCCGTGACGTTTGCCGGGTTGGAGGCGAGCGAGACGGTCATGTTCGAGATGTAGTTCACAACGCCGTTGCTGTTGCAGGTCCCGGTGCATCCCGGGCCGGTGAACGTAGCGGTCTGCACGACATGACCGGCGGAGTCGTTGGCGTCGGCGCCGGCTTGGAACTTCAGGTCGATGACCTGGCCCGGAGCCACACCGGCACCGATGGTCCAGGTGATCGTGCTCCCCGCGACAACCACCGAGCAGGTGACGCCGTTGGTGATCGCCGGGCAGGCCTCGCTCCCGACGACCAGGTCGAGCTGCTGCGCCCCGGTCGGCAGGGTTTCGCTCACGGTCACCGGCTGGGTCGATGCGGACGGGCCGGTGTTCGTGACCGCCAGCGTGTAGCTGATCGGTGTCGTTCCCCCGACCGACACGGTGGCCGGCGTGCTGCTGCCCACCACTGCGAACGACGCACCGTTGGACACGCCGGTCGTCACCTGGTTGGAGCTGCAGGAGACGCCGGTCGTGGCACAGCCAGGACCGCCCCACGCCGCCGTGTTCGTGATCGACCCGGCGGCACTGGCAGCGACGTCGACACCGAATGTCAGGGTGAACGACTGGCCCGGTGCCACACCGGCGCCGACCGTCCAGGTGACGGTCGAACCGGACACCACCACGCTGCAGCTGACGGTGGAGCCGGCGAGCGATCCGCAGCTCGCCGTGCCGGCAGCCAGCGTTGTCTGCCCGGGCGCCGCGTCCTGGACCGTCAGGGTCCCGGTCGACGTGGACGGGCCGGTGTTCTTCACCGTCAGGGTGTAGGTGAGCGGTGTGGCCTGACCCGCAACGACCGATGTGGGCGCCGACTTCACCACGCTGAACGCAGCACCGTTGGTGACCGTGGTGGTCACCTGGTTGGACGAACAGCCGCCAGCAGTCGTGCAGCCCGGACCGGTCCAGATTGCCGTGTTGACGATGGGAGCCGTGGTCGTGGCATCGACCGACACGGAGAAGGTGAGGTCGACGACCTGCCCTGGCGTCAGGCCAGCTGCGAGGTCCCAGGTGATGGTGCCACCGGCGATGTTGACCGAGCATGCGGACGACGCAAGGCCTCCGCAGCCTGGGCTGCCCGACAGCAGCGTCCCCGTGGGCACCGAGTCGGTCACTGTCACCGCGCCCACCGTGTTGGACTTGCCGGTGTTGGTGACAGCAAGGGTGTACGTGAGCGGTGTTGCCTGACCGGCGGTGGCCGTGGTCGCCGACACCGACTTCTGGACGGTCACAGCGGCGGCATTGGTCACCGGAGTGGTCACCAAGTTGGTCGGGCAGCTGCTGCTACCCGAGGCCGGCGTGCACCCAGGGCCTGTGTACGAGCCGATGTTGGAGATCGACCCGGTCGCCGACGCCGGCACCGCGACCGCGAAGGTCAGGGCGATCGTCTGGCCGGGGGCGAGACCGTCGCCGATGCTCCAGGTGATCTGCCCGTTGCCAGACACAGCGAACGAGCAGGTGGGCGTGGTGCTTGCACCCGCTGTGCCACACGACTCCGAGCCGGCGACGAGCGTTGTGCCCGCCGGAGCGGCGTCGACCACGCTCACCGGCGCGTCCGACACGGACGTGCCGGTGTTGTCGACCGTCAGCGTGTAGCCCAGGTCGGTGCCCGCCACGACCGGCGACGGGGAGGCCGACTTGGTGACAGTCACATCGGCACCGTTGGTGACGGTCGTCGTGACCGGCGTGGTCGAGCAGGTGGTGCCGGTCGTGGGCGTGCAGCCCGGGCCGCTCCACTGGGCCACGTTCGTGATGGTGGCACTGGTCGTCGATGCCGGGATGGCCACGGCGAACGTGACGTCCACGACCTGTCCGGGAGCCACACCGGCCCCGATCGTCCAGGTGATGGTGCCGGCGCTGTCGACCGCAACGCTGCACGACGGCGTGGTGCCGGCCGTGAGCGCCCCGCAGCTCGGGGAGCTGCCAAGGAGCGTGGTACCAGCAGGGGCGGCATCCTGCACCACGACCGAGCTGCTCGAGGTCGACAGCCCCGTGTTGTCCACGGCGATCGTGTAGGTGAGCGGCGCACTCTGACCGGCGACGACCGAGGTGGCCGACGCCGACTTGCTGACCGTGAACTGGGCACCGTTGGCGACTGTGGTGGTCGTCGTGTTCGTGCCGCAGCCGATGCTCACGGTGCACCCGGGGCCGGTGTAGACGGCGGTATTGGAGATGGTGCCGGTGGCCGAAGGCAGGATCGACACCGCAAAGCTGAGTGCGTCACTGGCCGCAGCGGCCAGGCCTGGCGCGATGGTCCAGGTCACGCTGCTGCCCGACACCGTGAAGCTGCACGCTGCAGCAGCGAGCGTGCCACAGCTCGGACTGCTGTCGATCAGGGCGGTGCCGGTCGGAGCCGAGTCCACCACCACGATGGGCGTGACCGTTGCCGACGTCCCGGCGTTGTCCACCGTGAGGGTGTAGGTCAGCGGTGCTGCCTGGCCGGCGGTGACCGAGGTGGCGGAGACTGCTTTGGTCACCGTGACCGTCGAAGCGTTGACCACCTGCGTGGTCACCGGGGTCGACGGGCAGGTCGTCTGCCCGGTCGCGGGGGTGCATCCTGGCCCGGTCCACTGGGCCGTGTTGGTGATCACACCGGTAGCCGTCGGGGACACTGCGACCGCGAAGGTCAATTGCAGGCTGCCGCCGGCAGCCACCCCCGGCCCGATGGTCCAGGTGATGGTCGGGTTGCTGCCCGTCCCGATGACCACGGCGCAGGTGGCACCGCTCGTGGTCGGGCATGCAGCAGAGTTGGCGACGTAGGTCGTGCCAGCAGGGGCGGCATCGGTCACGACGACATCACCAGTCGACGCCGACGGACCGGTGTTCTGCACGGTGAGCGTGTACGTGAGCGGTGCTGCCTGCCCCGCTGTCACGCTCGCAGACGATGCCTGCTTGAAGACGGTGAAGCCCGCAGGCGGGTTGACCAGGGTCGTCACCGGAGTGGACGGGCAGGTCGTGCTCCCAGAGGCCGGCGTACAGCCCGGACCGCTCCACGAGGCGACATTGGTGATCTGCCCTGTAGCAGTGGCGTCGACCGTGACCTTGAAGGTGAGGTCCAGCGTCTGGCTCGGAGCCAGACCGGCACCGATCGTCCAGGTGATCGTCCCGCCCGTCTCCGACACCGTGCACGACGACGCGCCCAGCGATGCAGGGCAGGTCCACGATGACGACACGAGCGTCGTCCCGGTAGGAGCTGTGTCCGACACCGTCACCGGGGCGGTCGAGGTGGACAGACCGCCGTTCTGCACGACCAGCGTGTAGGTCAGCGGCGTCGACTGGCCCGGAGAGGCGACTGAGGCGGAGACCTGCTTCGTCACCGTGATACCGGCAGGCCCGTTCGAATAGGTCTGCACCGTGTTCGTCGGGCAGCTCGTTGCCGTACCGGCCGGCGAACAGCCGGGGCCGCTCCATGCCGCGGTGTTGGCGATCTCACCGGTCGTCGTGACCGGCACAGCTACCGAGAACGTCAGGTCGATCGACTGGCCGGGAGCGATTCCGGACCCGATCGTCCAGGTAACGGTGCCGCCAGACTCGGATCCCGTGCAGGATGGCGTGGTCGACCCGCACGCCGCAGAACCAGCGGTGTAGGTGGTACCGGTCGGGACCAGGTCGGTCACCGTCACCGGGACCTGGGTGGGCGACATGCCGGTGTTCGTGACCACGATCGTGTAGGGAAGCGGTGCTGCCTGCCCGGCCGAGACCGTGGCGGCACCGGCGAGCTTGACGGCGGTGAGCGTGGCGGGCGACGTCAACGTCGTGACCACCGTGGTGCTCGGGCATCCACCGGCCGTGGTGCAGCCAGGTCCGGTCCACGAGGCCACGTTGCTGATCTGGCCGGTGGCGCTGCTGTCGACGGTCACCGCGAACGACACGTCGACTGTCCCACCGGCGGAGATACCGGAGCCGATCACCCAGGTGACCACATTTCCGGTCTCACTGGCCGTGCACGACACACTGGTGGACACGCCCGAAGCGCACTTCGCCGAGCCGGTGACGTAGGTGGTTCCTGCCGGCACCGTGTCGGTGATGGTCACACCCGCCGTGGAGGCGGAGAGGCCCTGGTTCTGCGCCACCAGGGTGTAGGTCAACGGTGTCGCCTGCCCTGCGGTGGCGACCGAAGCCGACACCAACTTGGTGACGGTGAAGGCGGCTGGCGAGTTGACCGTGGTGGTCACCGGGTTGGTGTCGCAGCTGGTGGCGCTCCCGGTCAGCGTGCAACCCACCCCCGTCCATTGCGCCTGGTTCTGCACGGTGCCCGTGGTCGAGGCGGCCACGTCCACCTGGAAGGTCAATGCGAAGGACTCGCCGCCGGTGATGCCGGCGCCGATGTCCCAGGTGATCGACGTACCGGACGAGGTCGTGCTCACCGTCACGGTGCACGGGACCGTGACGCCGTTGTCCGCGGCCGGGCAGGCCGCCGAACCGGCAACCAGGGTCGTACCGGCCGGCACCGTGTCGGTGACGCTCGCCGTCGTCGTCGACGTGGACTCACCGGTGTTCTGCATCTCCAAGGTGTAGGTCAGCGGTGTGGAGCTGCCGGCGGTGATCGTCGAAGCCGACACCGCCTTGGTGACGGTGAACGCTGCATTGTTGGTGACGCCTGTCTGCACCGGGTTCGTCGACGGGTCGTCGCCGGAGTAGTTGTAGTCAGCCGAGTTCGAGATGGTCGTTTTGTCCGGCGTGTTGGCGTTCACCGTCACCTGGTAGGTGACCGACGGCCCGCTGCCGTTGGCGATGCCCGGGCCGATGGTCCACGTGATCACGCCCGTGCTCGAGTCGTATCCAACCGTGCAGCTCGGCGTGGTCGAGCTGGTCAGCGTGCCGCAGGACGGCGACGTCTGGATCAGCGTGGTGTACTGCGGCGCCGAGGCGGTCACGGTCAGCGTGCCGCTCGATGCCGTGCCAGCCGGGCTGTCGTAGACCGGCGTCAGGGTGTAGGTCACCGGTCCGGCCTGCCCGGCCGTCACGTTCGCCGGGGTGGACGAGAGCGTCACGATCATCGTCGAGATGTAGTTGTCGACCGTGTTGCTGGTGCACGGGGTGCTCCCGGCGCAACCCGGACCGGTCCAGCTCGCCGCGTTCGTGATCGGTCCCGCCGCGGCGGACTGGTCTGCTGTCACCGCGAACGTGAGCGGAACGCTCTGCCCCGCCGGCACGCCAGGCCCGATCGACCACGTCACCGTCGTCGCCGTTGCCGATGCCGTGCAGGTCACTCCGGTCGGAGCCGTCCCGCACCCCTCAGAGACGAGGGTCGTGCCCGCCGGGATCGTGTCGGTCACCGTCACCGGGCCGTTGGACACGGAGCTCCCCGTGTTCTTCGCCATCACCGTGTAGGTGAGATCGATCGGGGTGCCTGCCGTCACCGTGGCCGGTGTGGAGGTTTCGACCAGGTCGAACCCGGAGTTGTTGGTGACCGGCGTGCTCGTCGTGTTCGTCGGGCAGCCCGGAGCCGCCGTCGAACACCCCGGACCCGTCCAGTAGCCGGTGTTCGAGATCGAACCCGACGCCGTCGCAGCCACGTTCACCTCGAACGACACCGACACCGAGGCGTTCGCCGCCACACCAGCACCGATGGTCCACGTGATCGTCGAACCCGAAACCGACGCCACGCACGTCACCGACGACGTCGCACCACACGCCGGCGAGCCCGACACCAGCGTCGTACCCGCCGGCACCGTGTCGGTCACCGTCACCGGCGCCGCAGAGGCCGACGTCCCGGTGTTCGTCGCCGTCAGCGTGTAGGTCACCGGCGCCGACTGGCCCGCCGTCACCGACGTCGCCGACACCGACTTCGCAACCGTGAACTTCGCACCACTACCAACCGGCGTGCTCGTCGTGTTCGTCGGGCAGCCCGGAGCCGCCGTCGAACACCCCGGACCCGTCCAGTAGCCGGTGTTCGAGATCGAACCCGACGCCGTCGCAGCCACGTTCACCTCGAACGACACCG